>QWPB01000176.1 GCA_003671275.1 Planctomycetota bacterium | reverse complement strand
TCGGGGTCACCAACCATGTTGTCAAAGATCGCGACACCTGCCGGTCGCAGGTGGGAGGCACATGGTATCCGCTCTTTCTTCCCCCGCAAGCGTCTCGCCTTAAAAAATTGACACTGTCTCCGAAATGGCCTACTTCGCCATCCTTGGCTTCCAAAACAAAAGGCCCCCGTGGTGGCACGAGAGCCTTGTGTGGTCAGAGTTTCGGGCGATCCCGTGGCTTGGGTGGCGGTCCTTGCATCCTCCGTTGAACCTGCTCTTCCTCGGCAAGGAGCAGGCGGGCTGCATCCTCGTCGTTCAGATTTTGTCCCATCATTCCTTCTGGCAGCGGGCGGCTGCCTTCCTCCCAGGTCCAACCCATGTCGAGCCGGAGTTCCTTTTCAGCCAATTCGGCCCAAGGGGTCCCGGGGTGTTCGTCGATCACTCGCTTCAGGTACTTCTTGGATCGGTCGGCAATCTTCTTGATTTCTACACCCGACTCAATATTGCTGGATGGTACCAAGTGCCACTCGTTGCTCTCTTTCTTGCTGAACTGTTTCGGGCTGACTTTCATGGCTGCCAGCATGCGGTTGTAGCCATCGTATCGCACATAGAGGGCCAGCAGGCGTCCGAGTGCCAGGTCGTAGGCTGCCCGCCAGCGAGCCTCGCGGATCTTGTCCCGATCTTTTTCGCCAGCCTCCAGTGCTTGCAACAGCCGTTTGATTTCGTATTCGACCGTGGCGACAGGCTTCTGGGCTTCGCCGAGTTCTTCTCGCAAAATGTTGTCGTTGTAGCCGCGGAACACCGTGGCTGGAACGGGAAGGCTGCGTTGTCCGTTGGCTTTGTAGGTCAGGTCGGCGGTCGCGACGAGGGCTGATTTTGCCATGCTTTTACGCAGATCCTCTTCCTGCTGCCGGATCGGGCGATAGTCCGGGGCGTAGTTTCGCATGACATCGTGGTCGAATCGTTTGCCGCGTTCCACATCGACGGAAAGCAGGTACATGCCCCCGGTCTCCGCACTCAGGCGAGTCAATGCGTAGGGCCCGTAAGCTGCGGACATCATGTTGGCCTGCCAGTCGCCGCCTTCACCCCAGCTGGGAAGCTGAAGTCCTTCGGGGTAATAGGTTTCTGGTCCCTGGTCGACGGGCAGGTACTCTTCAAACCCGTCCTCGTAGGTCCACTTCACGAATCCTTGCTTTTGCCCGAAGACCGCAGCATTGCCAACCGTGAATACGCGGGTGTGGGTGCGTTTGCAGGTCGAAATCACTTCTTCCAGGACAGCGTCGTCATCACCCCGTTCGTCCGTTACGACGAACACCAGCTTGTTCCACTTGCCATCGTTCTTGCGGAAGGCCTTCCATTTGTCGACCGCTTGTCCCACAGCTGCGAAGACGACTTCCTTACCGCTGACGTCGTCCGGAATCTTCTGGACCACGTCGACCAGCGGTTTTACGTCACGAACTGGCTCGGGGGTCAGAATGTTGACCTTTTCGCCGTAGGAGACGATCGCGGTGTACAGGCCATCGGTGGCGTGTTCTTGGTCCAGCTGCTTGTAAACAGTGTCGAATCGCTTGACGATCTCTTCCCGCCGCAGCTTCATCGAACTGGATGCATCAAATACCCAGATGACCAGCGTCTGGCGTTCTTTGACCGATTGTCGAATCTCGAACGTCAGGCGGTCCATCACGCCCGCCGCTCCGCCGCTGACTTTGTCGCTGACACCTTTGGCACCGGTGACGGTTTCGGTGAGGGAGACGTTTTCCGGGATGGCGATATTCGCTTCCACCAACTGCGGGATATCCGGATTGACGACCTCGTTGACCTGTTCATCAAGCGGTCGTTCGGAAGGGCCTGCGCCCGTGGAGGCTGCCATCGACGGGGAAATCGACAGCGTTTGCCCTTCCTGTCCGACCTGATCGTTGGCGATGGCGTCCTGGAAGATCATTTCCTGTTGGACGACATCGTCCATCACGCTGACGATTTCCTCGTCGTTTTGCGTGGCCCGGATCGTCCAGGTGACCATGTGGAATGTCAAAAGCAGCGTGGCATTCAGCAGGATGCTGATGCCCCAAGCTGGCATATCACGACGAAAATTGTTCATTGGTCGCTCCACAATCGGATCGGGAATCCAGTGGCAAAAACGGAATATCCCGATTAGTTCCTTGAGTCTATCCTCGAATTTCCGCCGGAGCAATCGAATTTCCCGGCAGGACGGTTGGAAGACGCCTTTGGCACCGCACGAACTTCACCGCTTATGTACCGCTGGGAATCGCCCGTTGTTCGCGGACTCCCAGAGGAATCCCTGCCGGGTGAGGATCGCGTGATGCGACACCTTCGGGAGGACGACGATCAGACTCTTGGCAGAGGGCTGTGCTTAATAGGGAGTTTTTTGACGTTAACTTACATGATAGTAAATTGTTGTGTCTTTTTTCGATGACTGTCTCCACGAGACGTGCTGCGCTTTCGAAGGCAGATTGGCTGATTCATGGAAAACCTGTCTCAGGTCTGTACAACCGTTCTGATAAAGACGACATTGTACGCAGATCAGCGTGTTTTCCCCGATGGTTTCTGCCAGATGGGGGGGCTGTGGCGGACGATGGGGGCTGACCGTCAATATGAGCTCAGCAAGTAAAATACGGCGGATGCTCCAGATCCTGGAGTACTTGCAATCGGGCAGACGGTACCACACTGGCCAACTGGCGGAATTCCTGGGTGTCAGTAAGCGGACTGTGTTTCGCGATCTGCGGATTCTACAGGATTCGGGGATTCAGCTCTTGTATGACGAGTCAGAGCAAGGGTACTGGATTCCCCCATCCACGTTTCTCCCTCCCACGGATTTGACAGTCGGCGAAACGTTGTCACTGTTGTTGCTTGGAGAAAAGCTGGGGCAATCAGAAGTCGGTGTCCCGTTTCAAGGGGCTGCCCGGGATGCCGCTCTGAAGCTGTTGGCCAATCTTCCCGAATCGATTCGCAGCCATATTTCAGAGTTGTCGTCCCGGTTGCAGATCTCTCTGGAGCCTCAACGGGCTCCTGCGGATTCCCAGCAGCACTATGAAAACGTCATGAAGGCCATTGAACTCCGGTGCAAGGTGCGGGTGAGGTACCACAGCCTGCTGGAGGAAAAAACGATCTCAACGCTGGTCAGCCCGTACGAAATGTTTTTTCAGAATCGGGCCTGGTACGTCGTCGGACGATCATCGCTACACCGCGAGGTTCGGACGTTTCAGATTGGCCGGATTCAGTCGTCGACCCTGACGGCTGACAATTACGTCATTCCCCCGCGATTCTCGTTGAAGAAGCATTTTGGCAACGCCTGGCGCATGATTCGTGAAGTGCCAGACGTGGAAGTTGTTGTGCGGTTCCAACCGCTCGTGGCTCGAAATGTTCAGGAAGTTGTCTGGCATGCCACTCAAAAGACAGAGTGGAACGCGGACGGAACGCTGGAATTTCGAGTGACGGTCGCTGGCGTGCGCGAAATCTCCTGGTGGATTCTGGGATATGGAGATCAGGCTGAGGTGCTCGCTCCGCCCGCACTTCGAGAGATCATTCAGGGGCATGTGCAGCGATTGGCCGCTCGGTATCTGGTTCCCTCCGAGGGGCGCCGCTCATTCACGGTTCCCGCCAACAGTTCTCGGAGTGCGAAGCGTCCTCGAATCGATCGACGCTGATGGGTACGATGCCCAAGGACGATGGCAGTTCGATACCGAGAGGCGTCACGGGTTTGCGAGTGGGGGTGACTGATGGCTGCGATTCGCACTTGGGGCATCGTATTTTTTGCGGGGATCACATCTGCAGGCATGTGGGGCTACGCAGCTGATCCTCCCCCGTCGTCTGGAAAAACGACTACGGCCCCCGATCGCGATGTCTTCAAAAAAGACCTCGCCGGGAACGAAGAGGTCGAGAAGATCATCCAGACCTTCGGCGGTCGCGGAGCTGTCGGTGATGACTCCGAGCCGACGCCGGCTCCCGAGGCGGTCAAGCTGTTTCAGACGACCGAAGGGCTGCAGGTCGACCTGGTGATGGCCGAGCCGCAGGTCCGCCAGCCGCTGTATATGTCGTTCGATGATCGCGGGCGCATGTGGGTCGTGCAGTACCTGCAATACCCGTTTCCCGAGGGGCTCAAGGTCATCAAGTATGACCAGTACCTGCGAGCTGTGTTCGACAAGGTTCCAGCTGCTCCGCCGAACCATGTGAAGGGGGCCGACCGGATCACGGTCTACGAAGACACCGATGCGGACGGGAAGTACGACAGCTCCAAAGATGTGATCACCGGCCTCAACATCGCGACGGCTGTCCTGCAGGGCGGCGGCGGGATCTGGGTCCTCAACCCGCCTTACCTGCTGTTCTATCCGGATGCAGACCGCGACGACGTTCCGGATGGCGACCCGGTGGTGCATCTCTCCGGGTTCGGGCTGGAGGACACGCACTCAGTCGCCAACAGTCTCTGCTGGGGGCCGGATGGATGGCTCTACGGAGCCAACGGCAGCACGACGACTGCCAACATCTCCTCGGAAGTGACCAAGAACGTGAAGTTCCTGGGCCAGTGCATCTGGCGGTATCACCCGGTCACAAAGGTGTTCGAGATCTACGCCGAAGGGGGGGGGAACACGTTCAGTCTCGACATCGACGGAGCGGGCCGCGTCTTCTCCGGGACCAACGGCGGCGGCACGCGCGGGATGTACTACCCACAAGGCAGCTACGGTATCAAAGGCTGGGCCAAGCATGGACCGCTGACCAACCCGTATGCGTTTGGGTGGTTCGAGCATATGCGGCACGAGGGGGACGGCGACCGATTCCCGCAGACATTCGCGATCTACGAGGGGGGCCTGCTGCCGCCGAAGTTCAACCGCATGGTGATCAGCGCGAACGCCCTGCATAACCGCGTCTGGGCCAGCGAGCTGATGGCCGACTCGTCGACCTATCGCACGAAGGACTTGCCGCCGATCGTCACGACGAACGACCATTGGTTCCGGCCTGTCGACCTGAAAGTCGGGCCAGACGGAGCGGTCTACTTGGCGGACTGGTACGACTCGCGGCTCTCGCACGTCGACCCGCGTGATAACTGGCACAAGGCCAGCGGGCGGATTTATCGGCTGAGTGGGAAGGATTCGGTACCGGGGTTGAGTCCGAATGGAAAGCCGTGGACGGCGACGGACTTCGCAAAATTGAATTATAATACGCTACGCGAACTGCTGGCCCACCCAAATAAATGGGTGAGGTTTACGGCTGTGAGGACACTGAGCCAATTCATTTCCGATGGCCTGAACTTCAAGTCCTCGGTGCTACCAGCAGCAGATGTTTTCCTGATTGTCGACGGAGCTAGGGAGATTCGTGATGAACATATTCTGGCAGCCAAAGCCAACGGACCGGGATCTCTGGAATCCCTGTGGATCGTCTATCGCACCGGCGGGTTCACTCCGGAACTCGCCCTCGAACTCCTGGGCAGTCCTAACGAAGACATCCGCCGCTGGACGGTACGTCTCGTCGGTGATGACCGCCGAATCGATGAGGCTCTCGCGGCTCGCATGGCGCAGCTCGCCAGCGAGGAGTCGTACGTTCAGGTCCGCTCACAGCTCGCCTCAACAGCCAAGCGTCTTCCCGCGAAGTACGGCCTCCCGATTGTGCAGGCTCTCCTGCAGCGGGATGAGGACGCCAGCGATCTGCACATGCCACTGCTCCTCTGGTGGGCCATCGAAGCCCAATGTGGCGGCGACCGGGAGGCAGTACTCACTCTCTTTGGTGACAGGGCCCTCTGGGATCACCCGATCACAGCCAAGACCATCGTTCCGCGTCTCATGCAGCGGTACGCTCTGACCGGCAAACCCGAAGACCTCGAAACCTGCGCCCAGTTGCTGGCCATCGCCCCGTCCGATGCTCACAAGCAAACCCTCATCAGCGGGTTCCTGGAAGCCTACCAGGGACGCGAAATCAAACAGCTGCCGGAGTCGCTGACCCAGGCCATCACCGCCTACCAGAAGTCACTCGGCCAGGATGACCTGGTCCTCAACATCCGGCTCGGCAAGCAGGAGGCCATCGACGAGGCTCTGAAGTTCATCGCCAACGAAGGAGCGGACCGCCCCAAGCGGCTGTCGTACATCGCGGTCCTCGGCGAAGTGAAGGCGGCTAAGGTCTCGCCCGTGCTGATCAACCTGCTGGGGTCCCCTTCGATTGCGATCAAACGGGCAGCCCTGCAGTCGCTGATCAACTTCGACGATCCCGCCATCGGCGAGGCGATCTGCTCGCGGTATCACACTTCGCTTCCCGATGAGCAGGACCTGCGCAGCATCGCGCACCGCGTCCTGGCCAGCCGGGCCGCGTGGGCCAAGAAGCTGCTCGCCGAGGTCGCCGCCTTCCGAATCAAGGCTGCGGTGATCCCGCTCGACATCGTGCAGCAGATGCGGCTGCATGAGGACGCCGAGGTGCAGACGATGCTCAATAAGCTGTGGGGCAAGACCCGCGCGACGAGTGAGGAGAAGCAGCAGCAGGTCGCCCGGCTGCGCACAGCTCTCGTGGCTCAGCGTGGGAAGACGGTCGACGCCGAACAGATGACCCGCGGCCGCGCGCTGTTCACCAAGCACTGCGCGACGTGTCACACCCTCTTCAGCGAAGGGGGCCAGACCGGCCCGAACTTGACCGGGTACGAACGCGACAATATCGACTTCCTGTTGCTCTCGGTCGTCGACCCGAGCGCAGCCATCCGCGAGGAGTTCACGCAGTTCCAGATCGTCACGACCAGTGGCCTGACGCTGACCGGCCTGATCGACAAGCAGGATGACCGCACCGTCTCGATCCGCGGGGCCAACAATCAATCGACGTTGCTCAACCGGGAGGAGGTGGAAATCCTCAAGGCAATGGACACCTCGATCATGCCGGACGGGCTGGTTGAGAAGCTGAGCGATACAGAGCTAGCCGATCTGTTCGCCTATGTGATGACGCGGACGCCCCCGGTGAAGAAAGAGTAATCGTGAGTGGTCCAGTGCTGCCGACCATTTCGGTCGTCGATCGGGATGATGCTCACCGGGAGTTGTTCGCTGATCGCAATCGCTGTTCCCCTGATGGCGGGGACGTGGATATATTCCGCCCATCACCCCACGGAGGGGAATCACCAGGCCGCTGGCCTGGGGTGAGCGAAGGCCCATGCGTGGGGTCTTGCAGGAGAAGGGTCTCGGCATGCAGGTGGCGTACTTTGAGGATGGGCGAGCTGACCAGTTTCGTCCGCTGAGCTGGATGCGGCCAGTCTATGAGCTGGTCTGTGGGCAATCGGGCTTGCGGGAGCGAGTCAACCGATACCTGGCACCTTCGGAATGGGGGGGCTTTCTGCGTCCGTGGCTCACCGAGGTCTATCAGGCCGAGCATCCCTCCGCTCACTTGAACTCACTGACATGGCTCAGCGCTGAACCCACATTGCTCATGAATGGGCGCTGGCTTCCCGAACTGGAGCAACTCAAGAGCCTTCATCCAGGGGACGGGCTATGGATCGACGGGACGCTGGTTGCGCTGGTCCTGGCCCCGGAGCAGGCCGCCCAACTGGATCTGGATGACTTCGCGGCCAGTGTACTGCGGCTCGCCCGCATGCAGCGTGAAGTCGTCGCGAGAGGATCGCTGGTGAACTACCCTTGGGATCTGGTGCATCACAACGGTTCCCAGCTGGAGCAGGACTTTCACACGCGTCCGCATGGTCCTTCGAAAGTCACCCTGGGATCACAGGTCGCGGTGCTTGGCAAAGACGAAGATGTTTACATCGACCCCGCTGCGCAGATTGACCCATTTGTGGTCATCGACGCGCGGAGCGGCCCGGTGTGGATTGCCGAGGGAGTGAAAGTTCAGCCATTCACTCGCATTGAAGGGCCAGCGTTTGTCGGGAGTGATTCCCAGTTGTTTCGCGCCCACGTCAAATCGGGAACGACGATCGGTCCGTCATGCCGCGTGGGAGGAGAGATTGAAGAGAGCATCTTTCATGGTTGTTCGAACAAGTATCATGACGGATTCCTTGGGCACAGCTACATCTGCCCGTGGGTCAATCTGGGAGCACTCAGTACGAACAGTGATCTGAAGAACGACTACACGGCGGTCTCCGTGCCGCTTTGGGGCGAATCGATCTCCAGCGGTTCGACCAAGGTTGGATGCTTCATTGCCGATCATTCCAAGACCGCTCTTTGCAGCCTGTTCAATACTGGATCGGCAGTTGGCGTGATGAGCATGATCCTGCCGGGCGGACGATTGTTGCCCAAGCACATTCCCTCATTCAGCCGGATCTGGCATGGGGTGATCGAAGAAAATCCAGAGGGGTTAGGCCCCAGCCTGGAACTGGCCGGGACAGTCATGGCGAGACGACAACGGGAGTTCACCCCCGCGATGGATCGGCTGTTGCGGACAGTCTACGAACTGACAGCGGAAGAGCGTCAGCGAGCCATTGCCCGTCGCCCCCATGCCTGATCGATCGCAGCTGTCAACTGGCTCAATTAGCGACGCCGCGAATGCATTGGCTGTGTTTCAGGGATGTATCGTAATTCTCCTTCGGTCGTGGCTTGAACCCAGAAAAGCCACAGCGCGGCGGGCAGCCCTCCCATGGCCATATGGATCAGGGCCCGAGGATATCCCGCCATGCCCAGTCCCATGGCGTAACAGCCCGCGACGAGCAGCCCCAGAACAGCTCCCAGTGCTGCTGCGGGGCGCGACCGCGAGCAGAGCAGAGCGACTCCGATCCCGATTTGGAGCGCGGCAACGACCTCGAGGGCGACCCGGGCCTGGCGGATCTCATACCGACCTGGGGCGAACTGATTGAGTACCCCTTGGCTGGCGGTCACCAGATCACCCCCATACTGGCTCTGGATCAGTCCATCGAGGCCATGCCCAATGAATCCCGCACAGATCGCCAGTCGGGCCAGAGTCGCCACTGCCATCCAGAATCCGAGCGAGAACTTCGGGGGTGATGGCCAGAAATCAGCGAAACAGAGCAAGACCGGCGACACGATCGGGATGGCATTCCGCATTAGAACCAGCGCCGGGTGTCCGCCCTCACCCAACCAGATCTTGGCCCCGACGAACAGCACTTGGCTGAAGAACAGTCCCGACAGCACCGGCCAGTTCGGACGGATTAAACAGGTGACTCCACCGGCTGTCAGCAGCCCGGCGGCAATCAGGTCGAATGTGGAGGTGTCAGACGACGATAAGAAGAATTCGGTCGACAGGACGCGAGCAATGGCCGATTGTGCCCCCAGGTGCAGATGGGCCGCCGCAAACCCCCAGCATTGGAGGGCCACGAATACGCGCAGGGTTCCCTGTACAGAACCCAGTCCCCGCAAAGGAGGGGCGTCATACGGATTAGAAGCGGGCTGGGCCATATCCTTTTCATCGGACGTTCGTTCCGCCTTCGCCGGGGCTGTTGATTTCACTTGACAAAATTCACCGAATCTCACGAATCGACGGGTGATTGGATGGTTCTGACCGGTTTATTCGGAACCGATCGAGATCCCGACCGGTTCAAAATCGGGGAGCGAATTTGGTGATCTGGGTCTATTCGGCTTCCGTTCCTGAACCTAGGATTTGTGTTGATCGACAGGCGCTGTCCAGACCCACAGCTGCCCCGACAGGGAGACTCACCCATGTTCTTCGATTTCCGACTGCTGATTTTCACGGCCCCGGCCCTCTTGCTGATGATTTGGGCCCAGTACCGATTGCGTTCCACCTATGCGGCGGGAATGAAGGTCCGGGCGCCGCTCAGTGGCGCCGCCGCCGCACAGCACATTCTGGAGCAAGCCGGCGTGGATGATGTGGGAATCGAGATGACCCACCAGCATCTGGGCGATCACTACGACCCGGCAGCCCGGATGTTGCGACTCAGTCCTGAGGTGTACGAAGGGCGGACGGCAACGGCCGTTGGGATTGCCGCTCACGAAGCGGGACATGCCCTCCAGCATGCTCAGGGGTACGCCCTTCTGTCGCTACGAAATGCTGCGGTGCCAGCGGCGCAGTTTGGCCCCATGATTTTTATGGGGATGGTCATTCTGGGGGTGGTCCTCAGCCAGCCCAGGTTTCTGATGCTGGGTCTGATTGCTTATAGCGGGCTGGTCGTGTTTCAGCTGATCAACTTGCCGGTCGAGTTCGACGCCAGTGCCCGCGCCAAGCGGCATCTGGCCGATCTTGGGATTGTCGATGACGAGGGAGCCCTTGCGGTTCGGAAGGTGCTGACCGCCGCCGCGCTCACTTATGTGGCCGCTACATTGGAATCCCTCTTGACGGTGATTTACTACTTCATGCGGTTCAGCGGCAGCAACCAGTCCGACGACTAAATGACGCGGTTACGGCGTGTACATACGGCCTGCGGAAACGGATACACGTGGTGTTCCGGTTCCGCAGGTTTTTCATGGCGCAATGATCAGATCGAGTCTTCTAATTATGTGCCGCACGAAGAGATGTGGCTTTCAGTAAACTTTGACTCCGTTCAGAGTCATGGCGATTTCGATGATATGCTGAATTTGTAGGGGCTCCCCTTGGTTCGTTGCAGATCGCACGGACTTGTTCGCCAGGAGAAATCGTCGTGAGAATCGTCATGATCGGAACGGGGTATGTCGGCCTCGTGACCGGGACTTGTTTTGCAGACAGTGGCAACGACGTCGTTTGCGTCGATATCGATCAGAAAAAGGTCGAACGTCTCCAGAAAGGGGATATCCCGATCTATGAACCCGGTCTGTCCGAGATGGTCACCCGGAATGTCGCCCAAGGGCGGCTGAAATTCACAACCCAGGTTGCCGAGTGCGTACCGACCGCGAACTGCGTCTTTCTGGCGGTGGGGACGCCCCAGAGCGAAGACGGGTCCGCCGATCTGAAGTATCTGTTCAGTGCGGTTGATTCGATTGCCCCTCATCTGAACCAGAACGTGGTAGTGGTGGTCAAGAGCACTGTCCCTGTGGGGACCAACCGCAAGGTGGCGAACCGGCTCCGGGAATTGATCGGGCGGTCTGTCGACGTGGCGTCGAATCCCGAGTTCCTCAAGGAAGGCTGCGCCATCGACGACTTTACCAAGCCCGATCGCGTGGTGGTCGGTTCGGATCGCACCGAGCCCGCGGAAACCCTGCAGGAACTGTACAAGCCATTCCTGCGAACGGAAAAACCGTATCTGGCGATGGGCCTCGAAAGCGCTGAGATGACCAAGTATGTGGCGAATTGCATGCTCGCCACCAAGATCAGTTTCATCAATGAAATGGCCAACCTGTGCGAGCGGGTGGGGGCCGACATCAACGATGTCCGCCGGGGGATCGGTCATGATCAGCGGATCGGCTTCTCGTTCCTGTTTCCCGGTGTCGGGTATGGCGGATCGTGCTTCCCGAAGGATGTCCGGGCACTGGTGAATGTTGCTCGCGAAAAGGAAATGAAGCTCCACATGCTGGAGGCCGTGGACAGCGTCAATAACAAACAGAAGAGTGTTCTGTTTGGCAAGATCAGCGAACACTTCCAGCACAAGCTCAGGGGGAAGAATGTCGCCCTCTGGGGCTTGGCCTTCAAGCCGCGAACCGATGATATTCGCGAAGCACCTTCACTAGTCCTGATTGACCAGCTGCTGCAGGCCGGCGCTGCGGTTCACGTCAACGACCCGGTGGCGATCGAAAACGTTCGGGAAATCTATGGCGACAAGCTGACCTACCACGCGCATCACTATGATGCGGTCGTTGGGGCCGACTGCCTGGCCATTGTGACCGAGTGGAACGAGTACCGGACCCCGGACTTTGACTACATGAAGCTGAAGATGAGATCGCCGGTGATTTTCGATGGCCGCAACCTGTACAACCCGGTCAAGATGACCAACGCTGGGTTCCAATACTCGGGTATTGGGCTGCATGTGAAGAAGCCATAACCTTGTTCGCGACGGTCGATCCTGCGGAACGTGCGGTGAGCTTCACCGCACGTTTTTTTATGGAGGGATCGGCTGTTTCAGAGCCGCTGCCCGAAGACAAAAATCCAGAAATCCGATACAGATCGATTTCCCCAGAAAACGAGCGGCCCGGCATTCCTGCCGCAACCAGAGCAACGGCAACTGTGGATCAGGGGGCGCCTCATGCCGAGCGGTCCCGCAAGGTCATTTCGGGAGTCGCAACGGGACCAGTTCCTCACCGGTCAGCACCGCGTTCAAGCTGCCGCTGCGGAACCCTTCGAGGTCGATTGTGACATATTGGAATCCCAGTGATCGCAACTGGGCTGCGATTTTCCCGGCTCGCTGTTCCGCAAAGATCCGGGGCAGCTGGTCGAACGGTAGTTCAACGCGCGCCAGTTCGTGGGCCTCGTGCCGGACACGCAGTTCGCGAATGCCCAGCTCACTTCGCAGCCACGCTTCCGCAGCATCGACACGGGCAACCCGTTCTGGTGTTACGGGCACTCCATACGCGATCCGGCTCGACAGGCAGGGGCTGGCGGGCTTGTCCCAGATGGGCAGCTCCCATTGAAGGGCGATCGCCCGGACCTCATCCTTTGTCAAACCCGCTTCGAGGAGTGGGCTGCGGACGTGATGCTCGGTGGCGGCCCGCATCCCCGGTCGATGGTCTCCGACATCGTCGGCATTGGCCCCATTCACGAGTGTGTCGTACTCCAATTCCGGCAACAGCTCCTCGATCCGCGTATACAATTCAGTCTTACAGAAATAACACCGGTTGCTCGCGTTTTGAAGATAACCAGGTGAGGCGAATTCTTGCGTGCCAATGACGCGATGGGCGATGCCGATTCGTCCGGCAATGGCGATCGCGTTCTCCAACTCTCCACTGGCCAGGCTGGGGCTGACGGCGGTCACCGCCACGGCCTGGTCGCCGCACACACGCTGAGCCGCACAGGCCACTACGGCGCTATCGACACCGCCCGAAAAGGCCACCACGACCCGTCCCGCTTCTTGCAGGATGATCTCCAGCTGTTGTCGCTTTTGCTCCAGTGTTCCCATGCCTGCATGATAACGAGAATGTCGCGTGTTGGATTGCGAATCATGGCACACCCGATCGAGCTGTGTGTGCATCAGAAAAGTGGGTACGGCAGACGATCCCGTCTGACGCACGCCGTTCGAGGCATCGTTTTCCTGGAAATCGTGGGACAGGCAAGATTGACGCGACCGACTACCGGCTTCCTGCTTTCCTGACGCCGACACGCCGGAAATGTTCTTGACCGTTCGATTAGGATCGAATGCGATGAAGTTGATATGATGGAATCCTGAAATCACACCGGCTTGTGTGTTCTAAGGGGCAACGCATGTTCGCAAAATCATGGTGGGGTCTTCTGGGATTGCTGCTCTGCGGATGGGGAGATCTGCGAGCCGAGAACTGGCCAGCATGGCGTGGTCCGTTGGCGAATGGCGAGTGCCGTGAAACGGCGGTCCCGTTGGAGTGGTCTCCCGAGAAGAACGTTCAATGGAAGGTGCCTCTGCCGGAGCCGGGCAACTCCACTCCCATTATCTGGGGGGAACGGATCTTCGTGACGCAGGCCACCGATAAAGGCACCAAACGCTCACTGATCTGCTTCCATCGAAGCGATGGGCGACAGCTGTGGCAAAAAACGATTGAGTACACGCCGGCAGAGCCCACGCATGCCACCAATCCATTCTGTGCGGCTTCTCCGGTCACCGATGGCGAGCGAGTCGTTGTCTCGTACGGGTCGGCAGGGATCGCGTGTTACGATCTGGACGGTAATTTGCAGTGGCATCGCGATCTGGGGCCGTCACATCATATCTGGGGAACGGCAGCGTCACCGGTCATTGCGGGCGATCTGGTGTTCTTGAATTTCGGCCCCGGGGAACGGACAGCTCTATATGCCTTGCGGTTGAAGGATGGGGCCGACGCCTGGAAGGTCGAAGAGTCTGGCGGCAAGCTGGGTGACAAGGGGGCTTCCGAGTGGATCGGCTCCTGGAGTACCCCCATCATTCGCCAAATCGGAGGACAGCCGCAGTTGATTCTCAGTTGGCCGGGAGCAATCAAGGCCTATGACCCGTCGACAGGACGTCATCTGTGGTCCTGTCAGGGGTTGTTCAAGGATGACTCTCAGGACAAATTGGTCTACACCAATCCACTGGCCACCGATCAGGTAATCGTCGCGATGTGTGGCTTTACTGGAGCATGGATGGGGATGCGGACGCCCACGGAAACGATTCCCACGGGGGCCGATTTGACGGAATCGCATCGTCTGTGGCGACATCCCCGCGCTCCTCAACGGATTGGTTCCGGCGTGATTGTTGGTGAGCATATCTACATGGTGAATGAACCGGGAACCGCCCAGTGCATCGAATGGAAGACTGGAAAAATCCTGTGGACGGAACGTGTGACGGGGAACACCTGGGCCAGTCTCGTCAAAGTCGGCGATCGACTCTATACAACCAGTTTGGAAGGAGAAACCGTCGTTTTTTCGGCCCAGCCGAAGTTCGAAGTCCTGGCTCGCAGCACGATTCCGGAACGCACTCTGGCTTCATTAGCGATCTCCGAAGGAGAAGTCTTGATCCGGACATATCAACATCTGTGGTCGATCCGCGAACAACCGGCCCCGTAACGAGATTTCTGTGGGCATTTCGGAAAACGCCAGCTGTGTGCCATTCGTCGTCCGAGTAACGACGGCGTCGCCACAGTTGATCCAATGGCCCGGAAAAGCGATATCGTGAATCCCCTGTATGCGTCCCGTCCGGGACTCGCGTGGAGCTATCGCATGATGGCGGATGTGTACCTACCGAATTCAGGACAGTGACAAGCCGTGGGACTGACGGACATCGGACCACAAAACAGGGCTGAGTTCAGACTCAACCTGAGGGCCATTTCCCAGCGGCTGGTCTTTACCATTTGAGTACAGAACAGTGATTCGGGATTAAACTTGGGGGGACGTGTGTCCATGAAGTAACGGGCCATGCTGCTGCTCAATGAAATAAAGCGTCGTGGTGGAGATAATTAAATGAAAAACAAAGCCGCGAGTGCATCGGCCATGCAAACCCCCTCGGGGGCAGTCGGTGCTCGCTAGCGTCTGGTTTCTTTGCGAAAACTGTGGAAGATAGCCCAAGGGCTGAAAAATATAATCAGTATTTATAGCTTGGATGCGGCACGAAACTGGAAGGCGTGGCAGCAGTCCGATGATCGATCCGTGAGATCAATGTAAGGAGCAGGCTCGAACTCGCTCGTTGAGCGAATCAGGTTGCGAGAAATGAGGTGGTGTATGGGTGGGTGGTCAAGTAAAACACCCCGTGAAGGAATGAACCTTCACGGGGTGTTCGTGTAGAAACAGGTTGGTGACCGGGAGTTCGCTGGGAGCCAGCGTGGTTCGGGTATCTCG
>QWPB01000002.1 GCA_003671275.1 Planctomycetota bacterium | reverse complement strand
GGGAGGACGAGGCCACCGATTGCCAGTCTGGCAGAGTTCGACTCATAGCCAATGGTTCCTTCCCCGGCCAGAAGCGCAGGTGATACCAGGGGGAACCGTCGCGGGGTTGGGCTGACTTTCTTTCCTGTACAGGATTTCTATCCCGCGATGCCGCATGACCTTGTGACGCCTGATGAACTCGAAGTCGGCGTCACGGAACTCCGCGACTCGCTGGGATTCACGGTCCGGCACGTCGCCGAATCGGGTACGCCAATTGTCGTGCGGCGCTATCGCCGGGCGGAAGTGATCCTGGTCCCGCTGGCGGAATGGCGGCGACTCAAGCAACTCGAAGCAGAACTCGGCGAACCTGATCCGTTCGACTTCGACTTCGACGACGAACCCACCGAACTCTAACCACACCAACTGGAGCATCCCCGATGCAGATCGAAACCTGGCCGATTGACCGTCCGCAACCGTACGACAAGAATCCGCGTCTCAACGATGACGCGGTCGAAGTCGTCGCCAAGTCGATTCGAGAGTTCGGCTTTCGCCAGCCGATCGTCGTGGACGAAGACGGTGTGGTCATCATCGGGCACACGCGGCTCAAGGCGGCGAAGCAAGTTGGCCTCTCCGAAGTCCCCGTCCATGTCGCTCGCGGGCTCTCGCCGGAGAAGGTGAAGGCCCTACGCATCGCGGATAACAAGACCGCTGAGATCGCCGAGTGGAATTTGGAGTTGCTGCCGATTGAGCTGGCCGAGTTGCAGGGAATGGACTTCGACCTCGGGTTACTGGGATTCGATCAGGATGAACTCGCCAAGCTGCTTGATCCCGGCGTACAAGAGGGGTTGATCGATCCCGACGAAATCCCGGCCCCACCGGACGAGGCGATCACCCAGCCGGGCGACTTGTGGATTCTCGGCGAGCATCGGTTGCTCTGCGGCGACAGCTCCAAGCCCGCTGACCTCGACCGGCTCTTGGACGGCCAGCCGATCCATCTTTGCAACACCGACCCGCCGTACAACGTGAAGGTCGAGCCGCGTTCCAACAACGCCATCGCCGCCGGGCTGTCATCGTTTCAGGGAACTACGCATCACCAGTCGATGGACGTGGCGCGGCACCCGGAGAAGTCGAAACCCACGCAGAAGAAGCTTCGGGCCAAAGACCGTCCCCTGGCCAACGATTTTGTCTCGGACGAGGAGTTCGACCGCCTCCTCGACGCCTGGTTCGGCAACATCGCCCGCGTGCTGGTCCCCGGTCGCGGATTCTACATCTGGGGCGGGTACGCCAACCTCGGCAACTACCCGCCGTTCCTCAAGAAGCATGGTCTGTACTTCAGCCAGAGCATCGTGTGGGACAAGCAGCATCCCGTTTTGACCCGTAAAGATATGATGGGTTGTTTCGAGCTCGCGTTCTACGGCTGGCGCGAGGGCGCTGCCCACGAGTTCTTCGGCCCCAACAATGCCACGGACCTCTGGCACGTGAAGAAGGTGAACCCGCAGAGCATGGTCCACCTGACCGAGAAGCCGGTCGAACTGGCCGTGCGAGCGATGCAATACTCATCCCGCACCGGCGAAAACGTCCTCGACCTCTTCGGCGGCAGCGGCTCCACCATGATCGCCGCACAGCAAACGGGGCGAAGGGCATTCCTGATGGAACTCGACCCGCTGTACTGCGACGTGATCGTCCAGCGGTATGAGCAGTTCACCGGTCTGAAAGCGGAACGTATCTCAGCGGCCAAGTCCGCCGCATGAAGGCTCCCAGCCAGAATGCTCGGACCAACGAGAAAACGCCCGCACGTTTGAAGCGTGGGGCGTTGTCGGGGTGAACCCGAAGTCAAAGGTCAGTTGCCGGGGCAGTAGATCGTCCCGCATGAGCTGCACCGGACGAACTCGTCGTCTTGCCAGACCAATCGATCAGCATCGACTTCGCCACATTTCGGACACGGAAATTGAACGTGGTTCGGTTCCCGCACCGGTGGGTCGAGGCGGTCGGCGATCGACAGTAGCACCTCGACCAAGTCATCGGCGTCGATCTTTCGCGAACGGTGACCGTCGTCGAGGGCCTTCTGGACGGCGGCGGTTACTTCGCGGATCGCGTCGGCCAGTTGGTGGTTGGGGTTCGTCATGGTCGGCTCCTATTGCTTGAGTGTGAACTGGCCTCGATCGACTTTGGTGAATCGCGCGTCGGCTCCCTTCTTCTGCAGTTCGCGCAAGATTGCGGAGTACAAGGTCTGCGCGGGCGTCGCACCGCCGGGGCTGGTCCAGTAGCCCTTGGTGGCCATCGCTTCGATCATCGCCTTGGTCGTCATCGGCGTTCCGGATTCGCCGAGCACCTTGACCGCCGCGTCGAGCTGGCTGAGCTTGCCGTCCGGCTTTGCGGCGCGGGTCGTCTTGGTGACCTTCTTGGCCGGAGCCTTCTTCGTGGTCTTCTTGGTTGCCATCGTCGTGTCCCTTTCAAGCAGGGGTTCAAAGGAATGGGCCTCGACCACAACGGTCGGGCCCAGGAAGTTTCGTGATTGCGTGAGGCCCGGAAGGTTCTGGTCGAGCCGTCCGGGCCGGTGAACTCAACCAGTTGTTGCGGCTGGTCGACCCGGACTCGTGCCCGGCATTCGTTGACCATCAGCAACGTACCGGTGAGGTCGAGTTCCGGTTGTCGGAACCGCGTTCCCGGCAGCAGTTGGTTCAGGGGGCGTCTCATGGTCCGTCCTACACCGGGAACCCGAGGTCGCGGGCTTCGTTCTCTGAGACAACTCCCATCGCGAACGCGGCGTAGACCGTGTACTTGAGAGCGTCGTGCATCTGTTCCGCGTGACCCCAGTTGATTCGTTCCTGGTTCGGGATCGAGTTGGCTGCGGCCTGCATCCGGGTCAGTACCTGAAGCATCGTCGTGGCGTGTTTCGCGGTCGTCTGGCGGGCGTTCATCGTTGGTCCTTTCGTCGTTCGTTCGTGGTTCGCATCGCTGTCGCGACGTGACATCAGTTACCTCGACTTCGGAACGTCATCCACTCAGTTCCGAGCCGACAACAGAGGAATTCAGCAGGTTTCCAAGATGTCCGAAGAACCCCGCATCAATCCGCTGGCGCTCCCGATTCCCGATGCGGCCAAGCTGCTGTCGAAGGCGGGGGGGCGGGCGATTCGCGTCGACCAGATTGAAGCGGACATCACCGCCGGTGCGCCGACGAACGGCGACGGCACAATGAACCTCATCGCCTACGCTGCCTGGCTGGCGCGAGAGGAGCGTGGCCGTGGCGATTGACCCCAGGCATCTGAAACCGAGCGAACTCGTTCGGCTGCTCAACTCCACGCCGCTGGGCGAGGTGACGAACGAGCGGCTGCTCTATCGGGATCGCCAGCGGGCCGGGTTCCGCATCGGCGATGGCAAGCACCTCGATCTGATCCGCTATGCAGCATGGCTCGCATGGGAACGGCACAACCCTAAGCCTGCTCAGCCGACCGAATCGTATGAACAGCACAAGGACCGAGCCGCCCGCCGCAGTGCCGAGTTGTCAGCGACGGGACGCGACATCGGTGACCTGCCGACGATTGCCGATCCCGAGCGGCGGTCGAAGGCCGCAACGAACTTCCAGTACTTTTGCGAAGCCTACTTCCCGCAGTCGTTTCATCTCGCCTGGTCGGACGACCATCGCAAGGTGCTGAAGAAGATTGAGCAGGCAGTGCTGCACGGCGGCTTGTTCGCGATGGCCATGCCACGCGGGAGTGGGAAGACGACCATCTGCGAGTGTGCTTGCATCTGGGCCGTCCTGAATGGCCATCGCGAGTTCGTTTGCCTGATCGGGTCCGATGAAGGGCATGCGATGGACATGCTCGAATCGATCAAGACGGAACTCGATGCCAACGAACTGCTGTTGGCCGACTATCCCGAAGTCTGCCAGCCGATCCAGGCGCTGGACGGGATCGCGAACCGCTGTAACGGCCAGCTTTATCAAGGGGAACGAACTCACATCGGCTGGACGGCAAAGTACATCGTCCTGCCGACGCTGCGTCCCAAGGGCTGGTCAGACAACGAGTCGCACAGTCAATTGGTGAGGTCCGATGGCCGGGCGCTGGCGAGCGGTGCGATCATCAAGGTGGCTGGGATCACAGGTCGTATCCGGGGAATGAAGTTCAAGCGACCTGATGGGAAGAGTGTTCGGCCCAGCCTTGTGGTACTCGACGATCCCCAGACGGACGAGTCGGCGAGGTCGATTTCACAGTGCCAGCAGCGCGAGAGCATTCTGGCTGGGGCGGTGCTGGGACTGGCTGGTCCCGGTCAGAAGATCTCCGGGATTATGCCATGCACGGTCATCCGCCCCGGCGACATGGCCGACCGCATCCTCAATCGAGATCACCATCCGCAGTGGCAGGGGGAACGGACCAAAATGGTCTATGCGTTCCCGACCGAGATCAAGCTGTGGGATCGGTATGCCGAGATTCGGGCGGAAGGACTGCGGAACGAAGATGGCGGTCGAGCGGCGACGGAGTTCTATCGCCAGCACCAGAACGCGATGGACGAAGGGGCCAGGATTGCCTGGCCGGTACGGTTCAACCACGACGAGCTGTCGGCCATTCAACACGCGATTAACCTCAAGCTGCAGGACGAGGCCGCGTTCTGGGCTGAGTACCAGAACGAGCCGCTGCCCGAGGTTCAGGCCGATGAGAACGAACTCACCGCCGACCAGATCGCCGCCAAGCTGAATGGACTGCCGAAGGGGCGCGTTCCACTCGGCTGTCAGCACCTGACAATGTTTATCGACGTGCAACAGAAGCTGCTGTTCTACGTGATCTGCGCTTGGGCGGAAGAATTCAGCGGGGCTGTGCTGGAATATGGAGCCTGGCCCGATCCGCAGCGGGCATATTTTTCGCTGCGGGATGTCACGAAGTCGCTCGCGTCAGTGACGCCCGGCACTGGCCTTGAAGGGGCGATCTATGCCGGACTTCAGGCTCTGACGGAACGGCAGATCGCCCGCGAGTGGCAACGTGAGGATGGAGCATCACTCCGTATCGAACGCTGCCTGATCGACGCCAACTGGGGGACGTCAACCGATGTGGTCTACCAGTTCTGCCGCCAGTCACCACACGCAGCGCTGTTGCTCCCGAGCCACGGGCGATTCGTCGGGGCGTCAAGCCTGCCCTTCGCCGACTACAAGCGCCGACCGGGAGACCGCGTCGGTCTCAACTGGCGCATCCCCGGCGTGATGGGCAAACGGGCCGTCCGCCATGTGTCATTCGATACCAACTTCTGGAAGTCGTTTGTGTTCGCCCGACTCGCCGTCGCGATGGCCGACAAGGGATCGCTGGCGCTGTTTGGTCAGAAGCCGGAACCGCATCGGCTGTTCGCCGAACACCTCGTCGCCGAATACCGCGTCCGGACGGAAGGTCGTGGTCGGACTGTCGACGAGTGGAAACCTCGTCCTGGCCAGCCGGATAACCATTGGCTCGACGGAATCGTCGGCTGCGCGGTCGCAGCGTCGATCCTCGGAGTGCGCTTGCTCGGTGATGAGAATAGCTCGAACGCCGCAAAGTCTGGCCGGATCAAGCTCTCAGAGTTGCAGCAACGGCGATAGGAAAACAATTTCTGAAAACTGACAGAATTCCGGCGAGGAATCGCACTCGTTTTGCATATAGATAATAGTGGAGGGGAATGAATCTGCTCATGCCCGATCAACCGCTCGATCAGACAATCCGCGAAAATGCCCAGGGACCTGCTGAGGCCCACGGCGATTCGGGCGGCGTGAAGCAGCACCCTCTCAAAGACCAGATCGAGGCTGATCGCTTTCTCGCCTCGAAGCAGGCCGTGAAGTCCAAAGGACGCGGCGTGCGTTTCACGAAAATTGCTCCGCCTGGCGCGTCGTAACGGCGTGCGGCGGCTCTCGCGTCCCCCTTTCCTACGGAGAGACCGGCCCTTGCTGGACTGGTTGCGTCAACTGCTGCCGTCACGTCTGCGTGGCCCGTCACCGCTAGTGGCCCAAACCCTGCGGCTGATTCGGGCCCGGTACGACGCAGCCGTCACGAATGATGAGAACCGTCGCCACTGGGCCAACGCTGACAACATGTCGGCCAACGCCGCCAACAGCCCACTCGTGAGGAGGCTCTTACGAAACCGTTCCCGTTACGAGGTCGCCAACAACAGTTATGCGAGGGGGATCGTCCTCACGCTGGCGAACGATGTGATCGGCACCGGTCCGCGATTGCAGATGTTGACGGACAATGCCGAGGCGAACCGGTTCATCGAACAGGAATGGATGGCGTGGTCCAAGGCCGTCGGCCTGCCGGAAAAGCTGCGGACGCTACGAATGGCCCGCGCCTCCGACGGCGAAGGGTTCTCGATCCTGACGAGTAACCCCAGCCTCACGACAACGGTTCAACTCGATGTGCGGCTGGTTGAGGCCGAACAGGTCGCGACACCGGACCTGCGAGGCGACCTGACGAATGCAATCGATGGAATCGAGTTTGATCGATACGGCAATACAGTGGCCTATCATGTCCTGCGAAAGCATCCAGGGGACACCTCCGGAACGCTGTCGATTCAATACGACCGCGTCCCTGCTGACAGCGTGATTCACTACTTCCGGCAGGACCGGGCGGGCCAAGCACGCGGAATCCCTGACATCACCCCGGCGCTGCCGCTGTTTGCTCACTTGCGACGGTACACCCTCGCGGTGATTACCGCTGCTGAGATCGCCGCCCTCCCCGGCGGTGTGCTGTACACCGATGCCCCGGCGAATGGTGAAGCGGACTCGGTCGAGCCGATGGACCTGATCGAACTTGAACGCGGCATGCTCATGACCATGCCCGGCGGCTGGAAGATGAGCCAGATGGAGGCTCAGTTCCCGACGACCACCTACGGTGAATTCAAGCGAGAGATTCTGAACGAGATCGCTCGCTGCCTGAACATGCCGTTCGCCATCTCGGCAGGGAATTCCTCGGGCTACAACTACGCCTCCGGTCGCCTCGACCACCAGATGTACTTCAAGGCGATCCGCGTCGAACAGGCCCATCTCGAAGCCGTTGTGCTGGATCGAATTCTCGCGGCATGGCTGACTGAAGCCGCATTGATTGAAGGTTATCTCCCCAATTTCGATGGCGACCTGCGTGTACAGCATACGTGGTTCTTCGACGGCCACGAACACGTCGATCCGCTGAAGGAATCGAGTGCCCAGGCGTTGCGACTCGCCAATCACACGACAACCTACGCCGACGAATACGCCCGGCGCGGTCTCGACTGGGAAACCCAACTCCGCCAGCGCGCCAAAGAACTCGCCCTGATGACTGAACTCGGGCTGACGACGCCCGGCTCCATACCCGACCACTCCAACGAGGACTCCGATGCCGAACGCGATGCTCCGCCCCCGGAAGAAGATTGAAGCGAATCAGGCTTCTGGCTCCAGACCTCAGGCTCCAGTACAGCTTTGTCTGACAGCCAAAGCGCAGATCGAAATCGAAGCTGCCGCTGATGGCAGTTCCAACGCGCTGCCGCGATTCCAGATGGTCGGTTACACCGGCGGACCGATGCGGGTCGCCGGGTGGCGTCATCCCGTGATTCTCGACTTGGCTGGGTTGTCGATTCCATCGCAATCGCGACCGATTCGATTCGGTCATGACCCGCTCTCTGGCGTTGGCCACACCGACAGCATCCGCGTGGAACAGGGTCAACTCGTTGCAGCAGGTGTGGTCTCCCGTGATACCGCCGCCGCCCGTGAAGTGGTGACCAGTTCCAAAAACGGCTTCCCGTGGCAGGCCTCCGTCGGAGCCAGCGTCGAGGAATACGAGTTCGTCAAGGAACACCAGCAGGTGACGGTCAACGGCAAGCAGCATGCTGGCCCGGTGAACGTCGTCCGCAAGTCGACGCTCGGCGAGATCAGCTTCGTTGACCTCGGGGCCGACGGCGCGACGAGCGCCAGCGTAGCAGCGAACCAGTTGACCGACGGCGAGTTCGACACCGATGACAGCCAGGAATCTGTGATGCCTCAGTCCGAAACCGCCCAGGCTATCCGCGCTGCAGCCATCAAAGAGACCGAGCGAATCACTGCGGTGCGCAGGGTTTGCGGCGGTCGCCATCCGCAGATCGAAGCGCGAGCCATCAAAGAAGGCTGGTCGGAGCAGCGCACGGAACTCCAAGTTCTCCGTGAAGACCGTCCCGCTGCACCGGCGATCCACAGCCGCGATGTGTCGGTGACTTCGATGGTCCTCGAAGCGGCCTGCATGTTGGCGGGCAAGGCTCCCGATGTCGAGGAGCAGTTTGACGAGCCGACACTGGATGCCGCTGACAGGCGGTTCAAGGGGAGCATCAACTTCCAGGAACTGTTGCTCGAAGCGGCTTGGGCGAACGGGTATGACGGGCGATCATTCCGCGATCATCGCACCGTGCTCCGGTTCGCATTCGGTCAGGGGATCGCGGCTGCGTCGACCACGATCGACATCGGTGGAATTCTCTCCAACGTCGCCAACAAATTCCTCCTGGACGGGTTCTTCAGCGTCGAGCGGACCTGGCGGAACATCTGTGCCGTCCGCAACGTCAGCGATTTCAAGACCGTCACCAGTTACCGGCTGATCGGCAAGGATCAGTACGAACTGGTTCAACCCGGCGGTGAGATCAAGCAGGGATCGCTGGGTCAGGAGACCTACTCGAACAAGGCCGACACGTACGGTCTGATCCTGTCGATTGACCGTCGCGACATCATCAACGATGACCTCGGAGCGATCACGACTGTCCCGCGCAAACTCGGACGCGGTTCGGGGCTGAAGATCAACGATGTTTTCTGGACCGTGTTCCTGAACAACGCCGCGTTCTTCGTGGCCGGGAATAAGAACTACCAGGCCGGTGCCAACACGGTCCTGAACATCGACGGTCTGACGCTCGCCGATGTGATGTTCAATGACCAGGTCGATGGCGACGGCAAGCCGATCGGCATCATGCCCGCGATCCTGCTCGTCCCCACGGCACTGAACGCCATTGGAACGCAGCTCTATAAGTCGCTCGAACTTCGCGACAACACAACCAATGCCAAAACGCCGGTCGGCAATCCGCACGTCGGTCGGTTCCGCGTGGAAGTTTCCCGCTACCTGGCCAACGCCCAGTACCCGGGGAACTCGTCGAAGGCGTGGTATCTGCTGGCCGAACCGGTCGATCTGCCGGTGATCGAAGTGGCGTTCCTGAACGGTCAAGAGTCGCCGACGATTGAAACGGCGGAGGCCGACTTCAACCAACTCGGCATCAAGATGCGCGGCTATCACGATTTCGGCTGTGCGATGCAAGACCCCCGAGGCGGCGTGAAATCCAAAGGCGAGGTCTGAGCCTGGCTGTCGTTCGTCTTCGTGTCGGTTTGTCTTCCTGATTCCCATTCGAGAGTGATCTCATGCCTCAATCTGTTTTTGTCTGCGATGGTCTCAACATCGATTACACCCCGACGGTTGCCGTCGCGTCTGGGGATGTGATCGTCCAGGGTGATCTCGTCGGCGTCGCGTGTCGTCCGCTGGCGGCGAACGAACCTGGCGCGATCGCCGTGACGGGCGTGTTCGACTTCAACAAGGCGACCAACGTCGCCTACACGATCGGCACGATCCTGTTCTGGGATGATACGAACAACATCGTCACGCTCACCGCGACCGGGAATAAACAACTCGGCAAAGTCGTGCGGGCGGCGGCCACCTCTGACCCGACTGTTCGCGTGCGGATGACCCAGTGATGGGCGATCTGCTCGCGACGGGGGCCGCGTGGCTGGAACAGCAGCGGACGAAGCATCTCACCACGACCGTCACTTACGTGCGGGGTGAGATCGAGCTTGCTGTTCCGGCCACGATCGGCCGCACGAAGTACGAAGCGGATGACGGCCATGTCGTCCGCGTCGAGTTCACCGATCGCGACTTTCTAATTCTCGCCTCGGACTTGGTGCTGGCTGGGCAACAGACGGAACCAAGGCGAGGTGATCTCATCCGCGAAGGGAACCGCGAGTTCGAAGTTCTTGACTGGCGGTACTCCGATCCATATCGCCAGACGCTGCGGATCACAACCAAAGAAACTGGAACCACGGAGCCTTGATGCCGCTGATCTCGCAAGTCGCCGATGCCGTCATTGCGGAACTGAACGCGACGACGTTCAGCCAACCGATCGCGGCTACTCGTTCCTATCTGTCCCGTGTTGAATTGGCCGACCTCAAGACACTCAAGGTGACCGTGGTCCCCAGCAGCGTCACGGTCGCGGCGGCTTCTCGCACTCAAACGCAACGAGACGTCGTGATCGACGTGGCCGTCCAGAAGAAGCTCGGCCAGGAACAAAACGTCTCGCTCGATCCATTGCTGGCGCTGGCCGAAGAGATCGCAGAACACTTCCGGGCCAAGCGGCTCGATAGCTTTCCGGGAGCGCTCTGCGTGAAGACGGAGTTCAAACCGATCTATTCCCCGGAACACATCGAACAGCTGCGGACGTTCACCAGCGTCCTGACTCTGACGTTCCGGGTCATCGAGTAACCGATGCCGTTCATCGGATTTCGGATTGATCAGGCCAAGGGCCTGTTCTTCGACCGCCAGAAAGTGCAATCGGCGGTCAACCGGGCTGAGCGCCGCGTCCTCTCGAAGTTCGGTTCGTTCGTCCGGCAGGACTCGAAACAGCGAATTCGCCGCCGCAAGCGGTCGTCGTCGCCGGGCGAATCGCCGACGAATCGGACCGGGCTGCTCAAGCGACACATCTATTTCGTGTTCTCCCCGGAGACACGGAGCGTCGTGATCGGTCCTGTCCTGCTCAATCGCAGTACTGGCGCACCGGAAACGCTCGAACACGGTGGCGAGACCACGATCGAAACCATGCGACGCCAATCGATCCGCGTGGAAATCGAAGCCCGGCCGTTCATGGGACCGGCGTTCCAGCAAGAGCTTCCCAAACTCCCCGCCCTCTGGCGGGATTCCGTCACCTGAAAGGAGCCGTCATCAAACTCGACCACGAAACTTCTGACCCGCCAATGCACGCTTTGGGTATGAACGGCAATGGCTACGTCGTCATTCCGAAATGGTTCGTTTCGTTCCTGAGCTTCACCGTCTCGGTGGTCTTCGTCGGCGCGATTCTCTGGGCCTGGCAGATGTCGTCCGACATGGCCTCCATCAAAGCCGAGGTCCGCGCCCAGAACGAACTGCGCGGGGCTGAACTGGAAGACATCCGTCGCCGCCTGGCCCGCCACGATGAACTCTTCGATCGGCTGCGGGAGGGACGATGACCGAGTTTCCGTTTGAACCCCTCGACATCGCGGCCTGCTATGGCACGGGTTTCACGGCGAACGCGATCAGTTGGGGGACCGCGTCGTTGCTGGCACCGCCTCGATTGCGAGTCGGTCCCTCGCACGTCGCCGTGCTGTGCGAGTTCCACGGTCGGCAGGTCTGGGTCGAATCCACGACGCTCTGTCCGCATCCGTGCGTAATCCTCGCCCGGAGTATCAACGGCTGTCAGGCCCACCTGCCGGAAATTCGGATTCACGACTATGTCAGTGCCGGGGGACGAGTTGATCTCTATCGTCTCTCGCCGATCGAAAAGCTCTCCAGTGATGAGAGCGAACTGCTGACCCGAATTCTCGTCCGGCACTTCATCGGCAAGGAAGTGACCTACGACCTCGGCGGGGCGCTGCTCTCCGGCACGCGGCTGTTCAAGCGGACGCGGCTGCTGCCGTCGGCTGATCTCAATGAACTGTTCTGCTCGGAACTCGTGGCCGCTGTCTGTATGCGGCTCGGTCGGATGAACCGTTCAAACCCGACGCGGTTCAACCCCGCCTGCCTGCTCCGCGAACTCGTCCGCCACGGGACGTTCCAGTTTCACCACTCATTCACCAGGGAGACTCTTTGATCGACTTCGTCTTCACCATGCTGCTCTTTGCCTACGGTCTCGCCCTCTTGCTGGCGATCCTGATTCCGCTCTGGAATCGGTTCTTCGTCGTGGCGTTCGTGATGGCCATCGCCAGCACGGCCTCCGCTGCCGTCTCGGATGCCGTCGTTCTGGTCGATGATTGTTCCGGCGTCTGTGTCGATCCCACGGGGCTGGTCCTCACCGCCAAGCACTGCGACCATCCGCCGGTCGTTGTGGTGCGGTTCAAAGATCGAACGGTCAGCGCCCGCCGGGTCTATGTCTGCCCGGAGACCGAGGGACCTGTCGTCTTTGATTGCGATGGTGACGGATTTCCCTTCGCGCGATTGG
The DNA here is from genome assembly GCA_003671275.1 of Planctomycetota bacterium. GTDB lineage: Bacteria > Planctomycetota > Planctomycetia > Planctomycetales > Planctomycetaceae > TH-plancto1. The sequence goes on along the minus strand of QWPB01000002.1, from coordinate 3,751 downwards.
CTGAGATCGTTCCTCCGAACGGCGAAAAAGTCTGGTCGGCTGGGTATCCCGATCTCGCTGGCCGACGCGAACTCCGCTGGGCTTCGGGGCCGATGCTGGGCGGCAGTAACTTCAGGTATCAAGGCGGAGCCTTTCGGGGCAACGTCGTCGGGTTCTCAACCGGACCCGGCTGGAGTGGGGGACCGCTGTTCAATCAGCACGGCGAAGTCTGCGGCCTGCTCGACAGCAGCGATTGCCAAACCAGCGTGTTCATCACGTATGCCGCGACCCGCGAAGCCTATGTCGCCTGTCGCCATCGACCAGCCACGAAGCCGACGCTGTACGTGTTCGGCTCGGTCCACTGCGGCCCTTGCTTGAAGTTCAAGCAGCACTACGCTGAACAGAAGAAGCTGCAGCAGCGGCTCGATTCCCGGTTCACAGTCGTGTTCGTGGACATTGATGTCCATACCGGCACAGCGGATCAGTTCGGTATCAAAGAAGTTCCCGCGTTCGTCGTTCCCGGCGAACCGACGATCACGGGCTATACCGAACCGGACGTGCTGCTCGGCAAGTTGGGGGTGGCTGAACAGGAACCGGAGCCCCCCGCAATCGTGGATGCTCCACCGAAACCGCCGGTCGTCACGCCACCTCCCGTCATCGCGGAACCAGCCGCTGAGCCGACTGCACCGGTCACCGTCACCGTCGAGAAACCGCCGGTCGCACCACCGACCACTCCAGCGGTTGAGAAACCAGATCGCTCGGTCGCAGATCGTCTCGATCGATTGAGCGGACTCGTCCAGACCGGGGTCTCAATCGCGACTTGGCTGGGCGTCGGCGGCATGACCGGTGGCGCTGGCGGATTGGTCCTCGGTGGTCTGGCGCTGTGGCGGACGCTGCGTCGCCGACGAATCGCCGCCTCAGCACGCGACTCTCCTGCTGCAATGACAGCCTCACCAACACCGAAGCCGCCGTTCGTCACCGTCGAGTCTCCGCCCCCGCCGCAGGCGATCGTCACGGAAACCCGCTTCGCTCCCTATGAGCGGGACACGTTCGCAGAAGCGTTCGCCTGGGCGGAAGCGGAACTCGTTCGCAAGTACCCCGGTTCAGTCTCGACGCTCGAAGCGATGAAGGGGCTGATCAACCAGTTCCTGTCGGCCAAGGGCGTGAAACCGAAGTCGTAGGCCACTGCCACCCACTGTTTCTTCTCTCTCCAACCCTGAAAGAACTCATATGACCGGAAATGATGCTTTCCTTTGGTACAACATCAACGAATGGGGTCGCTACGGCCTCGCGATCCCCAACTTCTCGAACGACACCAAGTCGCAGAACGACACGATCCGCTACCTGACCGACGTGGTCGGTCGCAACCTGCAGGCGATCCTCTGGCATCCCGATGCCCGCCTCAGAACGCCGCCGTCGATCAACACACTGACGCGGATTCACAAGCTCTGTACGCGGGCGCGGTCGATCTTGGCGTCCCGCGCGGTGCCGTCGGCCACGCTCAACATGGAGACGTCGCACGCGCTCCCGGCCCCGGAAGAGTTTCTGGTCTACCCGACGCCGTACTTCAAGGTGCGGAACCAGTGGCTCAAGCAGTACGCGGGGTTGATGCTGATCGGCCTGACGGAGGCGATGCAGCATCAGGAAAACGCCCGCCCGCTGGAGATCAGCGAAGGATTCGCGGGACTCATCGGTCAGTATGTGCAGCGGGTCTACCGCCTGATGGCGACGGAACTGTTCCGAATCCCACTGGCCGACGCCGCGAAGCCCGACTTCACGATCAGTGAGGAGCAGCTTGCGGGCTACAACCCCTCGGCCTGGTTCACGTCGACCGAGATGCTCGACACCGTCGCCCCGCTGGATGACTGGCCGACCGAGGATGACTTGGAAGTCCTGACCAACGGCATCCCGATCAGCCATCTGCCGTTGTTGGGTCGCTGGCCTGCAGGACCGGTGGCGACGAGTGGTGCCAATGGTCAATCGAACGTGCCCGTGAGCGAATCGTTCGCTCCAGCTCCCACGGCCTGACGGAAAGGTGACCAGCGATGTACGAGTACCGGGGCCGAGTTACGCGGGTGATTGATGGGGACACCGTGGAGGCCGAGATCGATCTGGGCTTCCACGTCACGTTCACCGTCACGCTCCGCTTGGCTGAGATCAACGCGCCGGAGACCAAGGGGGCTGAACGTCCCCGAGGTCTCGCGGCGACCCTGTACCTCGACTCACTGATCACTGATCTGACCGGCGGCACGCGCGAACTGACCGTCCGCACGCAGAAGGACGTCACCGAAAAGTATGGCCGCTATCTGGCCGTCTTGATGGTTGGTGACGTGAACCTGAATGACCGGATGCTGGCGGACGGTCACGCCGTGCCCTTCATGGTCTGAGTTCCTTAGAGCCCGTCCTTCTCCACGAAGTACCGCTTGCGCCGTTGCAAAACCGTGTGCCCTTCAGCTTCAAGTCGTGCCCGCAGGTTTTCTATACCTCCGGGATACTTTTGATTCAGTTCGCCCCCAGACTTGAGCGTGCGCCAATACGGGGTGATTCGTCTCGCACCTGCAGCTTCGGCCTCATCAGCCGCGTGGGCAGCCATCCAGGCAAAGATACCGGTTGTGATCGGACAGGCAATGTTCGTGCCGTGCTTGGCTGCCAATCGGCGTCTGATTTCGTCGATCGTGATCAGTTCCCCTTTGAGGACAGAACGCATGATCTCGTTGACTTCGATAGGCGCGGGGATGACCACAGTTCCTGTACCCCAGCGCAGGCTCATTTCATCATTGATGGAAATGACAGTCGGATGCCCCTTGTTGTCGAGCAATTTCTCCCGCCATGACAGCTTCTTACGTGACATCGGAGGCATTTTCAAATGGAATCTGGATTTCGGTTAGATACTTCTTCGGATTGCCTTTGAAGATCATCCCTGGTCCTTTGAGGTACACTTCACGGGAAGGTAATGTCAGGGTGTAGCCTTGCTCCTTCGCGTAACGGATTAACTTTTCATAGGTCCGTCCAAGTTCCTTGTATGGACCAAGGTGGATGATCGAGAGGCACTGCTGTTCAGGCAATTCCCGCACATCAATGTCCTCGATTTGCACTCGCTTGCGAACAGGCATACATGGTTCGAAGTTGGCGTCCTCTTCACGGTATTCATCGTCGTACATCAAGCAAAGTGGGGGGCCACAGATTTGCCTGCCGAGACTACGGCTGAGCTTGCCGAACACTTTACCGCATTCCTCGTATCGGCCAGTCATGCGAACACCAGCGACCAAGATTGGCGGCAGTGCTTTCACTTCCACTTCGATCGTCTTCTGCTGAGTCATTTGTCGAGTCTCCGTTTCCAGTTGGATGATGCGATCAATACTGAGGACTAGGTCACGATCACGAGCGATACGACCTTTCAGTATTTTTTTGCGCCGTTCGAGAAAAATGAGGATGTCCGATTCATCGGAGTGGTCGTTGAGAATGTCGACGATCTCATCGAGCGAAAACTCGAACTCGCGCAAGGCGGAAATGGCTCGCGCCGTTTCAAGGTTTCGCTGGTCGTAGTATCGATATCCGCTACCAACTTCGACGCGTGCCGGGACCAATACGCCGCGCTCGTGGTAGAAGCGCAGTGTCTTGATCGTCAATCCAGTGATCCTGGAGAACTCGCCAATGCTGAACACAACCTCTCTGAGGTGCTGTCGGTTTGACGGACAGTCCAACTCCTTATTTTCTTTCGGCCGTGTGACCGCTCTGGTGGAGTTCGAACTGGTGGGGTGAGAGGTAACCG
>QWPB01000081.1 GCA_003671275.1 Planctomycetota bacterium | reverse complement strand
CCTCGATCGGAGTCACATCGATCCACGCGACATCCGGGTCATCCAGTGTTTTGTAGGTGGTCAGGTAGTGTTCAAGTCGTCCCAGCTTCTGTCGGGGTGTTGGCTCCAAGGCGTCGGCTCCGGGAGAGTGGCCCCAAATCACGCGCTGGCCGCCCTCGGTGACCAATTCAAACGTCAGCATTTCCACACCCGCCGCATAACTCTCTTCCGTCAAGGCCGGGGCGATGAGGGCCTCCAGGTGGAAGCGTTTCCAATACTGTTCAAGGTTCTGATTCGGCATCAGGATCTCGCAGATCCGGGCGGCTGCAACGACCGCCGGGTCACCCCATGGCTTTCCAGGTTGACCATTGGGGATGGAGCGAATGCCCCGGATGCGGGGCAGCGCGCTGGACTCGGTCAGCGAAAAATCCTGCGAGGGGAGGAGGACGCCTTGCGAGTCGATGGGATAAAGCCCGCGATGAGTTTCGATGACTGCTACGGGAACCCGGTATTGCACGGAGATGACGACACGTCCGTCGCGTGATTTCTCAACGCGGTCCACCATGGCGATCCACGGATGCTCAGCAAATCCGGCGGCGATATCTCGCGCCAGAGACCGGTCCAGCAGGTTGCGCTTTGTCCACTCCGGATGCCGCTCCCACGTTTGGGCAACGATCTTGCGAGGCACCACATCCGGGGGGGCGGGAAGTTCCAGACGGTCCTGTGTCAGGCGAAAACGCTCAGACTGCTCCACGGAACTCCAGGTCGAGGGGATCGAGGGAACCAGGACCACGGCCAGTCCAGCCAGGACCATGGCCCCCAGTGCCTTGGCACTCAGTAGAGACTGACGCATCCGTTCGATACGCGTCAGCGGCGGCTCCATCGATTCCTCTGGGTGATGTCGCACAGGCTGTCCCCGACGGGGAATCGTCTGCGATCGGGTGGTGCAGTGACAGTTCCCCTCGCGCGCATCGACAACCGTGACCAGTCAGTTGAGCCGAACTGGCCGGTTGTCCAGGAAATCGAACCGATGGCCAGCATCGTAGGAGTTCCACCAATTACACGACTACGCGATCACCGCATCCCCGGAAGTCCCCCTCGCCTCAGCTGGGGTGACATCTTGCCGGTCTGTGGCGGCATTTTAACGAAAACCCCTCGGCGTCGAGGGGTACTCGAACCGAGGGAAGGGCCATCTAGGCATCAGCCGATCCGTGACACAGGGAGTCAGTTCCCCGGAGTCACCTGCACGGACGCCTCCAGGAGCTGCTTGATCGTCGTCTGCATCGAGAGCAGGTGCGCTCGGCTGTAGTCGTCAAGCTTCAGGCCCGGGGCCTGTAACAGGGTATTGATCTGCTGCTCGAGTTGTCCCAGATGCATGCGGGACAGTGAGCGGGCGTCTTCAGGAACTCCAGTGCCATAAGCGACCTGCTGAGCCAACGTTCGCAGCGTTGCCCGATGTAGATTGCGGCGATAGCTGTTAATGAACGGCTTGCGGTTGGTGAACTCACCCTCGGCCTTTTCCGGGAACAGTTCCGCGAAGATCCCTCGGACGAGCAGATTCATATGTTCGGCCAGGGTGTAGGCATCCTGATCAGCCGGGACCGTAATCTCTCCGTCTGACAAACGAATCAGTGTCGACGCACTGAGCAGCTGGCGGAGGAGCTGGGTTTGCCAGTCGAGTACGGTCTCCTGAATCGGGTAATCCAGACGCCCCGGTTCGGTGATGCCCCAGTGACTCCAGCGTGTAGAAGCTAGTGAATTCAGCAGCGTGCCATCAATCTTGGGAGTTCCAAACGCTGATTCATTGAGTAGTTGCATCGCCTCCCGCTGCAAGGCGGCATCGATGGGCTTAAAGGGGGCTCTTCCGTTCGGCGTTCCCTTGTGATCGCGGGAGACCGAGATTCCTCCGGGGAAGCGTGCGGCGAAGCCGAGGCTGCGCCAGTGCTCACCGAACAGTCGGGTGAACATTTGGCGGGCCCGTTGGTATCCCTGGCCATCCTTGACCGACTTGTCGATGACCTTCGGGAGCAGGTCATTGGTGACCTGCACCTGACGACGGATGTATGCCAGCGAGTCTTTACCCATATCGAACCGGTTTGAGAACGGGTCGGAGTCGATCCCCCCACGAGTGTCTTCGTCGGTCAGGTAATCGAGTCCGGGTTCGGCAGAGCGATTCGCGATCTTGGCGAGTCCCGCCTTTTCGTCTCCGTCGACCGTGGCATAACCGTATTCAATGGCCCAGATGTCGTAGGGTCCGACGGTCTGTGAGTAGTACAACCCCTGAGGCTGGCCAGCCGGCGCAATGTTCGGTGGGTTGTAATCCATGACGCTGGCCACGGTGCCTTCGGCTTTGCCTTTCTCCAAGTCGGCCATTTCGGCGAGCGTCTTCCAGGCACTGGCCTTGAAGTTGTGTCGCAGACCAAGCGTATGCCCGACTTCGTGCATGACGACTTCTTTCATCCCTTGATGGACGAACTCTTCCGGCAGCTTGCCATCCGCAGCCGTCGGCCCCATCGCGGCGAACACGGACGCGGCATAGCCCATCTGCCACTGCTGGTCCTGGCAATAGGTACACGTGTGGCCCGAAGTGTGCCGATGGGTGAATGGCATGGCCGTATCAGGAGTCGGTGCCAGCGGCATGGCGTTGGGGGCCAGTGCGGCGATCGACTGTGGGCTGAAGGTCTCCCAGCGGTGGTTCCAGGAGTCGAGGAATCCCGCATCGAAGATGATGTCCGCGTCCAGGATCTGTCCGGTTCGCGGGTCGACGCGGGACGGTCCCATCGCAAAGCCCGCCTCGGCTGTGATCCAGCGGAACGTGTTGTAGTTCACATCTTCGGGATCCCACGTGGCGTTGTCTTCCTGCTGATCGACGACGACCGCACCGTCATAGCCCAGTTTTTCGAAGGCCTTGTTCCACTCCAGAATTCCGGCTTTGACCGTGGGACGCAGGAACACGGGAACGGTCTTTTCCATCCAGAATTTGATCGGTTTGATCGGCGGCGACAGCTTGATTGAGGGATCTTTTTTACGGAGATCCCACCGATTGACGTAGCGGTAAAAATGCTCTTCATCGCTGTTCTCGGAGAAGTCTTTCACCGCTGTCAGGAAGTAGCCCACGCGATCATCGGCAATCCGGGGCTTGTATCCGTTGGCTCCCACGGGTGGGAGCAGGCTGATGCTGTAATGCACATTGACCTGGGCTCCCTTGGCGTCGGGGACCGTATCGAATGCCTGAAGTGGATTCGTAGAGCTGTAGACTGCAGCGACCTGGATCTCAACGTTCTCTTCAAACGCCTTGATCTTGGCCCATGTCGAGCGGTCGCCCATAAAGGCAAAGCCACCCATCGCCCGACCAATGTCGAGGTTGTCGTTCATGAACACGCGAGTCATGTCGACGAGCATCCCCCCCGTCGGCCCCGTCGCCATGATCGGCAAGGCAAACAGAACGCTGTCAGAATAGGCTTTCTCGACAGCCGCCGCTTCGGGGCTGCCAGGCTTGGCCTTGAAGCGGACATTTCGCCGCTGGAGCATCAGCTTGTCGTCGACCTTGCGGAACGACCAGAGGGTGTCATCCTCGCCCGTTGACCAGGACATTCCGCCCAGCACCGGACGCTGGCTGATCCCCCGCGCGATCGACGGCAGGACGATGAACTCCCGCCCGATATGCTCGGGTTTGATCTCCGCAAAGAGCACCTGGTCTTTGTGGTACAGGGTCCACAGGCCCGTGACTTTTGCCTTCCCCTCGATCAGCTGATCAAATTTAGGCTTCTCGGGCATCTGTGCTGAAAGCGACGCATTCCACGTCATCAGCATCCCGAGAACCAGCATCCACGGTGCGAAATCCCGACGCATAACCGACTCCCCCAACGGAAACCCCGCCCCGCAAAGAGCGCCCAAGCCACAGATCACTGCGAGCTTAACAGAAATGGCGATCTTCTCCAGTTTACCAGCATGGGGGGCATGCCGGTCGGAGCGTCTCTGGATTTGATGCCGAAAACCGTCGGGTCCGGGTACGAATATCGGGACGTGTTGCAAAATGGCAACGCGAGCTGCCCGGTCAATTGTTAGCAACACCCGGTCAATCGATATACAGGAACTCGTTGGAGTTCAGCAGCACATGGCAGAAGTCGACCAGCCATGGATTCACTTGTTCAGACCCGGCGTGCATGTCGAGCGTCTGCGCTCCCCCGACGGAGGTTAACGGTGCATCACCGTCAAACGTCCAGCGGTGCAGCGATGGAGCCGCTGGCCACTGAGAACTCTTGAGATCCTCGACAGGCAACGCTTCGTGGACGAAGCGAAGGTCGTCCACGAGCCCATCCCAGAAGTGCTTGTCGGTCCCTGCCCGTCCACCGACCACGAATGGCAGTTCGGTCTGGACTCCCGCGAGAACCGTATGCGGTACCTCGGCGATCTGTGACTCAGCAGTGGGCTGTGACAGGTCAAGAACCACAAATCGCACTCCCATCGGTCCGGCCTCCGTCAACTTGACGCTGACGGCCACGCGATAGGGACGATTCAGTTCCAGATGAATCCCGGAAGGGACGACCTCATACCGGGCACTGGTGTTTTCTCGACCCACCAGTTGCAGGATCAGGTTACGAGGCTGGTGCTTAGACTTCACTCCCGTCACCCCAAGAGACCAGCCCGGTGTATCGTTACCGGCATTCCAGCAGCTGGCGATCGTCCGCACATTGGCCTCCGGGTCAATCGAGCGCAGCAGAACGGTCGCTCCGACGGTGAAGTCACCATCAATCCAATGCTGTTCAAGGAGGCTGGGACGAAGTGCCTTGGACTCGGCGGTCAGATTGAGGGCGGGGCTGTCCGTCGAGGGCATCGGAACGCACTGCGGGGCGGCTCCGATCGCGATCGGTCGGGATTGTTCGAGGTAAGTCTGGCCGCGACGGATTTCTGACTCCTGGGGATCGCGGCCGTAAGCCAGGCGGTATGCCTGTCGAATCAGACTGTCAGAACCGCCGGGAACTTCTTTCTGCAAACGGGCGGCCAGCTTCCGGGCACGGACTAAAGTCCAGTCTCCGTTAATCATCAACAGCGACTGGGTGGGGCTGGTGGTCACGTTGCGTGATCCGGTTCCCGCGATCCGGTCCGGTTGATCAAATGCTTCGAGCAACGGCTCCCGCGTGTTGCGACGGGATTGGAGATAAACCGAACGCCGGGGGGCCGTGATCTCAACGCCGGGACCGCCGGGTGTTAAATCGATCTCTCCCGACGTGGCCAGCATGCCGTCCCGGATTTGTTCGGCCTGTAAACGCCGGATAGGGAACCGCCACAACAGCCGGGCGGCTGGATCAGCCTTCATTCCGGACTCCATCATCTGCGGTGCATTGGGATGCATGCTGGACTGTCGGTAGACCGCTGACATCACGATAGTCTTGTGAAGCGCTTTGAGACTCCATTCGTTATCGAGAAACTCCTGAGTCAACCAGTCCAGTAGCTCCGGGTGGCTGGGAGGTTCTCCCAGTCGTCCAAAGTCACTGACGCTGGCGACCAGGCCGGTTCCAAAGTGCAGGGCCCAGATACGATTCACAATGACCCGTGTGCTGAGTGGATTATTCGGGGAAGCGATCCAGCGGGCCAACGCGGTGCGCCGTCCCGTGGAATGCGGATTACCCGGCAATGGGTCGATACGCGCGGGCTCAGGGACGAGGACCGTTGGAAAACCGGGAGCAATTTCCCCCAGCCTGGGACGTTCAGGGATCCGCACCACAGGAGCCACGGGGCCCACATCCTGAACGGTCAGCGTGGTCGGCAGCTCCTGGGGCTTTATCGAATCAAACGCGGCCAGCTCCTTTTTCAGAGCTTCCCACTCCGCCCGTTCGGGGCTGTCCTTCTTGAACTTCTTGTCGAGCTGTCCGGAATAGCTGTCGACAACCTGCAATTTCATCAAATACGCAATCTGCTGTTCGTAGGGTGTTCGTTCCGTGGCAGGCTTGTTGTACAGCTGTTGAAAGTCTTCCTGAAACGTGATGACAGCAGCCTTCTCCAGGGCCTTGCGATGGGGGATTTCCAACGCGTCGAGTTTCTCGCGAATCGTTCGAGTGGCCTCCTCCCAGCGGGTTTGCTGAGCCTGGTACTCGGCCAGTTGATCGGGAGCAGCCAGTGGACGCTCGTCTTGAAACGACACATTGCAGAGAAACGCCTGCAACCGGTAGTAGTCTTTCTGCAGCAGCGGATCAAACTTGTGATCGTGGCACTTGGCACATCCCAGTCCCAGTCCGAGGAAGGCATCCGCTGTCGTTTCCGTCATGTCCTCCAGAATGACTTTCCACTGGCCGAAAGCATCCCGTTGGTTGTATTCGTAGATCCCGTGGCGGAGGTACCCCGTCGCTGCCAGAGCTTGTGGATCGTGGGGAGCGACCTCGTCGCCGGCCAGCTGCTCCATGACAAACTGGTCAAACGGTTTGTCCGCGTTAAAGGCCGCGATGACATAGTCCCGATAACGCCAGGCGGTGGGGCGATAGGCGTCCTGTCGATAGCCATCTGACTCGGCATAACGCACGAGGTCGAGCCAGAATGTGGCCATCCGCTCGCCATAAGCCGGACTGCGAAGCAACTGGTCCACCAGATTCTCGTACGCCTGCTCCGAGTTGTCCGAGAGAAAGGCATCACTCTGGGCCAGCGTTGGCGGCAGTCCCGTCAAATCGAGATACAACCGTCGAGCCATCGTGACCTTGTCCGCCTCGGGAGCGGGTTCCAACTGAGCGTCGTGGAGCTTGGACACGATAAACCGGTCGATGGAAGACCGACTCCAGGTGTCTCCGGCGATGACGGTGGGCTCGATTCGCCGTACCGGCTGGAAGGCCCAATAGGCCCGATCCTCGTCCGTCAATTCACGACCACCGGGGCGTGCAGGGGCCACCGATTCGCCCGCCGGCCAAGGGGCCCCCATCTCGACCCAGCGGGTCAGATGGCCAATCTGATCCTCGGACAGCTTACCATCAGGAGGCATTTCGAATGAGCGGTAGTTCACCGCATCCAGCAGCAGACTTTCACTCAATTGGCCCACCACAACGGCGGGTCCAGACTCTCCCCCCTGGAGTGTCCCCTCCCGCGAGTCGAGCCGCAGTTCGCCGCTCTGCTTCTTGTCGCTATGACACTTGTAGCACTTCTCGACCAGCAGCGGCCGAACATGTGTTTCGAAGTATTTCAACTGTTCCGGCGTGGCCACGTCTTCGCAGCGGGTAATCTTCCCGACGAAGGACACCATCAACAATGCAACCACCAGAACCCGTCGCGGCATGACCACACTCCGCAGGCAAAATTGCAGCATGCCCGGTCCGGGCAGCCAGCATCTGTATTAGCTTACCGGCAAATTCCCACTGGCGACTAGCGAACTAGTGGAAGACCACCGGGTGTCGGCCCCGTGAGTGTCGGACTACTTTGCAGCGGGGGTTCGCTCAATGCGGCCCCACATGTGGCCGCCCACCTTGCCGTGTTGCCATGTGCCGGCATAACGCTCCCCATGGAAGAGGATACGGGCTCCGAATTCACTTCCCAGTCCGGGGATCTTCAGGTCGGTCACGGACAGTACCGGCGTCTGATCGGCCCAGTGCATCTGCACCGCCACGGGCACCGTGATATCGATCTCGTTGTACTTGATCCGGGCATGGATGGCCCAGGTATCGCCCTTCATCTTGACCGCTTTCGCGATCGTGTACCGATCCTGCTTGGCCCCTTCCTTCCCATCAACGGAGAACGAACCGACCAGATCGCAGCCCGTCAGCAGTTCAGTCAGGGCCTTCTCCGCTTCCGTAAGCTCCACCGGGACCGCCGTCGACCCCGCCGGTGTACCGCCATCCTGGGCCATACTCCAGGCTTGCATCATCCCCAGTACGCACAGCCACAGACAACCCCGATACCACATGATGCCCCCTTCGTTGAAAGACCCACCCGCTCGCGTCAATGAGAAGCTGCCAGCCAATTCTGGATCGCCGCATTCACGATCTCTGGAACCTCCAGCGGAGCCATGTGTCCCGCACCGGGTATCTCCACGAGCGTGCCCGCAGAGAGTGCTTCGGCCATGGTTCGCATTTCATCCACCGTGGAGATCATGTCCTCTGCTCCCACGATCAGCAAGGTCGGACAGCGAATCTCGTTCAACCGGCCCCGGACATCGGCGCGATTAGCCAGCGCTCGGGAGCCGCCAGCGGCCCCTTCCGGAGCGGTCTGGCGAATCACATCCTGAGTATTCTTGACGACCGTCGGTTGGGATTCCCGCGTGCGGGCTGCGAAGAGCCGCGCGGGCATCGCTTCCGCCAGAAAGCCTGGTCCTTCCCGCAGCGCCCGGTCCGCAGTCTCATGCCGAGTCTTCTGGACCTCCGTCGAGTCGGCCATGGCCCGGCAATCGCACAGGATCAGTCGACTCAATCTTGACGGGAACCGCAAGGCAAACTGTAACGCCACGCACCCGCCCATCGACAGCCCACCCACGGTCACCGGTTCCTGAATTCCGGTGACATCCAGAAACTCGGCTATCCAGTCCGCCAGCCGTTCGATCGTGAGATCCCCTACGGGGACAAAGCTCTTTCCGAACCCCGGAAGATCAACCGCGATCACACGAAATGTCGTAGACAGCTCCTCAATCTGCTCTCGCCACATCGTGTGATCCAGCGGAAACCCATGGATCAGCAACACCACCGGCCCGAAGCCCTGCGAAACGTAGTTCACAGCACCTTCGCGAAGAGCGGCTATCGGCATGAGACAGTTCCTCGATTCAGAGTGGAGTGACCGCCGGGAGTCTTACGGCTTTTCAGCAGTGGTTTGAATCTGCTGCAAGGCCTGCTCGGCGGCGGCCTTCAATTCGCCTTCCTGTTCAAAGACGATTCGTTGCAACTCCGGGACCGCGTCCACGGCGGAAGGGCCAATCCGACCCAGCAACTGTACGACGGGGGTCACGACTTCCACGTCCGCATCCGCCAGCACCGCCGTCAGTTTCGGTAGTTCAATCGATGCCTCGGCACCGAAGGCCCCCAGATTCGCCGCGGCCATTCGCCGCAGCTGAGGATCGGAATCTGCCAGCAGATCACTGAGGACATCAATGACGCGGGCATTGTGTTCGGGCACCGGAGCGAGGGCCGCCGCCGCATTGGCCCGGACAAAGGCGGACTCGTCTTCCAGGCACTTCAGCAATGGCCCGTGGGTCCGAAGATCCGCCGCTCCCACGAAGGCCAGGACCATGGCGGCCATCTCGCGATGGATTGGGTCACCCGAGGCCAGACCTTCCAGGAGGACGGGAATGGCCGCTGGCCCGAGCTCCACCAGCTTCAACTGGGCAGCATCCCAAAGGGCGGAGTCGGTGCCTGGGGTTGAAAGCACGCGAAACGCCTCTCTCGCGGCATTATCACTGGCCGAATCCAGGGAATTAGTGGACTCCGAAGTGGTGGGAGCTTCCGGGGCGGGGCTGCGTGGAGCGGGAGCGGAGACCGCTGGCACGGGGGCGGGGGCCTTGGCCGATTCGGCGGGCTGGCATCCCATGAGTCCGAAGATCAATAGACTTCCCAGCACGGGGACCATCAGAATGACCGGGAACCGACGGCCGCAACTCGCAGATGAATTCATGGGGACGGGCTCCCTCCTGGGATGGGGCGGCATGCGGGCATGGTCGAACGTCGGAACGATCGGCAGAAGGCTCATCGATCGTGGACGCATCAGGTCTTCGATTCTTCCGATGGTTTGGGGCTGGGGCCCGGGACCGCCACCGAGTCAGCGTGCGGCACCAGTGATGACGAGTTCACCTGAACCCCCGAGGGCAGCACCATGATCTTCTGCCAGATTTTTCGTGACAACCCCGAAGTGAGATCTTCGAAGTCATTCACCGCCGACACCGCTTCGGAGTCCTCGAACCGCTGGATGTACAGCGCGGCGATTTTGCCGGAGAGCGACAGCATCTCAATGCAGTAGTCGAGGTACCGGGTCAGTTCAAAGGCGCTCATCACCCGTTGCGGTGAGGACTTGGTATCCGGGCCGGGAAACAGCAATCGTTCGGGATCTTTGGTGAGTTGATGCATGTCGATGATGTGGGCAATCGACCGCAATTCGTGAATGGCCTGCAAGCAGCGGCGGCGTTTGACTCGGGCTTCGAGTGAGGCCAGAAACAGCGTAGTCGCCCCGACCATGAGCAGGGTCTGGAACCCCGCTTCGACCATGGGAATGATCTCTTCGATCCCGCTGCTCTTTTCGGCCTGCAGGCTGTCGAGGCGGAAGCCGCGAATCAGCAGGCTAAACATCCCGATCAACCCAAGGATGGTCACCATCGACAGGAGTCGCACCGCATACATGGGGCGGGCGATCCGTTCGGAACGGACTTGGGCCTGCTTGGCGACGTTGAGCAGGGCATCGGCCACGGTCAGCAAATTGGACGAGGGAAATCGCTCGCGAATCCGGTCATTCAGCACCTGGACCGTATAGATGATTTGGTCCGGATCGAGTCGTAAATAGGTGATGGCCATCAAGTCCCCTGTCCGAGCCGGGTCCAGCTCACTGCGCCTCTGTGGAAACTGGCGAACGGACCGAAACGTTGTCCGCAGGCAGCCGGATCACTGATCCGACCATCCGCCGCTTTCTTTCCACAAACCGGACTGACAGCGATTAGAGAGCCTTCAAACTCGCCAACACCGCCTGCTCGTTCGCCAGGATCTCCGCGAGATACTGGTGGTGGGCGGTTTCGCTGTCCTCTTCTTTGTATTCAAAGGTGGCCAGTTCCACCACTTGGGTCTGATTCGAGATCAGGTGTTTTTTGAGGAAGTCCACCGACACGTAATGCAGACTGGTATAGTCGACCGGGTAGATTCCAAAATGGATAATCTTGCCTTCGTCGTCCAGCCAGTGAGCCAGCTTGCGGACCGACTCCTGCTGCTGTCGGGCCAAGGCCAGGATCGGCTCACGCAGATCTTTTTGAGCTGTCGACCAGGGGTAGGCTTCTGCCGTGTACTGCAGCAGACTCCGCCCGGCGGCAATCAATAGTTCGTTCACTTGCGAGGGTGTCACAGCTGACATGGCAGATCGATCGGCAAGGACGAAAGGGGAGAAACAACACAGGGACAGCGGTCCGGGGACCATCGGTCACTAGCGGAACAGCGACTCAGCTGCGAATTCCGCGATTCGGCTCAGGTCATCTTGAAGTGGACTGGCTCCCAGGATCACGATGGGCAGGCTGAGGATCAGCACGTACCAGCCGACCAGCGGCGGGGCATCCACAGCTGGCTGGCCTTCCGCAGGTGAATCCATAAACACGGTCTTCAGCACCTTCAGATAGAAGTACAGGCTGAAGGCGGTGTTGAGGCCGCCGAGCCCCACCAGCGCCCACATGATCCAGTGAACCGATCCGGCCTTGAAAGCGGACAGGAAGATGAACAATTTGGCAGTGAATCCCCCGAACGGCGGCATCCCCACAAGACTGAAGAAGCTGATCGCCAGGCAGACACACAGCACCTTGATGGTCGGGCCTCCACTAAACAGGCCCCGGTAGGCGGACAGGTCTTCACTGAAGGTCTGATTTCGGACCAGCGCCACGACAGCAAAGGCGGTCAAATTCATGAACAGATACACGGCCAGGTAATAGGTCAAGCCTTCCACGCAGTGGACGGCTTCCTGGGTGGCGTTGAGCTCCGAATTGGAGGGAGCATTGAGCGTCACCAGCAATGCGGAAATCGCCAGCAGCATGTAACCGGCATGGGCAATCGTCGAGTACGCCAGCAATCGCTTCATGTTCGTCTGGGTGTACGCAGCCAGGTTCCCAAACGTCATGCTGATCACCGCCATCACGCCCAATCCGATTCCAATGAATCGGGACAGGCTCTGCAGGACGGGAGCCGTCCCATCGAAGCCCATGACAAACCGGATCAGCAGGGCAAACGCTGCCGCCTTGGAAGCGACTGACAAGAAACCGCCCACCTCGGCACTGGCTCCTTCAAAGGCGTCCGGGGCCCAGAAGTGGAAGGGCACCAGGGACAACTTAAAGGCCACCCCCACCAGCACCATAATGATGCCGAGGACCAGCGTGATAGTCTCACTGCTGCCCAGCGAGAACGCCTGATCCTGCATCAGGAAAGCGAACCGGCCACCGAGTTCCGAGATCACTCCTGAACCGAGCAGGCCCGACAGCAGGCTGATCCCGTACAGCATAACGCCGGCGGATCCGGCACCGTAGACGACGTACTTCAAGGCCGCTTCACTGGAGACCTTGCGCCCCTTCAGGAAACCGACCAGGACGTAGCTGGGCAGCGACATCATTTCGATGGCCACGAACAGCATCAGCAGATGATTCACTCCCGTCGCGAGCAACATCCCCAGTGTGGAGCCGCAGATCAGCACGTAGAAGTCCGGGCCATCTTCGTCATCGGGAATCCCCGTCAATACGGTCAGGGTGATCACGAGCAACAGGAACAGCAGCAGGCCCATTCGATAGAGCGTGGCAAAATGATCGTGGACCAGCAGCCCGGAAAAGTACGTTCCGATCGTTCCCACTCCGTCCTCGCTCAGTCGGGTGAGTTCGAAGAGAGTCTGCACGGGCGGGGTAGAGCTATTCCCCCCCGTTTTCAAGTAGAGGAACTGCCCGAATACGGCCGCGAATGACAGGAGCACGCCCCCGACAGCTGTCCAGCAGGGCAGGACCTTCTTGTCGCACCCCATGATGCGAGACAACAGCAGCAGCACGATCGTTGCGCTGAGGATCAGCTCCGGCACGAAGATCTCCACCGACCGGTAGAAATCCTGAGTCCAGAGTTCATCAATTAGGGTGTTCGCACTCATGGGTTCGCAGATTCCAAGACCACCAACCGGGGAACGGTCCGCCCCGCGAAACTCACTTCAGGGAGACTTGCGGCGCAGCCGCTTTGCTCGAGTTGTCGTAACCATCGCTCAGCGACTGGGTCAGAGCTTCGGTCGTCGGATTCATTACATCGAGCATGATCGATGGCATGATTCCGAACACAATCGCCAGAGCCAGCAGGCTGACAGCCACACTGCTTTCGCGTCCATTCATGTCGACCAGGTCTTCACCGTGCGGTCCCTTGTACTCGGGGCCGAAGTAGACCCGTTGAATGGTCCACAGAATGTAACCAGCCGTCAGAATGACGCCCGAAGCGGCGAGGATTGCCAGCGTCGGATTGAAGTTCCACATGCTCAGCACCACAAAGGCTTCTCCGATGAAGCCGCACAGCCCCGGCAGCCCCAAGCCCGCGAAGAAGATCCCCACAGCCACGCCGCTGTACCACGGCATTCGCTGCATCAGACCCCCGAACTTGTTCAGATCACGGTGGTGCACGCGGTCGTAGATCACGCCTACCATAAAGAACATGCCTGCCGAAGAAATACCATGGGCCAGCATCTGGTACATGCCCCCCTGCATCCCCATCAGCCAGTGGTCGGGGCGAACGGTGGCACCGGTTTCGTCAATCTTCCAGACAGCCAGTCCAATCAGCACATAACCCATATGGCTGACCGAGCTATAGGCCACCATTCGCTTGAAGTCGGTCTGAGCCATCGCGGCGAAGGCGCCATACAGAATACTGAAGACCCCCAGCGCCACCAGATACCAGGCGGCATACTGTGTGGCCCACGGGCACAGAGGCATCGCGATGCGAATGATCCCGTAGCCCCCCATCTTCAGCAGCACCCCGGCCAGAATCATCGAGATGGGAGTGGGGGCTTCCACGTGCGCATCGGGGAGCCATGTGTGGAACGGAAATGACGGCAACTTGATGGCGAAGCCGATGAACAGCAGGATGAACGCGATCAATTGATTGGTCTGGCTGAAGCCTCCTGTCCGGGCATATTCGGTCAACTGAATCAGGCTGAAGACCCCCTTGCCACCGGCCAGCTTGCTGCTGTCGAAGTAGAACATCAGCATGGCAATCAACATCAGCACTGAGCCGACGAGCGTGTAGAGGAAGAACTTCAGCGCCGCATATTCGCGACGAGGTCCGCCCCACACTCCGATCAGGAAATACATCGGCAGCAGCATCACTTCCCAGAACACATAGAACAGGAAGAAGTCGAGGGACAAAAAGACCCCCATCATCCCGGTCTCGAGCATCAGGAACAGGATCAAGTAACCACGAATTTTTTCCTTGATGCTCCAGGATGCGACGGCCGCCAGCGTCGAAACCAGACCGGTCAGCAGCACGAGCGGTAGACTGATCCCGTCGACACCCAGCCGGTAGTCGATGTTCCAGTTCGTGATCCAGGGGGCACTGACCATCATTTGATACCCGGCTTCCGCCGAGTTGAACCGCCCCCACATCACGAGCGAGAGGAGGAACGTGCAGACCGTTCCAATCAGCGCGAAGACGCGCATCCCCTCCTCCGCCTTTTTATCAAACGCCATCAACAGGACGGCGAAGATCGTCGGAGTGAAAATTGTCAGAGAGAGAAGGGCTGCGTCGCTCATGGTTTCAATCAGTCGATGCGGAGGGCACCGGGAATCACAAGGGACTGAGAATCACCGGGGACAGGGGCGGACAACAATGTGGGGTTACGATCGGGGGAGGAACGCAAACACCAGCACAAACAGGGAAACCACCCCGAGGGCGATGAACATCACGTATTGGCGAAGACGACCCGTCTGGAGTCCCTTCAGGGACCGCCCAGCGGAGTAAGTCACCTCGCCACAAACGTTGACAATCCGGTCGACCACCCGTTCGTCGAACGAGCGGTCGATATGGGCAGCTGTCACGGTCAGACGACCAAACAGGTGAATCAGGCCGTCCAATACTGCTTTGTCGAAGGCTTGTGCCCACCGACCGACAATATGCACCGGACGCACAAACACCACGTCGTACAGTTCATCAAACCGCCACTTTTCGATCAGGAAATCACGGATCACCCAGAACTGGCGTCCGATGATTCCCGCATCGATCGTGCGGCGGCAATAGAACAGGTAGCTGATCAGCGAGCCGAGCCCCGCCGCGAACAGCGCTACCCAACCAGCGGTCGGGTGCTTATCGTGAATCTCGTGATGGCTTGGCAGGGCGAGCCCCAGGTGACCTGTGCCATGCTCCAGGCCGGCATTCACATGAGCGGGCTCACTGCTCAGAATCTGGTGAACGAGGCCGCCTTCTTCACCCCCATAGGCACAGAACCAGGCGAAGATCGACAGCACCACGAGCGGAGCCACCATCGCCAGCGGCGATTCATGGGCATGCTCATGGACATGTTGATCGCGCGGAGTTCCGGCAAAGGTCATAAACCACATCCGGAACATGTAGAACGCTGTGATTCCCGCGGTTACCACGGGGACGTAGAACAGCAGGAAGTGTTGCGGATTCAGAGAGACATAGGACAACGCCGAAGCGATGATCGCGTCTTTCGAGTAAAACCCGGAAAAGTTCACCTGCAGCCAGATCGGCAAGTTGGGAATGCCATACCCCGAAATCGCGAATACACCGATGAGCATCGTGTAGGCTGTGAACGGCATCTTGTGACGCAGTCCGCCCATCCGGGTCATGTCCTGCTCGTGGTGACAGCCGTGAATCACGCTGCCCGAGCAGAGGAACATCAGCGATTTGAAGAAGGCATGCGTGATCAGGTGGAACAGCCCGGCCATCCAGCCGCCGACACCTAGAGCGAGCATCATGTAACCGAGTTGGCTGATGGTCGAGTAAGCCAGCACTCGCTTGATGTCCGTCACGACGATCGCGATGGTCGCCCCGATGAAGGCCGTCAAACAGCCAACATAGGCGATCGTCAGCAGCACTTCCGGGGTAAACACCGGATAGAACCGTCCGACCAAATACACTCCAGCGGCCACCATCGTGGCCGAGTGAACGAGAGCCGACACGGGAGTCGGGCCCTCCATCGCGTCCGGTAACCAGGTTTGCAGTGGGAATTGTGCAGATTTACCGACGCACCCCGCGAACACACCCAGCCCAGCCACCACCAGCAGCCAGTAAGGAATCGTCTTCTGCTGCCCGTCTTCATTCCGCCAGGGGGTATTTCCACCACTTTGGATCAGAACCTG
>QWPB01000106.1 GCA_003671275.1 Planctomycetota bacterium | reverse complement strand
TGTGCGAAAACTGTGGCGGTCACCTGGGGCATGTATTCCTGGGTGAAGGGCTGACCGACAAAGACACCCGACATTGCGTGAACTCGATCTCCATGCGGTTTTATGCGGCTGGAGAGAGCATTCCCGAAGTCATTCGAAAGCCGGATTGAACAGATTCAGAAATCGACCGCTGCCGGTAGACTGGCGGAAATGCCCGTCCCGCTGGGCCTACGGACATTCCTGTTCAATGGGCGGAACCGAAAATGAGAATTGCTCAATCGGTTCAACTCGTGAATGTCTCCGACCACTACCTGGGATCTGAGAACGCTACGCCGCGCGGCGGATCGCAACGGTCGACGGAGGCAAATCGACCAGCGTGTGAATATTCCCGGAAACGGGCTGCGAAGTGAAATGTCCGTCCTGACGTTCGATCCGCATCGGCACCGAAGAGGCGGGGTAGAGCATTGTCGACATCACACGAGCCCGGACTTCCGCCTCGGGGGCCATCGACAGCTTGAATTTTCCAAGCATCGTCGGCAACGAAATTTTGAACTGCATCATGGCCAGCGCTGCCCCAATGCACATCCGTGCCCCCGCACCAAACGGAAGGTAGGCATACGGCGAGGGGCTAATCGCCCCCCAGCGGTCTGGCAGAAATTTCTCGGGCTGTGGAAACAGATGTGGCATATGGTGCGTGATGAACTGGCTGAAGATGACCGGATTGCCAGGATTCAGCTTGAACGGCCCCAGTTCGCATGTCTCCGCCGCCACGCGGATCGAGTAGGCCGACGCCGGCAGCACGCGCATGCTCTCTCGAAGCACGGCATCCAGGAATGGTAGTTGATCGACCTGCTCGGCAGTGGGGGCCTGACCATCGAGCTTTTCCTGAAACTCGGCATGCAGCTGAGACATCACCCCCGGATGCTGGGCCAGCAGGAATAACGTCCATGTCAGCGTATGGGCCGAAGTCAGGTGAGCTGCCCCAAACAGGAGCACGATGTGCCCGACCAGTTGTTCGTCGCTGACCCCGCCTTGCATGTCGTGTGCCCGGATCAGCAGGGACAGAACGTCCATCCCCAGCTGTCCGCCACGCCGCATGCGAACCATTTCCAACACCGCCTGTTCGAGTTCATCGGCGGCCTGCAACAGCTCTTCATAGTTGGCCAGCAGGGCCGGGTCCGCAGAGAACACGGCGGGCCCGACCTGATGATTCAGATCAACCCAGCGTTCCGTCAACCGACCGACCTCGTAGGCCATCTCGGGAATGTCCATTCCGAACAGCAGGCTGCTGGTCAGGCGAAGCATGTAGTGCGTCATTTCCTCAGCGATGTCTTTGGTTTCGCCGGGGTTCCAGGAGGCCAGCTGGTCCTGTGTGACTCCAATCACCTGATCGTGATACGCCTGAACCGCTTTCTTCTGAAAGGGGGCCTGAACCGTCCGACGATGCTCGCGATGCTGGTCCCCATTCATACTGAGCAGACCACTCGTCACCCGCCGCTGGGCGGACTTGCGAGGTCCGCGAACGGCAAAGAATTGAGCGTGAAATTTCCGGGTGTCCCCCAGGACTTCGTGGTTATATTGGGGACCGAAGACGAAATGAATGCGGTGGTTATCGTCCTGCAAGGCAGCCACTTCGCCGTGCGAAGCCCACATCTGCCGCATGACATGAATCGGGTCATCCACGAATTCGCCAAGCGTCCCATGCATGATGGGAGGGAGCGGCGACGCCAGTCGCAATGTGGGGAAATCAGACATCGAAGGCATCCCTGCCAAACGTTTCACAGGCCATGCAAGACGCACAACTCCTGCCAGCAGCCGCGTTTCTAGTTCGAGCCCGCAATCACGGCAAGATCAATCAGGCATTTAGTGCCGATGAGAATCGCCGCACACCCCGACGGGCCATTACCACAGCCCCGTCGGATACCCTGTAATCCAATAAAAAAGCGCGGCAAGGTCCCCTCAAAGCTTCCCAGCTTTCCTTGCCGCGCTCCGGATGTCTGCGATTTGACGAGGTGGATCGCCTCGTCTCGACAGAGCTGGTTCGAGCACCGCAAGGGCACCACGTCACCGGCCACACATCGAACACATTCAACCTAGGTTCGCTTCCGGGTGGGGTCAAAGACTTTCCGGTCAGGCAAACCTTTCCGAGACCAAGTGGCCGGTAAATTCGGAAAAACCGGTACGAGCTTGCCGCCAGCCCCATCGACCGGGATGATCCGAAAGAATTCCCCTTGACCAATGACAACGATTGAAAAGGGGGACACACCACGTTGAGTACGAACACAGCTTCCGGGTTGTGCGGCAGTCCTCCGATGAGAGCCGATCCATGATTCGCCCCGTGTCATTGCATATCGCACTGTTGTCTTTTGTCAGCCTGTGGTGGACTTCGTCCATGAGGGGAGCGGAGCCATCGGCGGATACCCCGCTGGGTCCGGGACTGAACATCACCTACGGGCAACGAAACGAGCTGGCGGCACTGAACGCTCAATTGCAGCGGCAGACGAGTGCCTGGCGGGCGGATCACTCCGGCGAACGCGAGCTGGGCGATATCGAATTTGTGATCGACGCCATCTCGCGAGCCGGAAGGTTCCAGGAATACGGCCACAAGAAGGCCGCTGAGAACCTCCAACGGGCCGCCCAAGTCGCCTCGCAGCGGATCACGGCCCTGCAATCGGGGGCAGTCCCCTGGGCCATGTCGCCCGGAAAACACGTGATCGCCTACCGTTCGGCCATCGACCAGACAGCCCAACCCTACGCCGTGACGCTTCCCCAGGACTTCACCGTCAGTGGCTCACATCGCTGGCCGCTGTATGTCGTTTTACACGGTCGGAGTGATGGACTGACCGAAGCTAATTTTCTGGCACAGCACCACGGAAAGCCCGCCCCGGAGACTCAAACCTGGATTCAGATTGATGTCTTTGGTCGCGGAAACAACGCCTATCGCTGGGCCGGGGAAACCGATGTCCTAGAAGCGATTCACGATGCCGTCCGTCGCTACCGAATCGATGAACGGCGCGTGGTGTTATGGGGTTTCTCCATGGGAGGGGCCGGGGCCTGGCACCTGGGACTGCATCATCCCGCGAAATGGTGTTCTGTGGGAGCCGGAGCGGGTTTCGTGGATTTCTACAAGTACCAGAAGGTGGAGAGTCCGCTCCCTGAGTTTCAAGATCGGACACTGAGTATCTATGACGCAACCCACTATGCCACCAATCTGTTGAACGTCCCCCTGATCACTTACGGTGGAGAGAACGACCCCCAACTGGCGGCCAGCACTACAATGCGAGATCTGGCTGCGACCGAAAAGGCTCCACTACAGGTTCTTATCGGGCCGAACATGGGGCACGCCTTTGATCCGGAAAGTCTCGCGAAGTTTATGGCGTTCCATCAAGCCCGCGCCGAAAATGGACGCCGCGAGGAGTACGACCGCCGGACCATGCGTTTTTCCACGTATACCGTGAAGTACAACGAGTGCGACTGGTTGCGGATCGAAGAGCAGATCATCCCCTATGAGGAGTCGGCGGTCAGTTCCTCCGTGGACGACAATGGGGTATTGCTGATCGATACCGAAAACGTCGAGGCCCTGAGCCTCTCGCGGACCGTGGCAGAGCGGGTATCGATTGATGGCTCCATCGAATTCCCACTCACGGAGGCCGCTGAAGGCCGACTTCCGCAGGTCTACTTTGTCCGCAGCGGTGATTCGTGGCAACTGCTCAGTTACGACGACTCGCTGGCGTTTGATGACCCGGACGAGCCACGGAAACGACGTCACCTGCAGGGGCCCATCGACGACGCTTTTATGCAGTCGTTTGTCTGTGTTCGCGGGACCGGAACCCCCTGGTCGGCGGCTCATCAGGCCTATACGGAATTTTGCCTGCGACGTTTCGAGCGGGAGTTCGACCAATGGATGCGGGGTCGGGTTCAGGTCGTCGCTGACACCGATGTCACGAAAGAAATGATCGCCAACCACCACCTGATCCTGTTTGGGGATCCGGGCTCCAACTCGCTCATTGCCCAGGTACTCGACGGTCTTCCCCTGGAGTGGGACGAGGAGTCCATCACCTGGAATGGCAGCCGCTACAACCCTGATCTGCACGCGGTCCCACTGATCTATCCGAACCCGCTGCATCCGCGGAAGTACGTGGTACTCAATTCCGGCCACACGTTTCACGAACCACAGTTCAAGGCTTCCAATGCCCAGTTGTACCCGCGACTGGGAGATGCCGCCGTGATACGGTTCCGTCCGAACCAGAACACCGATTTTCGCGAAGAAATCGTCAGCGGACTGATCTTCAGCAGCCGCTGGGCGATTGAGGAGTAGGTCCCGCACAATGCCACCACTTCACGACTTTCTACGGCGGACCTTCCTGACAATCCTGCTGTTGAGTGGACCGCTCTGGGCTGACCCGCCTCGGACAGATCAGCCAGCCGTCCACCCCGCCAAAGTCAAGGTCTTCATGGTGGGCGATTCGACCATGGCGGATTATCACCTGAACCCCGCCGGACCGATGCGTGGCTGGGGACAACTGATGCCGCTCTACTTTCATTCCAATGTCACGATCGTCAACCGAGCGGTGTCAGGCCACACCAGTCATGCCTCGCTGTCGCAACGCTGGCCGGGCGTGTTGGCCGAGATGCAGCCGGGAGACTACGTCATCATTCAGTTCGGACACAACGACATGAAAGAGGGCAAGCCGGGCTACGCGGCTCCTTTCGGGGCCTACACGGAAAACCTCGAACGTTTCGTCCGTGAAACCCGTGACAGGCAGGGGAGCCCCTTGTTGGCGACCTCCGTGGCGCGGAGGGCCTTTGACGAAGAAAACAAAGCCCGCAACACGCTGGGCGATTACCCCCAAGCTGTTCGGGAAGTGGGAGCACGCCTGGAAGTGCCTGTGCTGGAGATGAATTTGCACTCCATGGAGTTGCTGACGTTACTGGGCCCCGAGCGGTCCGCGAAGCTGTTTTGCAATCCCGAGGCCGGGGAGTATCCAGACTACAAACCACCCCGCGCGGAGGGGCCTGGCCTGGCAAATCCGGCGGTCGACAACACCCACTTCAATGCAATGGGAGCCTCGCGGATGGCCGATATCGCTGCCCAGGAGATCCGGCTGAAAGCCCCCGATCTGGCCCGCTGGCTCCGCGACTGAAATTGGTCCCCCGTGGACGAGTGCCGGTTTGGAATTCGGTGTGAATTGTGTCGTGACTTGCATTGAGCCGGTCTTCCCGTTGTGATGCAGCTGTCCCTGATTCAGTGGCTCGCGGGTCACGTTGTTCGAGATGAGGCACTGATGGCCGGTTACATGTTCGGGTGCCCCCATTGCGGGGCCAAGCTGGAAGCCCGCGATGCCAGCCGGGCGGGACGGGCGGTCACGTGTCCGCAATGCCAGCAGGTGATGACGATCCCCCCTCCTCCCCCCATGGGAATCCCCTTGGGAGGCAGCGCTGCCACGCCCCAGGAGCCATCGTCCATTCAGGTTTCCACGGACAAGGGATTCAAGCGGGGAATGAGTCCCGCCAAAGCGTACTCTGACACCGATGCCGCGTCCCCCCCGTCAGAAGCTTCTGCTCACCTTTCGTCACAAGAATCGCTGGACAACGCGGAGCCGTTCGTGCTGGCAACTACCGGGGATATCGAGGGGTATGACCTGCACATCAACGAACCTGCCGCCGAAGCAGAAGCGGCCCCTCCCGTGAAAAAAAAGAAAAAGAAAGAACGCATCGCCGAAGAGCCCGCTCCGGAACCCCCGTCGCCCTGGGAAGATCCCAAATACCAACTGCTGGCCCTCATCGGTGTCGTCCTGATTATCGGGGGGCTGTGGAACTGGATCAGTTCGGGAACGAAACCTGAGGAAGAACCTGCATCTCCCCTGCCGCCACCGGTGACAGCTCCCGCTCAACCGGGAATGCTGCCCGGTGACTCCGGGACTGCGAACGATTTGAAGCCGAAGCCAGTCACTGGGCTTCCGGGAGCCAGCGAGACGCCACCCGTTCCCGCCCCCGCAGAAACCCCACCTCCATCGAGTACCACGCCGCCCGGTCAGTTGCCCGGTGCGACGGAAGAGGTCGCCCCGACCGGATCGCAGAATCCGGTCAAGCCTGCCACCGAGGCACCACCCACCGCGACATCGTCACCCCCAGAGGCTGGGGCTCCATAACTCGTACTCCCGCTTGTTCTCGAATCGGAATCCCTGATGTTACGACCAAGTCTGCATCTCTTGGGTTGGCTGCTGGCAATCTTGACGACAGCCAGTCACGCCGCCTCGCCGAACATCATCGTCATCTTGTCCGATGACATGGGATACTCCGATATCGGCTGCTATGGGGGTGAGATCCAGACGCCCACTCTCGACCGGCTGGCAGCTGGCGGAGTGCGATTCACGCAGTTCTACAACACGGCCCGTTGCTGTCCCACGCGGGCGGCCTTGCTGACCGGTCTCTATTCGCATCAGGCGGGTGTCGGCCACATGACGGACGACCACACCGCAACCAACGGCCCAGCCTATGCGGGGGAACTCAGCCGCCACGCCGTCACCATCGCGGAGGTCCTGCAACCCGCGGGTTACCGGACCTACATGACGGGCAAGTGGCACGTCACTCGCAAAACGGCCCCTGATGCCCTGAAGCATAACTGGCCACTGCAACGTGGATTCCACCGGTTCTACGGCACAATCACCGGCGCGGGAAGTTTCTATGACCCGTCGACGCTCGTGCGTAACAACACGATGATCACATGCGAGAACGACCCGGAGTATCAGCCCAAGCAGTATTACTACACCGATGCGATTGCCGAAAATGCGGTGCGGTATCTCAAGGATCACAAGACGGAGAACGCCGACCAGCCGTTCTTTCTTTATATGGCATTCACAGCCGCCCACTGGCCGATGCACGCCTTACCGGAAGACATCGCCAAGTACCGGGGAAAGTACGACGCAGGGTACGACTCCATCCGTCAGACCCGGTATGCCCAGTTGAAGAAGCTGGGACTGGTTTCTTCATCCACGGAGCTGAGCCCGACCGCCGGAGATTGGACGAGCGTGGCTCATCGCGAGTGGGAGCTGCGCTGCATGGAGGTCTATGCCGCGATGATTGACCGAATGGATCAGGGAATCGGACGCGTGGTCCAGACGCTGAAAGAGCAGGGACAGCTCGACAACACCCTGATTCTCTACATGCAAGATAACGGAGGCTGTGCCGAGGGGATCGGGCGAAAACCCAATCTGAAAGAGGTCGCGTCAGCGCAACACAAACCATTGGCTAAGGATCAGTTTCAACCGCTGATCCACCCCAAGCAGACCCGCGATGGCCGACCGGTTCGCATGGGGCCGCCCGCCATGCCGGGGCCGGCGGATACCTACGTGGCTTACGGGGAGGCATGGGCGAATGTCAGTAATACACCATTTCGCGAGTACAAACACTGGCAACATGAAGGCGGCATCAGCACCCCGCTCATCGCCCATTGGCCCGCCGGAATCGCCGCCTCGCGAGGCGGCCAACTGGAACACCAGCCGGCCCATCTGATCGATATCATGGCCACGTGTGTCGACCTGGGCCAGGCCACCTACCCCACACGTTACGCAGACACGGAAATCACTCCAAAAGAAGGCGTTAGCTTGCGTTCTGCCTTCGCGGGCCAGTCACTGCAGCGTCCCTCCCCGCTCTTCTGGGAGCACGAAGGAAACCGAGCCGTCCGGGATGGTCAATGGAAGCTCGTCAGCAAACACCACGGCCAGAAAACCGGTTCCTGGGAGTTATACGACATCGGCCAGGATCGATCCGAAATGCACGACCTGTCCTCACAACACCCGGATCGAGTCGCCGCGATGTCGTCCCAATGGGACGCCTGGTCAAAACGGGTGGGCGTCAGTGCGTGGCCACTCGGCAACAAGAAGTAGCGGTCGCTTGTTCGCGGGATGACCAAGCATACGCCGAACGATCCACAACACCTGCCACAGAATTTACTCTAACTCGCCCCAGCGAATGTAGGCATGGGCGAGTTTCGCCTCCTGGGCTGTCAGATGAGCCTGTGACTTCGCGATCTTGTCGCCCGGCTGTTGATAGAAACCAGGATTCGCCATCTCCGAATGGAGGCTGGCAATCTCCACCTCCAGTTCCTCGATCAATCCGGGAAGCATTTCCAGCTCCCGCTGCTCCTTGAACGACAGTTTTCGTAACTTCACCGGAACGACTACGGATCGAGATTCCACCAGCGGCCTGGCCACATCCGTCGGAGTTGCCCGCTGCCGGAGCCAGTCGTCATATCCACCCACGTATTCGCGGACCCCCTCATCTTCAAAAACGATGGTACTGGTGACGACGTGATTCAGGAACTCGCGATCATGACTGACCGTCAGCACGGTGCCGTTGAACTCGACAAGCCGTTCTTCCAGGAGATCAAGCGTTTCCATATCCAGATCGTTCGTCGGTTCGTCAAGCACCAGAATGTTGGCCGGTTTGGAAAACAGGCGGGCCAGCAACACGCGATTTCGCTCGCCCCCCGACAGATACTTGATCGGAGTGCGGGCCCGGTCCGGAGTGAACAGAAAATCCTGCAAATAACCAATCACATGTTTGCCCGCTCCATTGATGACGACGGTATCGGCTCCATCGCCAACGCTCTGTTGAACGGTTTCGTCTTCGTTCAGTGTCTGCCGTAACTGGTCAAAGTAGGCGATCTGCTGATTGGAGCCCAGGCGGACCTGACCCTCCGTCGGTTGCAGCTGTCCCAGTAAGAGCTTGAGCAGCGTTGTCTTGCCGGCCCCGTTGCGACCAATGATGCCGATTTTGTCTCCCCGCATGACGGTCGTGGAAAAGCGGTCGACAATCGGACGATCGGGGTAGCCGAAGGAGACATTCTTGAGGTCGGCCACCAGGGCTCCGCTGCGTTCGGCCTCTTGAATTTCCATCTTCACCTTGCCGACCCGGTCCCGGCGTTCGGAGCGAACCAGTCGTAGTTTTTCCAAGGCCCGGACACGGCCCTCGTTGCGAGTCCGGCGGGCCTTGATTCCCGTACGAATCCAGACTTCTTCAGAGGCCAGCCGCTTGTCAAACAGAGCATTTTGCTTTTCTTCCACCAGGAGAGCAGCCTCTTTTCGTACCAGAAACGTGTCGTAGTCACACGACCAGTCAAACAATCGACCGCGATCGATCTCCATGATGCGTGTGGCGAGTTTTCGAAGGAACTGCCGGTCGTGCGTGACGAATATCAGTGCGCCGCCCCACTTCGACAGGAAGCTCTCGAGCCAGCGAATGGCCTCCAGATCCAGGTGGTTCGTCGGTTCGTCGAGCAGAAGCAGGTCCGGCTTTGAGACGAGGGCGCGGGCCAGCAGAACCCGCCGTTTCATCCCGGAGGAGTGCTTCTCAAACGCGGCAGCCCCGTCCAGTTCCATCGTGGCCAAAATCTGCTCGACGCTCTGTTCCGCCTGCCAATCGGCTTCGTGCAGGTCAACCGGAATTCCTCCCCGGACGATGCACTCGACGGGGCCCACCAGGTCCTGCGGGACTTCCTGGGGCAACCGGGCCACGCGTGTTCCGGGGGTCATGGCCATCGAGCCGCCATCCGGCTCAATCTCGCCACACAGCAACCGCATAAGGGTCGTTTTTCCAGCCCCATTGCGTCCCAGCAGACCGATCTTCTCGCGCGGCTCAACGCGGCAGGTCACCTGATCCAACAGCGGGTTCCCGCGCAGGTGATAACTGAGTTCAGTGAGGTTCAAAAGGGCCATAAAACCGGTCAGCAACGGGGCAGGGCAGTCAATCTCGGTCAGCGACCGGGGGAGGGATTATGACAAAGGCCGACCTGGAACTGAATTCCACAGTATGCGAGTCTGAAAAGTAGGGGCCGAAATCTCCGCCCCCCCCTTTCCCACGAGCGATGTGCCGTTCATCTGGTGCGAATTTCGGGAGAGAGTGAGGGCCGAGTACCAACTCGCCACACTTCCCTGGCCCAGACACAATTCCACGCCCGCTCCCATTTCGATTTGACGCACTTGGTCGGCATTTGTAAGACTACCGATCGCTGACTAGTGTCACCGTTGGCCCCTTCCCTGGAATTGACTGAAAGGTTCACACGATGCGAGGCGCAATTATTCTCTTGATCATGGCCATTGGTGGACCGTTTCTGGCTTGGAACGGGTACAGCCACAAGCAGTTTCGTGCGAAACTGGCTGCGGAAGGCGCAACCGTGGATGCCACGACCATCAGTGGTCGCTCCTCGCGAACGGGTCGGCGCGGCAGCCGTTCTTACTATCTGACCGTGGCCTACCAAGGGGAAGGACGCAGCATCCAGAAGGAGATGTCCATTACGAGTTCGTTTTACGAAAAGATCTCGGATGGTGACGCCCTGATCGCCGATACGGTCAAGCTAACCTACCTGAAATCTGATCCTGAGCAGGCCATCATTGTTGATGGAACCCCGGACACTGGGGTCAATCTCTGGATTGGGCTCGTCGTGGGAGCGATTGGGATTGGCGGCGGAGGGATGATGGCGATGGGGGCCTTCGGCGGGGGCGGCAGTTCAGCGAGCAGTGACGAATAATGCCGGACCGGTCAGTCGACACCCTCACACCAGACACCATCCCAATTGACAGCAGAGTGGATTTCCAAGAGAGTGGAAATCCACTCGCTGAATCCGTGGGTCGGACCCTGATTGCCGAGGTCGTCCAATGTCGATTGCCACTGCTGTTACATCCGCTCCTTCGCTGGAGCTGAAGATTGTCGAAGATGCCACCTGCACATTCTGCGGATGTGTTTGTGACGATATTGACCTGCATGTCAAAGGGAACCGCATCGTCGAAGCCAAGCAGGCCTGCGTCCTCGGAAAGGCGTGGTTCCTGAACCACCATATTGAGAACGAACCTGATGCCCGGATCGATGGGCAACCCGCCAGTTATGAACAGGCGATTGAGCGGGCAGCCGACATTTTGACCAACGCCAAGTACCCGATCACCTACGGATTGTCGGACACGACCAGCGAAGCCCAGCGTGTAGCAGTGGCGATCACCGACTGGATCGGTGGGATGATCGACACGACGACCAGTGTCTGTCACGGGCCGACTGGCATGGCCTTTCAGGGCGTGGGAGAGGTGACCAGCACCCTGGGAGAGATCCGCAACCGCGCGGATTACATTCTCTTCTGGGGCGGAAACCCGGCGGAAAGCCATCCCCGGCACTTCATGAAATACAGCCTGATGCCCAAGAGCGAAGAGCTTCCCAATGGGCGTAAGGACCGGACCGCCGTGTTGATCGACGTCCGGAAGACCAAGAGTGCCAAGGCATGCGACATCTTCCTGCAGATCAAGCCGCGGTCCGACTTTGAGTTGGCATGGGCCATGCGATTGCTGGCTAAGGGACTCGATCCCGATCCGAGTGTGGAGACCAAGACCGGAATTTCAATTAAGACTCTCCGGGAAGTGGTGGAGGGGATGATCCAGGCCAGCTACGGGGCGATCCTGTTTGGGATGGGGGTCACGATGACTCGCGGCAAGCACTTCAACGCTGGAGCGGTGCTGGCGCTGGCCCGGGATATGAACAAGCACACCCGCTGGGTCGCCAAGCCGATGCGCGGGCACGGCAACGTCACGGGGGCCGACCAAGTGGTCACCTGGTCCACGGGGTATCCGTTTGGCGTGAATCTGTGCCGGGGGTATCCGCGATTCAATCCGGGCGAGTTCACGACCTCGGATCTGCTCGCGCGGGGTGAGGCCGACGCGGCGATGATTATCGCCAGCGATCCGATGTCGAACTTTAACCAGCCCGCCCGTGATCACCTGAAATCAATTCCGGTCATCACCCTCGATCCCAAGATGAGTGAAACGGCCCGCATTGCGGCGGTCGCGTTCACCACGGCGACCTATGGCATCAATGTCGCGGGAACGGTCTATCGCATGGACGATGTCCCGCTGCCACTACGTCCGGCCTTTGAGTCACCGTACTGGAGTGACTTCAAGGTACTCAAGACGCTGGAAAAACGAGTTCGAGAGAAGCTCGCCGAAAAGCGAGGCGGAGTGATGGTGTAAAGCCTATCCCTTGGGCTGCTTCGATGCGGGTGAGATGGCCACTCCCGGACGGGGCGGTCGAACTTTCAATGACACCGGACGATGATCCGAGGCCCCCGTCCACAGGTGCTGACAGGCGGTCACCTCGATCTGTGAATTGAACCACGCCTGATCGATCGACAGGACCGGAAACGGAATCGGCCACGTCGATCGATACCCTTGCCCGGCCTCATCAAACGCCAGGCGATAGTTCGTTCGCAATGGCCGAAGCAAAGCCGAATCCGCCGGGGTATTGAAATCTCCCAGGATCAATACGGGCTCGTGCGTCAGCCCGTCCGCCACTTCGGCCAATTGGGCCAGTGCTTCGCGCCGCGAGCTGAACGGGTTGGCGTCGATATCAACGATCACCAGTGTCATTGATCGGCCGTCCACGGTCACACGAATCTGACGGGCTCGGCTGTTGTTCGAGAATTCATGCACTGTCGATTCACCGGACTCGCCCCGCACCAGCAACATCAACCCGCCGCCCAGCAGATTCACCGTATAACCAGGAACTCCATCCCGCCAGCGTTCGCGGTTCCGTTCCGTTCCCCGCCCCGCTTCCACCAGAGCGATCACGTCGGCATCCCAGCTGCGGGCTTCGGCGGTCACGGACTCCCAACCGTGGTTAATGCGACAGGCATTCCAGAAGACCACTTTGAGGTCATCACGATGGCTGCGATCCGGTCGCCCGCGCCAGTCTTCGGTTAAATTGGCCAGGATCAGCAAGCCTGCGCAGAACATCCACCGATAGCGGCGAGGCTTCTTTTCCCAATGAATCCCCATCAACAGCACCGCTCCCATTGCCAGCAGTGGCAATGGAGTGGCGTAGTAAATCGTCGCCAACCACGGCAATTCATCTCGACTGAGTCTCGCAAAAACGCCAATCGCCACGAGCCAAGTGACAATCGTCCCCGCCCAGGCGCGTATCTGAATCAACGCTGGAGTCCGAAGATAGGAACGTGGTTTCAATGCTGCAAATGTCACGGAAAACCTGCCGGGGGAAGGAAGGGCTGCCCAATCGAATACGAGCCGATCGAAAGCCTAGCACGCTCCGTGCCAGATGTCGGAACAATTTCCCGGGTGGTCGAACCTGCCGATTACGCCGGTTATCTCGACTCCGTCCTCGTTTGATTGTCACCCCAAGGCACGACTATCCTGCCTCGATTGCCCCCGGCGAAACGTTCACTTTGCCGCCCCACCACAACGAGGATGACGCTCCATGGATACGACCAACGGCTCACTCAATCGCAAGCTCCGCATGGCCCTCGTCGGCGGTGGACAAGGCTCCTTCATCGGGCGTGTGCATGCCACCGCAGCTGTCCTCGACAATCGGGCGGAACTGGTCGCGGGTGCGCTATCTTCGGACCCCGTTCGAGCCAAGGCGTCGGCCCCCGCGTATGACATCAAGCCCGACCGGGCGTATGGTTCGGTCCCTGAGATGATCGCGGCGGAGAAGGCGCTGCCCGCCGACAAGCGGATCGACTTCGTGACCGTCGCCACACCCAACCATACGCACTTTGCCGTGGCGAAGGCTGCGGTCGAGGCGGGATTCAATGTGGTCTGCGATAAGCCGATGACCTTCGATCTGAAGGAAGCGGAGGAGTTGCAGAAACTGGTCGAGAAGAGCGGCGTCGTGTTCGCCTTGTCGCACAACTACACCGGGTATCCACTCGTGCGACAAGTCCGAGAGATGATCAAGAGTGGTGAGTTGGGCGAGATCAATGCCTTCCGCTCGAACTACATTCAGGGTTGGTTGCGAACGCGACTGGAGTCGAGCGATCAAAAGCAGGCCAAGTGGCGTACCGACCCCAAACAGTCGGGAATCTCCGGGTGCTTTGGCGACATCGGCACGCATGCCTACAACCTCGCCCGGTACATGACGGGTCTCTTGCCCGTGGAGATCTCCTGCAACTTCAAGATCTTCGAACCGGGCCGGGCGCTGGATGACTATGGCCACGCCGTCGTCCGAATGGAGAACGGCGCCCTGGGCACCGTGACCGCCAGCCAGATTTCGCATGGTCGCGAGAATGATCTGTTCATTGAAGTCGACGGGACTCAGGGGGCCATCTCCTGGCGTCAGGAAAACCCGAATGAACTGCTCGTTCGCAAGAATGGACAGCCGCACCAGATCTACACTCGCAACGGAGGGCCATACCTGAGCGCCCTCTCAGGAGCCAGCAGCCGCCTGCCCAGCGGTCACCCCGAAGCGTTCTTCGAGGCCTTTGCGAACGTATATCGCTTCGCCTATGACTCGATGGCTGATCGGGCTGCAGGGAACAAGTTCGAAACCCGCGACACGATTTACCCGAACGTCTACGATGGGGTGGAAGGGATGTTCTTCATCCAGCAGTGCGTCGCCAGCAGCCAGCAAAACGGAGCCTGGGTCTCGATGCAGCACCCCAGTGCCCGCAAGTAGACGCAGGCCACGGGTTCGACAAACAAACCAGACATTCGAGCCCCAGGGGCCTCGGATGTCTGTGTTTTTTCAGACGGCGAGAGGATCGGATTTGCCCGATTCCCTGCGGTTTCGTTCAACGGTACACTGCGTGCATGGGCGGTGGCAGTTGCCTCGCGGACTGAGTCCAGGTCAACATCAGCCGAACGGGGACACCGTCCAGTGTGGGGAACGACATGGCAGTGCGGGGCATTCGTGGGGCGACAACGGTCGAGGCGAACGACGCCGCGCAGATTCTAGCGGCAACTCGCGAGTTGCTGCAGGAACTGTTGACCGCGAATGAGATCGTGGTCTACGACGAAATTGTGTCGGCCATTTTCACGACTTCACAAGACCTGAACGCCGTGTTTCCCGCCGAAGCGGCACGAGCCATCGGAATGAGCCAGGTACCGCTGCTCTGCGCCAGTGAGATCGCGGTGGCAGGCAGCATGCCCCGCTGCATCCGCATCCTGCTGCACTGCAATACCGATAAGCCTCAATGCGAAATCAAGCATGTCTATCTACGAGACGCCAAACGGCTGCGCCCAGATATGGTCAGTGCCCAATAACCGGTGTCACCAGAGCGTTCTCCCGACGAGATCGGCTGGACAGCATTCGTGGAATCCGGGAACATGGCGGAAAGCCTTCCCTCGGTGATCTTCCGCCGTCAGCCTTCCTGGGGTTCCGCCCGTGGCTCATGCCTCTCCCAAGTCACTTCCCCCGGAAGTTGTCGCTCGCATCTCGCGGCTGGAGATACTGACACGTCAGGTCGTCGAGGGATTTCTTTCCGGGATGCATCGCAGCCCCTACTTTGGCCAGTCGATCGAGTTCGTTCAGCATCGGGAATATACCCCCGGCGACGACACTCGCCGGATCGACTGGAAGGTCTGGTCTAAAACCGACAAATACTATCTCAAGCTGTTCGAGGAAGAGACAAACCTGCGGACAACATTGCTGGTGGATATCAGCGAGTCCATGCAGTTCGGGTCGCATGCGATCACCAAGTACGATTACGCCTGCCAGATTGCCGGGGCTCTGACCTATCTACTGCTCAAACAACAGGACGCCGTGTCGCTGACGGCGTTTGACAATCAGGTTCGCGGACAGGTTCCCTCGCGAAGCACGAACACCCATCTGGGCTCGATCCTGTCGGTCCTGTTTCAGCAGAACCCGGCCCAGAAAACCGATCTGGAAGCGATCCTTCGACAGACCGCGCAGGAGAAGTCCCAGAAGGGAATGGTGGTCCTGGTATCCGATCTGTTTGTCCCGCGTGAAGGACTTTTTCAGGGACTGCGAATGCTCCGCAAACGCGGGCATGACGTGCTTGTCCTGCAGGTTCTGGACCCGGAAGAGGTGGAGTTCAGCTACTCCGGAGTGACCCGTTTTCAGGGGATGGAAGAGGCCGGCCAGCTGGTCTGTGATCCCCGGTCGCTACGGGAAGGTTACCTGACAGCCATGCAGACGTTTTTGCATGACATTCGCCGCCGCTGTGCTGCGGAGGGGATCGATCACGAGACGGTCCGCACGGATGAACCTCTCGACGCCGTGCTGCGAAAGTAC
>QWPB01000087.1 GCA_003671275.1 Planctomycetota bacterium | reverse complement strand
CTGTGAACGTCCGCTCTGTGAACGTCCGCTCTGTGAACGTCCGCTCTGTGAACGTCCGCTCTGTGAACGTCCGCTCTGTGAACGCTGTGTCGCCGCAAATGCAGTGACGCCTGCCGCTCAGTGTCCGGAATAATTGCAGTGCCCGGAATAATCGATGGAATGAAAGCCCAGTGGTGACCACCGCTGGGCTTTTTCATTGTCTAGCGGAGCCTCTTCGAAGATCGCCGCCAGGAGTTCTGCCGACTCCACTAATCGAGGGCCCGGACGGTTAAAATACTGGTTGCCGTCCACCGCATAGACGCGTCCCCGCTGCACTGCGGACAGTTCCCGCCAGTGCGGGGCGTCAGGCAGGCACAGTGACTCGCGCATGGTCCGAGTCAGATCAAATCCGCACGGCATCAGGACGATCACTTCCGGGTCTGCGGCAACTAGATCTTCCCACGATAACCACGGCGAATGCTGTCCCGCCCGGCCAACCACGGCCTCCCCACCAGCTGCTGCGACCAGTTCCGGAACCCAATTTCCAGCCGCCATCAAAGGGGCCAGCCACTCCAGGCATGCCACGCGTACACGCGGGCGGCCAGCTACGCGGTTCTGCAACAACTCCATCCGCTCTCGCAGGGCTTGAACCACTGCAGCTCCCCGCTCGGGAACGCCCAGTGCCTGGGCCACGGTTTCGATATCCGCCCATGTATCCGCCAGACACTGCGGCCGAAGTGATAACAATCGCGACAAGCCCGCCGTATCTCCCAGAGCCACCAAGACATCCCGGTCGCTGACGGCACAGACTTCACACAGAGTCTGCGTCAGGATCAGATCTGGCTGCAGCGCTGCCAGCTGGGGACCATCCACCTCGAATATCGAGATCTGATCGGCCAATAATGCCTTCACCTGCTCATCGATTGACCGACTGGAGGCCCGTGGATCGATCCGTGGCCGTGAACATTGCGGAAGCGCCAAGACCTCGGGTGGATAGTCGCACTCATGGGACCGCCCCACCAGCCGGTCGAGACAGCCCAGCGCCGCCACAATTTCGGTCGAACTCGAAAGCAGCGATACGATTCGCTGGGGAATTGTCATGTTTCTTTCTGCGGGTGCGAGGAAGAGGACATCAATGCTTACGGCTCGGGAATTCCGATCACTCGGGCAATCCGCGGCCAGACCTCCATCCGTTTCTTTTGAAAGGCGGCTCCATTCGCTTCCGTCTTGTTCTTCCCATAGATACGCACGGCATCGGCTTCTTCTTTCAGCAGCTGATAGATCGCCATCATCTCGCGCACGGCGGCAGCGTCCTCGGGAGTGAGACCCGTTTTCGACAGGTCGCCCAATTCGGCGACCAGCTGGTCCGCCATGACCCCCACTTCAGACATCAGGGATTCGGTCCTCTCAGGCGATTCCTGCCCCCGCACGGCACCGTCCGCTACGACACCGATGTACCCATACAGAGTGTACACGTGCCGTGACGACAGGCTACCGATGAGTTTCAGACGCAAATCCGGCACCACGACCGGCGCTGCAGCAGACGGCTTAACGGGCCCTTGCGCGATCGACCCGCTCGGCCACAGCCCTCCGCTGGCGACTCCCATCCCCAGTCCCGCTATCAATCCCAGCCAGCGGCCCCGGCGAGTCATCCATTGTTCCCCCATCGCTTCTCTCCCTGTTCTCGCTGATTCAGAACAATCTTCACCAGCGTACCGACAGAAATGTCCGTCCGCTCTGGCAGAGGGGCACGGCATTTCTGTCTGTCACCAGATGACGATTTCCCTGGTCGATCCATGCAGTTTCACAGTTCATTGAAGGGGATCGTGAAAAGAACCTCAGCCTCCCCAAAGCTGCCGGACTGAAAACCGGCCTTGAACCAGCGAGCCCGCTGGGCCGATGTCCCGTGCGTGAACTTCTCCGGGACGACATACCCCTGCCCGGCTTTTTGCAGCGTATCGTCACCGATCTGCCGGGCGCAGTGGATCGCCTCTTCCAGGTCCCCCTTGTCGAGCATGTCCCGCATTTCGTTCGCGTGCCGAGCCCAGACTCCGGCCAGATAGTCTGCCTGCAATTCCAGACGTACTGACCATTGATTGGCATCAGCCTGTTCCCGCTTGGAATCGACCAATTCGGTGTAACCCAGCAGGTTCTGGACATGATGTCCGACCTCGTGCGCGACCACGTAGGCTTGGGCGAAGTCGCCTCCGGAATTCAGTTGATTCTTCAGCTGTTGGTAGAACGACAGGTCGAGATAAACCCGCTCGTCTCCGGGACAGTAAAACGGTCCCACGGCAGCGGAGGCATTTCCGCATGCCGATTGCACCTGCTTGGTAAACAGAACGAGCTTCGGCTTCCGGTAGACCTGCCCTGCCTGCCGGAACTGCTCGGTCCACACATCTTCCGTGTCGGCAAGCACGACCGAGACAAACTGGCGAAGCGGTTCCTCCGCAGGATCAACGGTATCGTCCCCGGCATCGGGAAAGGCGGGCTGCTGCGGAGCCGCTTGCGGCCTGGCCAAAAGTCGGAACAACCCCGCCAGATCGCCACCATTCAAAAAGAACAGCACCACCACCAGCAGCATGCCAGCGCCACCTCCCATGGCGAGCGGAACGGGAGGTCGCCGCCCTCGGCGATCTTCCACGTTCTCGCTTTCTCGCTGTCCATCGATCCGCATCGCGAGTGTCTCCCATGGCCTGCTACCGGGCTATTCTGGAAGGCGCCCTGACAACAATCAAGAGCGGATTGACTCATTGCCGTGATCCTCCAACAACACGGCGGTTCTCCTTTTTTCCAGGCAATCCGGGTGTTTCGTGGTCCGCACGACCACTGAACCGGCGAAGAACGCCAGGAATCCGTAATGTTCGTCACACCGAAAACGCGATCCCGACTCGCCAGACAGAATATCCCGCGAACTTGACCATTCGTGTCATCAGCAGCCACTGCCCATCGCCTGCTCAGGCTCACCCAAAACACGTTTCGCCGTCTGTATTCTCTTGTCGTGGGACCGGTCTGGCACCCGGTCCGCCGGCCACCTATCCTTGCATTCGCTGCGGATCGCCCCCCATAGCCTTCCACAGCTTCTGTCATCTGCTGAGACTCCCGAATGCAATCTGCCCCCGCCCCACTCATTGTCCGATCTCCACGTGCTCTGACGTGGTGGGGCGCGTGCCTGGGGTTGCTGTTGCTGGTCGGTGGTAGTCGCCAGCTGGAGGCCGCTGACCTGGCCCCCGAAACAGGACACCCCACGGGGTATCAAACCGGAGTCATCGCCATTGAATGCGCCCAGCTGATCGTCAGCCCTGACCAGACGATCGAAAAGGGGACCATCGTCGTTCGCGATGGCCGAATTGAAGCCGTGGGAACGGATGTTGAGATCCCGGCAGGAGCAGAGCGGATCGATGGGGCGGGGTTGCTGGTCTATCCCGGGTTCATCGACGCTGGAGCCGAGGCCCAGCTCAAACCAGCCCCTTCCCGAACGGAGGCCGCTCGCCCTGTTCTGTTTGAAGAGAACCTGCACGCAGCCACCCGTCCCGACAATCGGAGAGGTCTGCACCCAGAGCGGTCCCTGGTCGATCAGGCTTTTCCTGATGCCGATGCCCAGGCCGTCCGCCGCCAGACGGGAGTCACGGACGCCCATCTGGTGTCCTTTGCCCCACTCGCCGGGGGCCAGACCGCACTGGTCACGCTCTCCGGACTGCCTCCTCGAGAATCGGTCTTGTGGACCGGGCGAATGACCGGGCTCCAGCTACGACATCCGCCCGAGCTCGTCGAGGCTCAATCTCATCTGTCCTATCCGCTGACGCTGATGGGGGCGACCGCTCATCTGCGGCAGACGCTGCTGGATGCCCAGCATTACGCCCTGCATCGCGAACTGGCCCGACGGGCTCCCAACAAACTGGCCCCGCCGCACGAAGACCCCGCACTGATCGCCTTGGCGGAGCTGCTCGCGGGAAACGTGACTCCCTTGTTCATTCTGCCCGGTTCGGCGGGGCGTGATGAGCTCGACCGAGCCCTCGATTTCAGTCAGGAATTCGGTCTGCAACCGATCTTGCACAGTGGAACCCAGCCCTATGCTGCGCTCGACCGGATTGTGGCGACCCATCGAGACCTGATCGTCTCACTCGACGTGGGCGAGAAACCCAAATTCTCCCCCCGGGATCGGGAGCCCGAACAGGCCCCCGGAGAGCCCAGGAAGCCCTCCGATAAGCTGGCTGGCAACCCCTCCGAGGATAAGAACCGCGAGCTGAAGGTGTCCCAAATCGATGGACTGCACGTCGAAGTCGAACCACCGCCCAGGTATCAGGCCGACCGATTGCAACACTGGAAACGTCGGGCTGAGTTTCCGGGAAAACTGGCCAAACGTGGCGTGCGAATCGCCTTTTCCTCGCGCGGTCTCAAGTCACCGGACGAGTGGCTGGATCAGATTCGCGTCCACATCGAACATGGCCTGACGGAATCTCAGGCCGTCGCCGCCCTGACCGCGAACGCCGCACAGATCCTGTCCGTCGACGACCAGCTGGGCACTCTGCATGTGGGAAAGCGGGGGCATCTCACGGTCCTGAGCGGTCGACTTTCCGAACCGGGAACCCAAGTCCGGTATCTCCTGATCGATGGGATCAAATACGAGTACCACACGCCGAAACCAACCGAGAGCCCCTCCACCACACCGCCTGCCGCCCAGCTGAGCGGAAGCTGGGTGGTGCGGGTGGACAATGGCCCCATGCCCACCGAGGCGATCCTGGATCTGGCCCAGGAGGGACACCGCTTAACGGGAACCTTCTCCAGCGAAGCTGGGAAAGGGCGTCTGGCCAGCGGTTCGATCAGCGGAGCCGATCTCCGCTTCACGGTCGAGATCGGAGCGGGCGATAAAACCATTGCGCTGAAGTTCACCGGCACAGTGGTCGACAAGTCCCAGCTCAAGGGCACACTGGAATCCGCCTTTGGAGCCCCCGCTCCGTGGCAGGCGAATCGCCCCGGCGATGAAACGACCCTCGAGCCCCCGGTCAAGCTCTCATTGGATGACTCGGGCCCTCCGGAGAAAACACCCGCTGTGGAAAAAACCGCCAAGAGTTCCGCCACAGCCAACCGAGCGGATCCCGCCCGCGCGGCGATCGCCCCCGCCTACCCGACCGAGCTGGAGTCCGATCGTCGGCCACGCAGCAAGTCCACCGGCGGCAACCTGCTCATCCGGGGCGGCACGATACTCACCGGAACCGGGGAGGTTCTCGAAAACGCCGCCCTGCGAATCGAGGGAGGACGGATTACCGCAATGGGGCCCGACCTGACCGCTCCCGAGGGGGTGCGGGTAATCGATGCCACCGGGCGGTTCCTGATTCCAGGGATGATCGACACGCACAGCCACATCATGATCGAGGGAGGGGTGAATGAACATTCGCAGTCCGTCGTCTGCGAAGTCCGCATTCAGGACACGCTCCTTTCCCGAGATGCCCGAGAATACCGGGCCCTCGCCGGGGGGCTGACCACCGCGAGACTGTTTCATGGGTCCGCCAACGTCATCGGTGGACAGGACGCTGTGGTCAAACTCCAGGTGGGTTCGACTGCCAAAAACCGGCTGGTAACCTCCGGACATCAGGGAGTGAAGTTCGCCCTCGGAGAAAACGTCAAACGGAAATCCGGCCGGTTCCCCAACACCCGGATGGGGGTCGAAGCGGTGTTGCAGCGAGCGTTCTACGAGGCCATCGACTACCGCCGCCGCTGGATGGAATATGATCAGGCCCAGCAGGCCGCCCCAGGCGAACCCCGGCTGCCGCCCCGTCGGGATCTCCGACTGGAGGAACTGGTGGACCTCATCGAGGGGCGTTCCCGCATTCACAGCCACTGTTACCGGGCGGACGAAATCCTGATGCTGCTCCGCACCGCCGAAGGGTTGGGGATTCGCGTCCAGTCGCTCCAGCATGTCCTGGAGGGGTACAAAATCGCACCCGAGATCGCGAAGCATGGTGCCAGCTGCAGCACGTTCGCGGACTGGTGGGCCTATAAGATCGAGGCCTATGACGCGACGCCGTACAACACCTCGATGCTGACCGATGCCGGGATCAACACGGTCGTCAAAAGCGATGACCCCGAATTGATGCGGCAGATGAATCTGGAAGCCGCCAAATCGCTGAAGTACGGCAACATGCCGCTGCCCGCAGCCCTCCAGCTGGTCACCCGCAATGCCGCTCGCGAGCTGGGGTTGCAAGACCGTCTTGGGACGCTCGAAATTGGGCGGGATGGCGACGTGGCAATCTACAACGGACACCCTTTTAGCCCCTTCTCCCGCGTGGAGATGACCATCATCGAAGGTGAGGTACTCTTCCAGCGTGACAAGCAGCCGACAGCCATGTCGAAGAAGGCCATCGCCCGGACGCAGACGGCCCCGGCCTGGACACTGGCCGCCCCCGAAGCACGGAGTCGCTCACTCACGCTGCCGACCGGTACGTCGTTCGCGCTGGTCGGGGCCACCGTTCATCCGGTCGACCAGCCGACAATTATCGGCGGGACGATCGTGGTCCGCGCGGGCCGGATCGTCTCTGTCGCCGCCGACCCAGCCATCCCGACGGATCTCCCCGTACTGAATGCCAGCGGACGGCACATCTACCCTGGTTTGATCGACGCGGGAACGACACTCGGGATCGCGGAGATCGAACAGGTCGACCCCACGCAGGACGATGCCGAGATCGGTCGGTACCAGCCGGACCTCCGCGCAGGCATCGCGGTGAACGTCGACAGTGAACTCGTCCCCGTCGCTCGAGCGGGAGGCATCACGGCGGCGTTTCTGCGACCTCAAGGCGGAACAATCGCGGGCCAATGCTCACTGATCCAGACAGCGGGCTGGACTCCGGAAGAGATGGTCCGCGTCGATCGCGGAGGTCTGTCACTCAACTGGCCAACCGGCCCCGAAGACCAGTCGCGGCTGACGCGGTTTATTCAGGAGTGCCGTCGGTACGACATCGCCCGGTCGGAGCCTGCGACAGCCCGTCGCGTCCTTCAAGATCCGCGTTATGAAGCCATGCGGCCCTATGTCACCGGTCAAAAACGGATCTTCATCGAAGCCCACAGCCGCCAGCAGATCGCGGGTGCCCTCGTCTGGGCGGAAGAGCAGAAGTTGTCGATCGTCATCACAGGGGGGACGGATGCCTGGAAGCTGGCCGCCGCCCTGAAGTCTCGCCAAGTCCCCGTGATCGTCGGTCCCGTCATGCGCGAGCCCGTCGAACCCTGGGACCCGTACGATGCCCCCTACGCCAATCCGGGGCGTCTCTACGAATCCGGAGTGACGTTCTGCATCCGCTCCGACAACGCCAGCAATAGCCGAAATGCCCCCCTCGAAGCGGGCCGCGCGGTGGCGTTTGGCTTGCCCGAGGACGCGGCCCTCAAGTCCGTCACATTGTATCCCGCCCAATTGCTGGGGATCGCTGCCGAATGCGGTTCAATCACCCCCGGCAAGCGGGCCGATTTGATTATCACCGATGGATCGCCTCTGCTGACCACCACCCAGATCCATGCCACCATCGTGGCGGGACAGGCCTATCTCCCGGAATCACGTCAGACCCGGCTCTACGAGAAATACCGGGCTCGACTCTCACAACATCAGGCTCCGTAACGAGAACCGCCGTTCACTCGCCTTTCAGACAGACCGAATTACACGGTCTGGCAGACGCTGCCCACGCCGTACGAGGTTGCTGATCGCCCACGCTTGCCGGACCCCCGGCGCTTGTTAGAATTCGGCACGACAGCTGACCCGCTGTCGACCCTTGGCGGGGTAGCTCAGTTGGTAGAGCAGCGGATTCATAAGCCGCGGGTCGTGGGTTCGAGTCCCATCCCCGCCACTTGGTGTCGTTTCGGCCATACAGTCCGGCGATCCAACTCTGGTTGTCCTGTGCATGTAATGCGGGGACGAGATGGCGGGTGGGCCGTCGTTGCAAACTCCGGCAAGCTGGGGTTTTGGCATTCACCCGGACACCGCCGGGATCCAGCGGCCCTCCTCTGAGGAGCAGGTAGAGGGGTGCAGGTAGAGCTGAAAAGCAAGTAGAGATACACTCATCTCATCCCCCTTCCGGACCGCGAATGGATGCCATGTCGGTCACTTCTGAATCCGCCCCCCGTATTCTGCAACTTCCCAACAGCGTGATCAATAAGATCGCTGCCGGAGAGGTCATCGAACGTCCCGCCAGCGTGATTAAGGAGCTGATGGAGAACTCGATCGACGCTCTCGCGACGCGGATCGAGTTGGAGATTCAGCGGGGCGGGGCGGATCTGATTAAGATCATCGACGATGGCGAGGGGATTCATCCGGACGATCTCCCGCTGGCTGTCGCCCCGCATGCGACCAGTAAACTCCGCAATGCGGACGATCTGTTTCACGTCCGCTCGATGGGGTTTCGGGGTGAGGCCCTGGCCTCGATTGCCGAGATTTCCAAACTGCGCATCCGCTCCCGCCAAGCCGATGCCGCCATCGGATCCGAACTATCGGTCGACGGCGGCGTGATTCAACCGCTGGTGCCCTGCGGTTGTGCGGTCGGCACGACAATCGAAGTCCGCGAACTGTTCTACACAACCCCGGTCCGCCGCAAGTTCCTGAAGAATGCCTCGACCGAGTTCGGCCATATCAGCGAGCAGTTCACGCGGATCGCTCTCGCAAACCCCAACCTGCATCTGGTCCTGAAACACAACGACCGCACCGTCTTTGAACTCCCCGCCACGCAGCGGTTACAGGACCGGTTGGAACTGTTCTACGGCAGCGAGCTGGCAGCGGACCTGATCCCGATTGAGATGCACCGCGATGGGTCACGGATCTGGGGGTTTGTCGGCCATCCCAAGCAATCTCGGACAACGCGCAAGCACCAATACCTGTTCCTCAATGGGCGGTGGATTCAGGACCGCTCGCTGCAACATGCCCTCAACGAGGCGTACCGCGGGTTGCTGATGGTCGGGCGGCAGCCAATCGCATTTTTGTTCCTGGAAGTGCCCCCGGATGCGTTCGATGTGAACGTCCATCCGACCAAGTCCGAGGTGCGGTTCCTCGACTCCAGTGCGCTGTTCCGGCTGGTTCTCTCATCGATCCGACAGAAGTTCCTCGGGATGGACCTCGGCGGAGTCCTCGACGCCAGCCGGTTCACCCCCGGCAGCTCGCTGGAACAAGTCCCCGTCCACGACCTGCATGTCGACGAACGCGAATCCTCCGCAGCTGTGGGAACTGGCCCCCTGCCCGTGCCGTACAGCATGGAGCGAGAGCTGTCGAACTGGGCCCAAACGCAGTTGTCCGACTGGCAGCCGGAGGCGAATGCG
Source organism: Planctomycetota bacterium (assembly GCA_003671275.1). Taxonomy (GTDB): domain Bacteria; phylum Planctomycetota; class Planctomycetia; order Planctomycetales; family Planctomycetaceae; genus TH-plancto1. Next base: position 6,836 of record QWPB01000087.1, on the reverse strand, counting down.
TCGAGCTTCGCCCTCCGCGAAGCGCCGCGTGAAGAGAGTCTTGCGCCAAGCGATGACGATCGTGAACCGGGCCCATTGGCCCGGCCGTCGGGCCATGCCGATGAGTCGATTGCGACATCGCGTTTCAACTCGTATCTCGCCCCGCGCGACACGTACCCGTCCCCATCGTCGGAGTTTCGCCCCTTCCCCGGAGGTCCGCCGCCGATTCTGGGCCGGGTGCTCTCCGCAACCGCACCACTGCCCGCGCCAGCTCCCGCGACGCTCCACGAGGCCGACCTGCCCACCACGACTGCGACGGGAGCGGATGTTCGGGCCATGCAGGTCCACGACTGCTATCTAGTCGTCGAGACGCCGGACGGGGTCCACATCATCGATCAGCATGCGCTGCATGAACGGATCATGTACGAGCAGTTCCGCCGCCGAATTCTCAGCGGGGCCCCCGAGGTGCAACGCCTGCTGGTGCCGATTCCGGTCGAGCTGACCCCGCGCGAGGCGGCCTTGACCCTCGACAACGCCGAGTTGCTGGCAGAACTGGGGCTGTTGGTCCAGGAGTTCGGCGGGAACACCGTGGCCCTCAACGGACTGCCGACATTGGCTCGCCGGGCGAATCCAGAAGAACTCCTGAAAGCCGTCATCGAAAAGATTGACAGCCAGACGGAAACGCTGACCCGCCGCGATCTGCTCGATACGTTGCTGCATATGATGGCGTGTAAGGCCGCGATCAAAGCCGGCCAGCGTTTGTCTCCGGAGGAGATCACGGCACTGCTCGACCAGCGGCATCTCTGCGATGACCACCACCACTGTCCGCACGGCAGGCCGACTTCTTTGAAGCTGTCGAAAATGGAACTCGATCGGCAATTTGGCCGCTTGGGGTAGGACGAGGTTTCTGGCGCTTCCTGGAACTTCGTGGTGGAAGGCTGTCCAAGCGGCCCGACATTCGATGAACCACCGATGGTTGAGATTGAGGTTCAAGCCATGGCGGCAGGTCTCTGTTCAGAGACCAGAATGAGGAACCCAAAGACCGCGCGACGCCCCGGTCTACCCTGCGGCTCAGCCCCCCGTGACTTCGAGGTGAATCTTTTGCCGGTGCGATGTGCCGGCGGACCGTGGCCCTCGTCCCCCTGATGGAGACACGGCTGGCCAGCCGTGTGCCGGAGAGGCCCCCCCCTTGGAATGGTTCTCCCTGACGGGGTATCCTGTCGAACCGTTCTGACGCGTGTTCGACGTGCGACACTCTCCCGCCCCGGTTTGCCATGTCCCGCTTCGCCCGATGGCCTGATTTCGACCCGGTGATTCTTCGCCGACGAGAGTGGCTGCGCAGCTGGGGATTGGCGATGTCGGGCTTCGGACTGGCAGCCACCACGGTGAGTGGATCACCTCCGCCCACGACCACCGTTCTTCCGGGATTTGGTCGCGCCAAGTCGGTACTGATCGTGTTTACCAGCGGCGGCCAGAGTCAGTTGGATACATGGGACCCCAAACCGCTGGCCCCAGCGGAAATTCGCGGCGAGTTTTCAGCGATTGCGACCCGCGTGCCCGGAGTCCATTTTTGTGAACACCTTCCGCTGATGGCCCGCGTGGCCCATCGTCTCTGTCTCGTCCGGACAATGGCTCATGAAGACCTCGATCATGGTTCGGCATTTCACCTGGCGATGACCGGACGTTATCACCGCCAGAAGTCCTCGAACCATCCGCCCGCTGCCACCGACGCCCCCAGCGTGGGAAGTGTCCTGACGCGGGTGCATCCCGCCACGACATTCGCGCAGACCGCGATCCACCTCAACGGACCGGCAGAGGTACCACTGGTTCTTGGTCCCGGGCAATTTGGTGGATTACTCGGAAAGAGCTTTGACCCGCTAACGATCGGCGATGTGACAACCGGACCGCTGGCCATCCCCTCTCTGGAGCCGCGCGACGATTTGTCGACCACGCGCATGCGGACCCGCGAGGCACTGCTTCAGGCACTGGAGGAGACGGTTCCCAGCGACTGCCGCGATTCGCAATGGGCTGAGAAGCAGGTTCGTTATCACAGTGCCTTTGACCTGCTGGCACGTCCCGCCACCGCGACCGCGTTTGATCTGAATGCCGAACCCGCTCCGCTGCGGGATCGATACGGTCGGAATCGATCGGGACAGGCTTGTCTGCTGGCACGTCGTCTGGTCGAAGCGGGAGTGCCGCTGATCACTGTCTTCTGGAATCACAACAATCGCGGTCAGGACATCGCCCCCCACAATCCTGACACCTATGGATGGGACAATCACAACGACATTTTCGACGGTCTGCGTACGCACCTGCTGCCGCGATTCGACCAGAGCTTTTCCGCCTTGCTGGAAGATCTCGATCACCGTGGATTGCTGGATCAGACTCTGGTGATTGGCATGGGGGAGTTCGGACGAGCCCCCCTGGTCGCGCTGGAAAGAAACTTCAAAGGAGCCAGCCCGGGTCGAAAGCACTGGAGCAGTGTGTACTCGCTGGTGATGGCGGGTGCCGGTGTTTCCCCCGGGTCGGTGATCGGAGCGTCGGATGCCCGCGGCGCCTACCCGCTCTCGACCCCGTTCGGTCCCTGGGATGTCACGGCAACCCTCTTCCACGCCCTGGGAATCGATCCCGCAACCCACTACGAAGACGTTCAAGGACGCCCTTACCGGATCAGCGATGGAAAGGTCATGGAACCGATCTACTCCGGCGGCGGATGAACTGGCGAGGATTCAGAATTTGTTCACAGCCCCTGTAGACGGAAATGTCTGCCCCACGGATTCAGTGGCCCAGACATTCCTGTCTGGGTGTTCTTATGGCCGATCTGAATCTGCGTCAGCGGGTAATCGGTCGATCAGAACCAGATTTCCATCCCGGTCAGCAGGCTGTGGACAGTGGTTCCTTCATAGTCCCGCAGATCGTATCCGCTGTACAGATGCACGCGCGGCGTGATCATCACGCCCAACGTACTGCGAAGGTGAATGAGCGATGCATCACCGACCTTTCCCAAATCGATGGTTGTGGAGACTACGACCGGTTCGACCGGAAACAGATCGACTCCATAGGTAAAATTCCAACCGAAATCGGACGAACCCCGATCCCCCAGCCAGTTGAGTCCCAGCCCGGAATGGAACTGAACGCGAGGGCTCTGAGCGAACCGAACCACCAGATTGAAATCACCCGCTGTCAGCGAATCGGCCCCCGGACGAGCCTGCAAGTGGGCCCATTCGGTATCGATTCCCAGACGGAACACCGAATCGAGTCGCAGCCGTCCCGCCATCGTGGTGATGCCATCAAAATCACTGGCCGCATCAACACTGAACCGGCCCCCCCAGGCCTTGGCATCCGCCGTCTCGTCATCGAACCGCAAATAGCCGTCCGCACCATCGGCATACGGGGCCACCGGAAACTGTGCCGCGCCCGCATCCTCGTCTTCCAACAAGACATGCGGTCCCCACCACGGAGCCGTTAATCCGCCCAGCACGACCCAGCCTGCAAATGAATCCGCATCGGAATCGTCTGCGGTGGCATCCTCTCCGGGTGAACGGGACCACGAAAATGTGATCTCGTTCCGAGGTCTGCAGGGGTGTTTTTCTCGCTTCGGCTTCCGGGGCTTTTCTGCCGGTAGGTGGTGCGGCTCATCGACCTCACGCCGAATCGCTTCCAGCGGCTGGTCCTCGGCCTCCAACGGCCCCCCGAGACCGATACTCATGAGGAGCAGTGTGAAGAGCCCCCGTTTCCACATTGTATGGCCTCGCTGCCGTTCCCAGATCCCTGTCACACGCACCACAGCTTCAGTGGAGGCAGCTTTTCGGTCAAGGCCAGTATTGAGCGTCATCGGACACAGACATTGGTCTTCAGGGGATGATTCAAAACCGCCCTGAGAACCACCAATCTTGACGGAACATGTTAGAGTTCAACCCATCAGTTCCAGCCCCTGAACCGACAGCTCATGACGGTACCTCCCCCGCTTCCGGTCAATCGACGTCCCTCCTGGGGGCGACGGTTTGGAGATCTGTTTGCGGTGATCATCCTGGCCGGCGGACTGATTGGTATGGCGGTTTATCTCCGGCAGCGGCAGACACCCAAAACGCCCCAAGCTGCGATGCCCGCCCGCCTTGAGAAGCGAGCCACAGCTCCCCCGCCACACTGGATCGCACTTCCCCGCGAAGGCCGGGAAATGACACGGATCACCTGCCCCGGGGATGAAACAGTGGCGCTGGCCCGCCTGGACGAACTGTGCCACGAAGCCCTGCTCCGTCCGCAGGAATGGGTACTGAGCTTGAGCCCATCGCCCGAGGAAAGGGACTTGCTGGCTCAAATCCAGATGACCGTTCCCCTGTTCACCGGAATCGAGGCGGAACAAGTCACGCCTCAACTGTACGCACTGGATTCACCACGAGGCCGCGTGGGGATCATCACTCGGCAATCACTCGTGGACAAAGGTCCGGGGCATACCGCCACGGGAACCCGTGTGATATGTTGGGGGTTCGTACTCCCTCAGGCGGAGGGGGAACATGCCGTCTGGTTGATTCGCCCTCGCGAGCGTCTGCCCCGTACTTCTGTGCAAGGCCTCCCATGAAAGGTTTCACTGGTCTGGCGATTGCCGCAGTCCTCGGGCTGGCGGGGGCGCTCTGCAATTGGCTCTACCTGGAGCAGGCCGCCAACACGCACAACGCGGTCTCGTTCATCGGCATCCGCAATGAGGTCACCCTGAATATCGGCGACCCCATTCAGGAAAACCACCTGCAGCAGATCAGCCTGCCACAGGGAGCTGTCGGAAACCTCGACAAGGTGGCCCCGCAGTGGTCCGCACGACATGCCGTGATCGGGCAGCGGGCCAACCGAGTCTTTCAAGGGGGCGAGATCATTCTGGAGATGGATCTGGCGGCCCCTGCCCAGCAACAGTTGGCCCGGACACTTCAGCCCGAGGAGGTCGCGTTCTGGGTGCCGATTGATCCCCGCTCGGTCGTTTCTGAGCAGATCAACCCAGGCGATCTGGTCTCGTTCGAAGTTCCCCCGGCAGACCCCAATGGTACAGGCGGCAACGCCGAGAACCGCCCGGCCGCTGCCCGCGATGGAGAAATCATTGGTCCATTCCGCGTGCTGGCTATCGGAAATCGCCGCGAACCGACGAACGTCCAGCAGGCTTTTCGGGGACGCATGGGCAGCGAAGCCACCTTGACCATCGTAGCCTCGTTGCGACAAGGCCAACTGGACCCCTTAACCGAGCGACTCTCACGGGTTCTGGGATCTCGCGCCCGGCAGGGAATGATCGTTCTGCTGCACTCGGCCAAACATCCAGTGCCGTAGCGTGCGGAACCGGGAACGTTCTGACATCGAGAGGCTCCCGGGGCGACGGGCATTGTCTCGATCAAAAAACAGGCGAACATCATCCGATGTCCGCCTGACTTTATTTGAATACTTGAGCTGTTATTTGTTCAGCACCTTGTCGATCGTTTCACGAAGCACGGCAGCAGACTTCTGAAGGGCCGATTTTTCCTTGGGCCACATCTCGATTTCAATGTGCCTCAGGGCTCCCTGACGACCGACAACGGTCGGAACCGAGATGGCCACATCGTGCAGGCCGTACGCTCCGTTTTGCAGTGTGGAGATAGGCTGGATGCGGTGCCGGTCAAGCGCGATATCGTGAATCACGTCGGCAATTGACACGCCGACCGCGAACCCGGCACCGCCCTTTTTCTTGATGACTTCAGCGCCCGAGCCGCGGGTTCGTTTTTCGACCTCGCCGATCAGGGCCTGGGTCACGCCCGGCCAGTTTTCCAGCGGAAGTCCGGCGATCTGCGCAGCGGACCAGATCGGGACCATGCTGTCGCCATGTTCGCCGAGGATGTTGGCCGAGACTTGGGTCGGGGGGACATCCAGTTTCTGTGCGAGCAGGCTCCGCAGCCGAGTGGTATCGAGGACGGTGCCCAGACCGATCACCTGATTCGCAGGCAGTCCCAGTTCCTGTCCTGCCAGGTAAGTCAGCACGTCGACCGGGTTCGAGACGACGAAAATCAAGGCGTCCTTGCGAATGCCGACCTTCTTCAGATCGGTCAGGATCGACCGAAACAACGCCACATTGCGGTTAATCAGATCGAGCCGGCTCTCATCGGGCTTGCGGCGCAACCCGGCGGTGATGCAGATCAGATCGGCATTGGAACATTGCTCGGTCCCGCCGGAGGTGACCTTCTGGTCATGCAAGAGGGCGGTGCCGTGAAGCAGATCGAGCGCCTGGCCCTCAGCCAGTTCCGGATTGACGTCTACCAGACTGATTTCGCGGACGATACCGCCCGCTTGCAGGGCAAACCCCGCGCTGGAACCGACCAGTCCGCCGCCGCCGATAATCGAGACCTTCATGCTCTGCCTGCCTGATCGAAGGATGCCCCGCTCGCGGCGGAGTGATCTGTGGAGAATAGCGAATCCATCGACCAATGGGCGAGTCGGTTTTGAGTTTTGGTCGGAGGGGAGCCTGCGTTTTCGTCCGAGGGAATCGTGCGTGCGACAGGAGAACGAGAGATTGATCAAAACAGGAAGGGATTCGCTCAAGATATCACTCAGTGAGGCGGCGACCGGTGCCGGAAGTCACATCCCAGCCGCGAGCCCCACTTGAGTTCGGGCCTGAGGGACCGACGGTTGTGGCCGACCGCTCACCCAATCAGGACGTGAATCATACGGATCGACCGTCGTCCTCCGAACACCCCAACAGATCGGCGAACATCGATCAATACTTGCCCACTGCTCCTCGGGGTGATAACGTGTTTAGTTCTAAGGCATCGGTTCTCCCACCGGGCCTTGTCCTGCCTTGTGCCGTCGGCAGTTCCTGGGAACCGCCGAGCCCGCCTGTCGTGAGTATT
>QWPB01000074.1 GCA_003671275.1 Planctomycetota bacterium | reverse complement strand
CGATCTTCTCGTACAACGTCTCCAACGGGAGGACGTACGCCTCGACATGATCGACCGGTCGGTAGAACGCACAGAAGTCGCACACCGCCGCGCAGACGTTCGAGTAGTTGATGTTCCGATCGATGTTATACGTCCGCACCGGCCCCGGATGCAGCCGCCGTGTCACCGCATCAGCTGCGGCTCCGATCGCGGTGAGGTCGTGCGATTGGAGTAGTTCGACGCCCTCGGCAGGGGTGAGGCGTTCGCCCGCGACGGCCTTGTCGAGGATGCGTTCGATGCTGGAGGGGGTGCGAGTGATCATGGGACAGCTGTGGGAAACGGGCCGAATCGGGGACGATCGAACGGGTTGGGAGGCGTCCATCGCGGCTGTGCAACAGATAATCAGGTCTGCTGCCCGCACCAACGCCTCGCCCTCGTGGGGCGGCGGGATGGCGACTCAAAGTTCAGGCACACTCCCCAGGGGCATGGTATGCGACGACCGGCATCGGACCAAGCGGGCAGCTCGCGATCCGTCGGCCAGCGAACAACGCTCACCCTCCGAAGAACCGTTATTCATCGAGAGGAGTAACACACGGATCACACGGGTCGACACGTTTCACGGATGATCTGGCATCGCTGTCGACCGGGGCGATACACTCCTGAAGTCAGTCCGATGGATATTCGGATTAAGGCTGGCGGTCGAAAATAGTCTCCCCATAAGGCTGCCTTTCAGGCCGTCTCGATCGAACTGAACGGCCTGAAAGGCCGTTCTACGGGGGGATCTATTCGCCTGATGCCTGAGACATCGGCCCCCCCACTTCTTCCTCACTTTCCCTTCACGAAACGTCCGACAGGAATAAGCATGCCGAGTGATGCCCAGGCGGAAATCGATGCCGGACAACGGTTTGCCTTTGGAGCGAACTGGACTGCGTTTCTGTCACTCATGTCGCCTGAGCGGCTGAATGTCGCGGAGGCTGCGATTCGTCAGTTGCTGGGCACGGAAACTCTGGCGGAGAAGACTTTCCTGGATATCGGATCGGGCAGCGGTCTATCGTCGTTGGCCGCACATTCGATGGGAGCCCGGGTTACCTCGTTTGATTTCGATCAGCAGTCCGTGAACTGCACCACGGAGTTGCGACGACGGTACGCTCTCGACGATCCCACGTGGACGGTTCAGCAGGGGTCCGTCCTCGATTCAGCGTTCATGGGCTCGCTGGGGACGTTTGATGTGGTCTACTCCTGGGGAGTGCTGCACCACACGGGGCAGATGTGGAACGCCATTGACCAAGCCACCCTGCGTGTCGCCCCTGGCGGCCAGTTATTCATCGCGATTTACAACGACGAGGGCGGGATGTCCCGATTTTGGACCGCTGTAAAGCGGATCTACTGCTCTGGGCCGCTGGGCCGCTGGCTAATGCTGGGGGTGTTCATTCCGTATTTTGTGGCCCGGCATCTGGCGAAGCTGGTACTGACCGGAGGCCAAGCATCCCGTACATCGCGGACGCGGGGGATGTCGGTCTATTACGACTGGATCGACTGGCTGGGCGGCTATCCGTTCGAGGTGGCCAAGGTCGAGGAGCTGCTGCACTTCTGCCAGAAACGCGGGTTCGTGCTGGAGAACCTGACAACGACCAATCGCCTGGGATGTAATGAGCTGGTGTTTCGGCGTAAAGTCTGATTGCATCAGCAGGTCTGGATATTCTACAGTTTTTTTTGTTTTTTGCTGAAGAGCGGATTGCAGGTGTGAGTGCATCCTTTTGTCTTGTAGGGGTTTGCGAGATTGACGATACGTTCAACGGGCCTAGAATAAACAAGTCTAATCAGACATTCATACCAATTTCACAGGTGGTGATCCATGGTTCTCGCACGTCGTTCGGGTTTTACACTCATCGAGTTGCTGGTGGTGATCGCGATTATTGCCGTGCTGATCGCCTTGCTGCTGCCGGCTGTGCAGCAGGCGCGGGAAGCCGCCCGGCGCAGCACCTGCAAAAACAATATGAAGCAGATGGGGCTGGCATTTCACAACTACAACGAGACGTTCAAGGTGCTCCCGCCGTACTGCGTGGCGGGTGTGGCATCCGGAAGCCAGGAGGTCAATCAAAACTGGAGCTATGCCTCCATGATCTTCCCCTATCTGGATCAGTCCCCACTGTACAATCAGCTGGGAGTGGGGAATACGAATCGGGTTCCTCGCACAGCCATGGGGAATGTGAATGATTACAACACAGCCAATGCCGGTTCCCAGGAAAAGTTGTTCACGACAGTGATCCCGGTCTACCTGTGCCCTTCAGCGGCGGGAGATTCCCTGAACAAATACCAGAACAACATGGGAACCATGATGTATGCGGGAAGTAATGCGATCTTTACGCAGCCCCCCGCTCCAACGGGGGCGATTACCAAGACCGGGGCTCGCTGCACGAGCTTCTCGGATATCGTGGATGGAACATCCAACACACTGTTGGTGGGTGAAAAGGCATTGATGGAGGCCCCGTTCCTGTCCATTGGGTCCGTCTGGGGAGCGGGACGGGTTTGTGGCAATCGCATTTGCATTGTGGCGGCACAGTGTCCCATGAACACCCCGTTTGATGGCACGCATGATGCCACCAATCTGTGCTACATCGAAAACACGCCGTCCACACTGGTCAGTCGGGCCTCACTGAGCAGCCCGCATGTTGGAGGGGCCCATATGTTGTTGTGTGACGGCTCCGTACGGTTTGTGAGTGAGAACATCAACGCCAATCCCGTGACAGGAGGATCGGGCGCGGGGGGGAACTACACTTACCAGAACATCTTCAACCTGAATGATAAAAACGTTCTGGGCGAGTTCTAGTTCGTTCCATTCAGGCTTTCGATTCTACCCGAACTGCCAGGGGGCTGTTGTGCATCTTGCAAGGCATTGTCTGTTGTTGTGTCTGGTGGCTGGACTGGTTGGCTGTGGAGGAGCGGATCGCCCCGAACTCGTCAAAGTGACCGGACAGGTGACCATGAACGGGAAACCCCTCGAAGGGGCGATGGTGGCCATGAAGCTAGTGGGGGGAGACCAAGCCAAGTACGGGCGGCCATCCCGGGCGACGACCGACGCTCAGGGGAATTTTACGCCCGCGACCTATGGCGATGCCGAAGGAATCCCCATCGGTACCTACGAGGTGGCAGTCATCAAGCAGGAGATCCCGGACGGCTATAACGCCGAGAATCCCGCAGCCAGTGCGGTTAACATCAAGTGGATCACCCCCAAGAATTACTCGGAACCGGCCACGTCTGGACTCAAGGTCGAAGTCAAAGCCGATGGCATGTCTCCTGCCGTCATCGCTCTGGAATCGGATGGCAAGGTGCAGGTGGAAAACACAAAGGTCAAGCCGAAGGCGAATGACCCTTGAGCATCGATTCTGGTAACGCGGTGGCCGAATGTTCTTTTCTTCGTCTCTCCTTTCTCTGCTCCTCTCTTCAACTCAAGGAATCAACATGTCCCGTCGTCAACGAGGGTTCACCCTCATCGAATTGCTGGTGGTGATTGCCATCATTGCCGTCCTCATCGCACTGCTGCTTCCCGCTGTTCAACAGGCTCGCGAAGCCGCCCGTCGAAGTCAGTGCAAGAACAACCTCAAGCAGTGGGGGTTGGCGGTTCACAACTACCACGAGACCTTCAACGCTCTGCCCTACACCCTGGGGCGGACGACCAGCGCTGCGGCTCCGACCAACAATTTTGGTTATCACGTCCGGTTGCTGCCGTATATCGACCAGTCACCACTTTACAATCAGTTCAACTTCGGAGCGTTCTACGATACCGCTCCCAATCTGGCTCAAAAGAATAACTCGTTCGACGGGATGTTCTGCCCCAGCTCGCGGACGCTGGATCGAAAGAGTTCGTCTTCCGCCACAGCTCCCGAATGGACACATCACTACTACGGCGTGGCAGGAGCTAAGGGCGTTCGCCCCGCTCCGGCGACTGGCAACTTCGATCATACGGGGAATGTCACGACGGACCATGGGGGTTTTGCCCGGAATGGTGCCCTGGTGCCCAATGTGAACCTCAATTTTCGCGACGTGACAGACGGATTGACCAACACCTTGTTCATTGGAGAAATCTCCGGTGAACCCAACCCGGCATTCGCCAATTCCAGCTTCCGTCCCTGGACACAAGGGGCCAGCAACGATTCGGCAGGCGGGGCTCTCTACTCTTCCAAAAATGTGGCCAAGCAGATCAGCCGCTACTCGGGGTGGCAGTCGGGCAACTCGACCCGGCTGTTTAACGATGTGTCCTTCAGCTCTCAGCATGTGGGGGGGACGCATTTCATGATGGGCGATGGGTCGGTCAAGTTTGTGTCGGAGAACATCGACTTCAACCTCTATCAGTCGCTGGCCACGCGTGGTCTGGGTGAAGTGGGAACGCTGGAGTAAGCGTACGAATTCTGAACAGCCGGAACGAGCATTCGCTCCGGCTGTTGTTGCTTTCTGACGATGGTCAACCCGGTTTCCGGGATAGGATTTGTGATGCGACGACTTGCAACCATGATGGTGCTGACGGGTTTGTTCCTTTGCGGTTGTGGTAAGGCGGGACCGGAACCCTCTGAAATCAGTGGAACCGTCACGTTCGATGGGAAGCCCATTATCTATGGACAATTGGAGCTTGTTCCAGATACGGAAAAGCAGATGTCGGGGCCCGCTGGTAACGTGGACATTGTGGATGGAAAGTTCGACAGCCGGTTGGGCGGGCGCGGGGTCTATCTGGGAAGCTATAAGGCGAAGGTGACTGCCTGGGAGGCTCCGTTGCCTCCTTCGAGCAACGATGAGACTGTAGTCAGCAACACCCCTTCCCCGATTTTCACAGGCTACGTCCTGGATGTCACGATCAAGGCGGAAGGAAATGTGATCGAGATTCCCGCAGCTGCCAAGGGGTTCGGGCTTTCCGGAAAGAAGCGTCTGGCGGCTCCCTCGAATGATCCGTAGGTTGTCTCTGCGAGTTGTATTGATCCCGTGAGCAGTTCGCCGATCCCCTGGGGTCGGCAGCTTCGTTTAGCGTCGGCCTCTTCCTCGCCGCTGCGGCGGGCGTCCCGATTCGATGGCATCGGTCTCGCGCAGTCGCCGGTCGGCATTAAAGATGGGTGGGGGAAGTTGGCGTGCCTGTTCCCTGGCTTGGGCTTTATCCCAGTCCGGGCGGCGCGTACCGACTCCGCGAAAGATCGATAGCCCCTGTCCCTTGGCGATAGTCTCACGGCGAGAGCGGAGTCCGTCGGACCACGGCTCCGGATGCGACCGGAACTCCATGAACAGGGGGACCATCGCCTGGATATAGGCCCAGTAGGCCGGGTGGTCGGTCTGGATGACAAACTGCCCGCCCGGTGACAATGCCCGGCAGACCAGCGTCAGAAAATCAGGCGTGATGAGCCGCTTGCCGATCTCTTCTTTCCGGTAATACGGCTGCGGGTGGTAGCAATGAATCTCGTCAACGGTCCCTGCCGGCGTATGTCGTTCCAACAGTTCAAAACCGCCGATGACGGCGAATCGCACGTGCCCCATGCCCCGTTGGTTGGCCCGCCGCGTGGCATAGCGAATTACGACCGGAAGGATATCCACTCCCAGGATGTTCGCTTCGGGACGCCGTATCGCGTGAGCCAGAACCGAGCGTCCATTTCCGCATCCCAGATCGATCACGACCGGGGCGTGCCGCCCGTAGACGGAGGGCCAGTCGATCAACCCTTCCGGTAGCCTTTTCCAGGCAGTCTGCACCCATGCTTCGGGGGCCAGAATTCGGCCCGGAAACGGGTTTCCGAATTCATACTCAATGTCGTCCGGCGAGGAAGAGTCAGAAGACAAGGGACAGTGCTATGCGAAGGGACTGGTGAAAACGTCGACGAACTACACCAGTTCGATGACTTCATTCCGCGTGTTCAGGATAGCGACCTTGGGACGCATTTCCCTGGCTTCCGTCGGGGTGCAGTCGGCAAAGGCCATCACAATGATCTGGTCGCCCGGCTGAGCCAGTCGGGCCATCGCTCCATTGAGTTGAATTTGCCCATCGCCCCGCTTGCCCACCAGGACATAGGTCTCGCCCCGCTGCCCATTGTTGCAGTTGGCGACCAATACCTGTTCGTATGGCAGGAGATCCACAGCTTCCATCAGATCTTCGGGGACCGTGATACTGCCATGGTAACTCAGCTCCGTCGCGGAGACGGTCGCTTGGTGAAGTTTGGACTTGAGAATGCGGACTTGCATCAGTGCGAAGGTTCAAGGGGGGCGAAAGGGACAACCAGCGAAGTGTATTAGGCGGAACCGCATCCTTCCATGCGGAGATGGGAGTCTGTTCTCGTGAAGGTAATGGTTCAACCTCCTAGTTGAACCAGTTCCTCAGCCTGCAGCTTCTTCGCCACCTCCGGATCGACGTAATCGCTGTGGCAGTCGGCCTTCTTGCCAGCGTCGGCTCCGAGGGCCTTACGGGTCTTACTCGCGAGCTTGTGGATCTCATCGGGAGACAGGACGCCGCGTTTGGCGAGGATCTCTTGCTGCTCGGCGGTCAGCGCGGCGGTGACTTTGGCCTTGTCCCAGCGGTAGCCGTCTTCTTTGCCGCTGGCGAATTCGACGATCTCTTTGCTGATCCGAACGCTGCACCAGTCGTGGCCGCACATCGCACAGAAGTCGGTGTCGACATCCAGGTCTTCATCGTGGTACGCCCGGGCCGTGTCCGGGTCGAAGCTCAGCTCGAAGTGCTTTTCCCAGTTGAGAGCCGCGCGGGCCTTTGTCAGTTCATCGTCGCGGTCGCGCGTCCCGGGAATCCCGAGGGCCACATCCGCCGCGTGAGCGGCAATCTTATAGGCGATGCACCCCTGCTTCACGTCGTCTTTCTTCGGCAGGCCCAGATGCTCCTTCGGCGTCACGTAGCACAGCATGCTGGCCCCGTGGTAGCCCGCAGCTGTGGCTCCGATGCAACTGGTGATGTGGTCGTAACCGGGGAAGATGTCTGTCACCAGCGGCCCCAGGACGTAGAACGGAGCCCCATGGCACAGCGTCCGCTGCAGCTTCATGTTGTATTCGATCTGGTCGAACGGCACGTGACCCGGCCCTTCGATCATGACCTGCACGCCCTTGCGCCAGGCCCTTTCGGTCAGCTCGCCAAGGGTACACAGCTCGGCCAATTGAGCTGTGTCGGTCGCATCAGCGAGGCCACCCGGACGCAGACCGTCACCGATGGAGAAGGTGACATCCCACTCTCGCATGATGTCGCAAATCTTGTCCCAAGCTGTGTAGGTCGGGTTCTCGGCATCGTGGTCGATCATCCACTTGGCGAGCAGCGACCCGCCGCGTGAGACGATCCCGATCAGTCGCTGCTTCACATATTGCAGATGGTCGTACAGCACCCCGGCATGGATCGTGAAGTAGTCGACGCCCTGAGCTGCCTGATGCCGCAGCGATTCGAGGATGATCTCCTCATTCAGATCGAACAGCTTCCGCCCGATGATCATGGAGTAGATCGGCACGGTCCCGATCGGCACGTTGCTGTTCTTGACGATCGCCTGTCGACACTCGTCGATGTTGCCGCCGGTGGAGAGGTCCATGACCGTGTCGGCCCCCCACTTCTCGGCCCACTTGAGCTTCTCGACCTCCTCATCGGTGCTGGATGAGACCGGCGAGGCTCCCATATTGGCGTTGATCTTGGTCTTCGAGGCCCGCCCGATCGCCATCGGGTCGAGCTGATAGGACAAGTGGACCTTGTTCGCGGGGATCACCATACGGCCAGCGGCGACTTCATCGCGGACCTGAGCGGGGGTGAGGTGGCCTTCGCGTTCGGCGACACGCGTCATCTCGGGAGTGATGATGCCGAGCCGGGCGTGTTCGAGTTGGGTACTGGGGGTGAAGCCGGAGGGGCAAATGACAGTGCGTGTTTTTCCATCTGACTCGACGAAGCGAGTCGAAATACGCCCGTTCTGGCTCTCGTCACTTGTCTCTCGTCTCTCCGTCTCCCACCCCTCCGGCAGGAAATCCCAAGCCGTCTTCTCACTCGGCTGCGGCATCCCCGGCGTATCGGGACTGGCGAACGTCCAGCGGCCCTCGACTCCGGGCGCGATCTGCCCCTTCTTCGCAAAGCTGCCGGGCGTGGTCCCCGCAGCGGTCGTGGAGGGATTCAGTCCCAGGGGGGGCAGGGAGTAAGCGGGCATCAAGTTCTCGTCGGGCATGACAGTGGTCCTGGCGGGTGAAAGCCGCAGTGCCGTTGGGGCCCCGCACCACTCCGTGCGATGCGATGTTTCCCCAGTGAATGGTACTGGTCTGTTGGGCGGCTGCCAATCAGGGCCTTATCTCGAACGTTGTCGGAAAAGACTCAGGATCGCCATCGCAAATCCCATGGGAACCAGAATCCACGGATTACGGACTACGGCAACCATCAGTATGAGCCCGCTGATGACCTTCCAGAGGGAGATCGGGGGGCGGCTCTCGTCCACCTGAGCGGGGATCGCAAGCCATAAAGTGGCCAGTACGACGCCGACCCTACCTAAACTGCCAGCTATCGAAAGTGACGGAAATGGCCAACAAGCGATCCCGCCGATGAGAGCCACCGTGGCCATCCAGCCAATCAGCCGACGTTGGGCCACAAGTCGCTTGAGCACATTGCCTCCTGCCGTTTTGGCAAAACGCCCTGGGGGTGGCCCCTTCTTCTGGCGATTCCGCTTGTTCTGTTCCGATGGAATAGTCTATACGAAACGATCTGGCGAACGGCAGTTCGTCATGTTCGGGCGGATGGACGACTCCGAGTTAGACACCGATGTCCCATGGATGGGTGTATCTCCTGATTTTCGTGGGGCTTACGTGCCCTGGTTGTGGCCATTTACCACAGCTAGCTGGGCGTGCGCGTCCGGCGGTTTCTGCGGAAGTACAGACAGTGGCAATTCTTCCCTTTGAGGGAGAACTGGGCGATCGGGTTGCCGAAGAGGTTGCCAGCCAGTTCACGTCAACAGGGGCTTATTCAATCGTCGAGCCGGGAATTCTTTCTCCCGCCGATGCCAGCACCTATACCGCCTCCGACCGGCTGGACGAAGTTTTGGCTGCGGCTCGTCAGCGAGATATCGATGCGGTCCTGACGGGCGAGATCATCGAGAGCACTGCCCCGAAGCGTTCGTCATTGTTGCATCGTGCCGGGTTGAAGGGGGATGATCGCCGGACGCTGATCGTCGAGTACTGTCTGGTCGATACTCGGACGGGAGAGACCTTGTCCAAGAACACGGTGCGAAGTCTGGAACCCGTCGCAGATTCCAGTGCCGATGCGACATCATCTGCGGAAGTCGAAGACTCGCTCATCGCCCAGTGCAGCCATGAAATGGTTTCTCGCTTGAGTCCCAAACGCTGTGCAGTGCAGGCTCTGGCCAAATGCATGTGGAGTGACCGTGGTGTGATTTCGGTCAACAAAGGCAATCGCTGTGCTGCCAGCGGTAATTGGTCGGACGCCGTCGACAGCTGGAAAGCCGCCGTCGAGGCAAATCCGCACAATGATGCGGCTCTGTTCAACCTGGCTTTGGCTGCGGCCAGTCAGCATGAATACGACAAAGCGGAACAATATGCGATGCGGGCATTGCGGGCCCGGCATTCGGATGATTACGAACGGGGTCTGGAAAATATTCGCAAGCAACGTGCTGAGTTTGAAGAACGTCGTACCGTCAGTCATCCCTGAGAGTCAGGTTGGATCCAATTTTGTCTGGACTGACTTGTGGGTTCTGATAGTGGGCAGGCTGACCAATGCCTACACTGTGTATCACGATCATTCGCGCTCGATTGCCGTGTATGTCCGAGAAGGCGATAGAGACCGATTGATGCGGAATCATGCGAAGGGAAATTGTGGTGCAGGTGTATCCGGCGTACACGATGAGGCTGTGGGGCTTCCTGGTGGTGGGAATGTTCCTGGGGGGAGGATGCACCCCGACAGACCGTCCCCAGTCTCCGGAGGGCAACAGTTCCCGGCCACTGGTCGCCGCCGCAACATCCGAGTGCCCGACTGAGATTCGACTGTTTTGCGGGAATTGTCACCGTCTGCCATCACCGGACTGTTTCCCTCGGGATGCCTGGTACAGTGAGGTTCAACGGGGATTCAATTTCTATACGGATTCCGGGAGAAGTGATCTTCACGTTCCCGTCCTGGACAGTGTCGTACAGTGGTATCGATCCCAGGCTCCGCAAGAACTCACGGTGACCACTTTACTGGACGCTCCGTCTTTGATTCCGTTCCGAAAAGTCCCGGTGCTCAGCTCCGGCGCTCCGATGGTCTCCAGCTTGGATTGGGAGGCGGCATCCGGAGATTGGCCTTCCTTGCGGTTCAGTGAGATGGAAACCGGTCTGATCGCTGGCGTAGACACGACATCCATGTCTCGGGCGACCGTGATTGCCACGGGCTCGCATGTGGCGGGAACCCGAATTGTGGATCTGGATCAGGATCAGAAGCTGGATCTGCTGCTGTGCGAACTGGGGAGCAAGTCCCCCGGCGATCATGCGCTGGGACGGGTCAGCTATTTGTCCTCACTCGCACCGGGGGCTCGTCCTCAGCCCCTGCTGACCGATGTGGGACGGGTGGCGGATGCCATGCCCGGTGACTTTGATCGCGATGGGGATCTCGATCTTGTCGTTTCCGAATTTGGATGGTTGAAGACTGGCAGTATTTCCGTGCTGGAGAACATTCGTTCTTCCATGGCCACCGGACAGCCCTTACGCCCGGATGATTTTCGTCGCCATCGAATCGATGTTCGCCATGGAACGATACATGTCTGCGTCACGGATCTGAATCAGGACCAACTGCCCGATATTGTGGCTTTGATCAGTCAAGAGCACGAAACGGTGGTGGCATTCATCAATGAGGGCCACTTTCAGTTTCGGCAGGAGGTCATCATGGAACCGCAGGACCCCTCCAATGGATCGTGTGGCATTGAGATGATCGATCTGGACTCCGACGGCGATCAGGACTTCGTCTACTGTAATGGAGATACCCTGGACAGCTATCTGATTAAACCGTACCACGGTGTCTGGGCGTTGATGAATGAAGGAATGTATCCCTATCAGCAGGTGCGGTTGTTGACATTGCCGGGGGCCAGCGACAGTACGTCGGGGGATCTGGATGGAGATGGAGATCTGGATATTGCCGTGTCAGCCTATCTGCCGCAAAGGTTGCTCCCCCAACTGCCAGAGGGTCGATACGACTCGCTGTGTTGGCTGGAGCAAGTGGCTGCGGGGAAGTTTGTTCCCCATTCCATCGAGAAGGGAACGATTGGGCATCTCGGCCTGACTTCGGGGGACTTCGACGGGAATGGTACGATCGATTTGGCTGTGGGGGATTCTCCGGGCGCTGGCTGGGGGGCGATCTGGTGGAACGAAAACGAGGCGAAGGCATCGTCACCGCTTCCGTGATCTTTGCCGTTGACGACCGCCTCTGCGGATCGGCATGATCTCCAGAGGCAGACGAATTCATGAAGAAGGCTATCGCGATGTCACACCCTTTCACTCGGCGATCCGTGTTTTCCGTTGCCGCAGCTGCCTGGAGCGGTCTGGCGACGAAGATGTTGTTGGCTGAATCACCGCCGGTGATCCCCTTGCCGCCACGTCCCGCGGAGCGGATTCGGTTTGGTGTCTCGACCTATTCGTTCTGGCAGTTCCGCGATGGAGAACCGCCGAACATCGAATCGTGCATCAACCTCGCAGCGGAAATGGGGTTTGACGGAGTCGAGATTCTGCATGTGCAGATGGGTGACAACCAGACCAATGCCCGCCTGCAACAGCTGAAGCAGCAGGCTTTCCGTCATGGGCTTGACCTGTGTGGGTTTTCGACGCATCAGTCGTTTGTGAAGCCCGACGAAGCCGAGCGGCAGAAGAACGTTGATCATACCATCCACTGCATCGAACTGGCTTATGCCCTCGGCATTCCGACAATTCGCGTCAATACAGGACGATGGGGGACGAGTAAAGACTTCGACACGCTCATGGCGAACCAGGGGATCGAGCCCCGGCTGCCGGGTTATACGGACGAAGATGGTTTTGGCTGGGTGATTGGATCGCTGGAGAAGTGCCTGAAGAAGGCCGAGGAGTGCGGGGTGGTCCTTGGCCTGGAGAATCATTGGGGGCTGGGCCGGGACGCAGCAGGTGTTTTGCGTGTACTCGACGCCCTGAAATCACCCTGGTTGCGAGCGACCCTCGATACCGGGAATTTCCTGGAAAACCAATACGAACAATACGCTCAACTCGCCCCGCAAGCGGTGTTGGTACAGGCGAAGACTTACCACGGTGGTGGCAAGTGGTACACCCTCGATATCGACTACAAGCGAGTCGCGGAGATCCTGCGGGCCGCGCACTACAGCGGTTACATCTCACTGGAGATGGAAGGCCAGGCTGACCCGGCGATCGCTGTCCCGCAAAGTCTGAAAGACCTGCGGGCGGCGTTTGGATGAGCGGCCTGGATGGCTCCGTAGAGGATGTTCGTTTGCGGGATCAATACGTTATTCTTGGGAGATGAACAAGGCGTTCGTGAAAGAGCCCGAGGGGCTTGATGAGAATCGCTGTCCGGGATGTGACTCGTCGGGAGTCGCCGTCGGTAGGACGGTGCTGGACCACCATATTCAGCCCGAGTTTCGGGCCGTGCTCGGTGATCAGGCGTGGTTCTGCCGCTATGCCGGGTGTTCGGTGGCCTACTTCCATCCGTGGGCGGGGCAAGTGCTGGTCACCCAGCTACGGGGACCGGTCTATCCGAAGTCGCGAGAGGCCCCGCTGTGCAGCTGTTTCCCTTTTTCGATCGAAGAGATCGAGGCGGATGCCCGCGAGCCGATTCCGCGCCGGATTCGCTCGCTGTATGCGCTGTCGCAAGGGCCAGAGGCACGCTGCTCGCAGCTGTCACCAGACGGGCAATGTTGTCTGACCGAGATTCAGCGGCTCTATTTTCGAATGCGACAGCCGTAATACGGGGAGCATCTCGGATTCTGGGGAGGACGGGTTCGTGACGTGGCCGAGGCGTCCGAGTTGTCACAAACCAGGATGTTCACTTCAGGGGCAGTTGCCCCGCTGTGTGCGACGGAAAAGTCGGTGGCAGGGCCGGCAAACCAGCCTGCTCCACGATCGGAAGCGAGAATCGCCTCTGCCTGCATGCGTCAGACAGGATTGTTGGACGTACCGACGTTCCAGCGAGCACCGTTTGAATGACAAGTTTCATCAGGGGATACGGCTCCCGATGGCCTCGTGGTAAGATTGGGCTCGGGAGTACCCAACAATGAACGACATCACCGCCCGGACCTCTTTGCCAGCAGCTCCATCGACAGCGAGGAGCGACTCCATGCGGTTACTTCCCGCAGCGGCATATAGCATGTCCCTTGAAGACCTGCGGGCTGCCGCGGGCTCTGGTACGGCGGACAAAGGTTTGACGACTGAAGAGGTCGAACAGCGGCGGATGCGGTATGGCGTTAACCTGCTGGCGGAAGCTCCGTCAATTTCCGTGTGGCGGCGGTTGCTGGCTCAGTTCAAAGAACTGGTGATTGGCATTCTGGTCGTGGCCGCTGTGATCGCGGGCGCGATGGGAGAATGGGCCGATACCGCAGCGATTCTGGCAATCGTTCTGGTGAACGGGATCATCGGGTTTCTTCAGGAGGAACGTGCGGGACGGGCACTGGCCGCTCTGCAAAAACTGTCTTCACCCATGGCAAAAGTCCTCCGTAATGGAGGACTGCAGCTGGTCCCCGCACGGGAGCTGGTCCCTGGAGATCGGATCGAGCTGGAGGCAGGTGACAATGTGCCCGCCGATGCACGTCTTCTTAGTGGGTATGGCCTGCGGATTCAGGAGGCCGCGCTGACGGGGGAATCGCTCCCGGTCGAGAAGGAAGCCTGCGGGCCGCTTCCACTGGAAACCCCGCTCGGAGATCGACGCAACATGGTCCACATGGGGACCGTGGTGGCCGCCGGAAAGGCCAGTGCCCTGGTCGTGGCCACCGGCATGCAAACCGAACTGGGGCAGATCGCTGGCCTCCTGCAACAGTCGGAGCCTGAACCGACGCCTCTGCAACGTCGGCTAGCGGAATTGGGGCGCGTGCTGGTGGTGGTGTGCCTGGTGATCGTGGTCATCATCTTCTCGATCCAGATGTTGCGAGGGGGCGAATTGCTGGAGACGTTGCTGATCTCGGTCAGCCTGGCGGTGGCCGCTGTTCCCGAAGGGCTGCCCGCCGTTGTGACTCTAACGCTGGCCCTCGGGCTGCAGCGGATGGTGCAGCGAAACGCGATTGTCCGTCGGTTGCCCAGTGTGGAGACGCTGGGCTCGGTGACCGTCGTCTGCTCCGATAAGACCGGGACGCTGACTCGTAATGAGATGACAGTTCGAGAGATCGTGGTGGGCGACTGGCGACTGCAAGTCACCGGCAGTGGCTATACACCGCAGGGGCAGTTTCTAAGGGTCAGTGATGTCAACGTCGCGGATCGAATGGTCATCGACCCCATCCACTCGCTCGATTTGACGCAGCTGTTGACGACAGCCGCTCGCTGTAACAATGCCACTGTCAGTCCCCGGGGAGACGACGAAAATACGTGGGAGGTCATTGGAGATCCGACGGAGGGGGCTTTGCTGGTGGCGGCCCTCAAGGCTGGGATCGAGGCCCACGGTCCCGCACAGCATGTGCTGTATGAGATTCCGTTTGATTCGGAACGTAAGACGATGTCGGTTGTATTGCGGGAGGTGGATGGGACACAGATTATGCACACCAAAGGGGCTCCAGAAATGATTCTGGCGCGGTGTGTGGCCGAATTTTGCGAGGGGCGTGAAATCCCGTTGACCGAGGAGCGACGAGCCCAGATCGGGCAATGGAACTCCGAAATGGCGGGGCGCGCTCTGCGGGTGCTGGGGTTGGCCCGTCGTGTTGTCATGGGGGGAGCGTACGAAGAGGAGGAGCTGATCTTTCTGGGGTTGGTGGGGATGATTGATCCCCCGCGTGAGGAGGCGAAGGAGGCCGTTCGACGTTGTCGTGCGGCCGGGATTCGTCCCGTCATGATTACCGGGGATCACCCCGAGACCGCACTGGCTATTGCCCGCGAGCTACATATCGCTGACTCGACCGACCGCGTGGTTACTGGACAGGAGCTCGACCAGTGGAGCGATGAGTATTTGCAGTCCGCTGTGAGGCAACTGGCGGTGTATGCCCGGGTTTCGGCGGAGCACAAGCTGCGCATCGTGAACGCGTGGAAAGCCTGCGGGCAGATCGTGGCGATGACCGGTGATGGGGTGAATGATGCTCCGGCAGTGAAGTCGGCGGACATCGGAATTGCGATGGGGGTGGCCGGAACGGGCGTCACGAAAGAAGCCTCCGACATGGTGCTGACCGACGATAACTTTGCTTCGATCGTCAATGCGATCGAAGAGGGACGGGGGATCTTTGATAACATTCAAAAGTTTGTGCATTACCTGCTGGCCTGCAATACGGGCGAAGTGCTGCTGATGTTTGCGGCTTCGCTGATCGGCTGGCCAGTCCCGCTGATGGCAATACAAATCTTGTGGATCAATCTGGTGACGGATGGCCTGCCCGCATTGGCATTAGGGATGGAACCACCAGAGAAGGACATCATGACGCGGGCTCCTCGACCGCCGCAGGAGGCGGTCATCACCGCCCAGCGGGGCTGGCGGATCGCGGTTCATGGAGCCTTGGTCGCGACAGTCGCCGGTGTGGGGTTCTGGTGGATCTATCAGGGTGATCCAGCACATCTTGCCCGGGCCCGGACTGTGGCCTTCTGCATCACGGCGTATTCCCAGCTGTTCTTCGCGATCGGCTGCCGCAGTCATTCGTTTACCATGCCAGAGCTGGGGGTATGGACGAATCCCTACCTGTTTGGGGCGATCCTGATCTCCGGACTGTTGCAGCTGGCCGTGGTGACATTGCCAATGGCACAGCCGGTGTTCGAGGTGGCCACGAATCTTTCGTGGGAGTGGGGATTGATCGCCGCGTTGTCGCTGACGCCGGTCACGCTGATCGAGCTTTCCAAGCTCTGGCGGGCCGCACTGCAAAACCGGACCGCTGAAAACGTGGCGTGATCCTGCGGCAGTTCACCAACTTTGTGCCCCTGATCCGTGGAAGCCGTCCGGCCTTCCGGCGGATACCAGTTCTGGGGCCGATGGACTTCTTCCCGAGACCATCACCCACGTCGCAGTCTTCACTCCTCTCGTGTGCGGTTCCCTTGTCTTGCCATAAAGCGACACT
>QWPB01000050.1 GCA_003671275.1 Planctomycetota bacterium | reverse complement strand
TGGGGGCTTATTGCGACAGGGGAAAAGCCTCGCTTCACAGCGGAATCCTTCGGAAGTGCGATGTCTGTGATTCCAAGGAAATGAGAGACACTACACTAGTGCTTTTGTGGAAATGGTCATCCGGCCTGGTAGACACGATTGTCTGCCGTACCCACATTCCTGACGAGCGGTATCACCGGCGGGAGAGTGCCTGCCGGGACCGAGGGGAACTCGGTGGTTCCCGGAAATTCCGACGACAGGGATTGACTTTCTGATCGAGTGTATTACAGTAGTAATACAGAAATGCAAAAGCCGTCCCTCACATTCTCTGTTCACCCCTCTTCTGGCGTTCCGATCTATCGGCAACTGATGGATCAGGTGCAGGCTTTGATGGCCGGGGGCAAGCTCGTGGCAGGCGACACCATTCCCAGTGTGCGGCAGATGGCGGCGGACTTGGGCGTGAACATGATGACCGTGTCCAAAGCCTATGCGAAGCTCGAAGCTGCGGGGGTTCTGGAACGTTCCCGTGGAAAGGGAATGACCGTGGCCGTCCCGCGCGCTGCGGGCTCGGTGGCCCAGCGGCAGGAGCAGATGCGACCGCTGGCCGACCAGGCCGTCGTTCGCGGGCTGCAGTTGGGGCTGACACCGCCACAGATCATGGATGTGTTCCGGGCATCCCTCGATGAGAGCCAGCCCTGACATAAACGGGCGGAGTGGATTCTCAAATCGTGTGCCGTTTGCACCGCCAGGACTGTCGGTGCCATCGAGACAAAGGCGTCCCTCACCACGGCCCGATGCGGATCACAACGACTCTTGGATAGCGAACCATGCACGAACTCGCGATGGATGTCACTGACCTGCACAAGCAGTTTGGTTCGACGAAGGTGCTGCAAGGTGTGAATCTCCAGATCCCGCGAGGACAGGTGATTGGACTCCTGGGTCTGAACGGTTCCGGCAAGAGCACATTGATCAAGTGTCTGCTCGGGTTGCTCAAGCCGAATCGAGGGTCTGTGACGATGCTCGGGCGGGATGCGTGGCATCTCGACGATGAACAAAAGCTCAAGCTGGGATACGTGCCGCAGGAGATTGCGCTGTACCCCTGGATGACGGTTCGGCAGACCGTGGAATATGTGTCTGCGTTCTATCACACCTGGGACACGAAGTGGTCGGACGAACTGCTGCGACGGTGGGAATTGCCACTGCATGACCGGTTCGGCCCACTGTCTGTTGGCCAGAAACAGAAGCTGGCTCTGGTGCTGGCTCTGGGGCATCGCCCAGAGCTATTGATCCTGGATGAGCCGGTGGCCAGCCTTGACCCGGTGGCTCGGCGGTGGTTCCTGGAGTCCATCCTTGAGATGGCGGCGGACGAGCAACACACGGTGTTGTTCTCCACCCACATCACATCGGATCTGGAACGAGTGGCATCGCATGTGGCACTGATGAAGCAGGGCCAAGTCGTGTTCCACGATGAGCTGGATGCCTTGAAGGATCAGGTGAAACGGCTCCGCCTGCGGGCCGCCGCGGATCTCCCCGCTTCGTTTGCGGTCCGTGATTCCCTGCGAACCGAAGTCGAAGGCCGCAGTGCGGTCGTTACGGTGCCCCGCGTCAGTGAGGAACTGGTCGGGGAACTCCGCCAGCGTTGGTCCGCCGACATCGTGGTGGAGGATCTCAATCTGGAAGAGATCTTCCTGGAACTGCATGAGAAGTAGGTAAGCGATCCCTCCCTCCCACGGGTTGCCACCCGTGGGTTTGGAACAGCAATTGGCTTCAGTAACCGCTCTTTCGATCACTTCCCCCCCCATCAGGAGCCCCGCATGCACCAATACTGGGTTGTACTGAAGGTCTCTCTGACTCGGCCGTGGGTCTGGCTGATGATCTTCTTTGGACTGTTCCAGCTTATTCCTCTGTCGCTATTTTGGTCTTCGCAAAAGCTGAAGGAGAATAAGGTCTCGATCCCCGCATTCGACCTGCCCGAGCGGGTCGTTTCAGATCACAACGAACTCAAGACGCTGGCCGAGCAGCGCCAGCTATCGACGATCGAGGGACTGCAAACCCACTATCTGCCGGGGAGTCTGTACTTCGATCCCCACGGGAAACCCGCTGGGCCCCCGGAATTGCTGAACCCGACTTCGCAATTGATCACTCTGAATGGTTGGCCGTTACTGGAACTGCTGCCCCAACTGAAATCCCTGGAGCTGGAACCCCCGAACGCTTTGAACGCCTTGGCCTGGAAGCGGATTGGCCAGTTGACACAACTGGAGACGCTCTCGTTGGCTCATATCGGGTCGGCCGATGCCGAGGCGTATAAGTCTGTCGCTCAAGACCTGCCCGCGGCGCTGGCTCCCTTGACCCAGCTGCGGCAGCTCAACATCAACAGCACGGGCGGGCAATCGGACTGGAAGCTCCCCCCGCTGCCGAAGCTGGAGTACGTCGTCCTGGGATTCAATCTCCAGCTCGAGGGATCGCTGGAGACGCTGGCCACGCACTCTCCGAACCTGCATACACTGGTGTTATTTACCTACCCGGAGATGGTCTACTCCGAGCGGATGCTGATGGCGATTCGCAAGATGCCTCGGTTGCAGCGGATGTATATCGTCAGTAACGGAAAGGCGGGAGGGCCGGATGCCACGAGTGCGCAGGTGGCCCAGCTGAGAACGTGGTTGCCAGGGGTGGCGGTGTATCGCGGCGAGTATTCGCTGGGGCGGTTGGGCGGCTGTGCGTTTCTCCTGTTTCAGGTCGGGTTCATCTCGTTTTTGGCCTGGTTTCAAGCGGGGCTGACTCTGGCACAACCACTGGCAGCGGTGATGCCGCGGCATCGGCGACCGCATCTGTTCTGGCCGGTGGCGATGTCGTTGGTGGCGGTGCTTGTGTTTGTGAGCGGGGCGACGTATCTGGGGGTCTACTTTCCGGCGGCCCTGGCGATTGGTCTGATGGCGTCGATGCTGGCGGCCCTCATCTTGCCGGGACACGATATCGAACCGCGCTTGGTGCCCTTTTTGTCGATTGTCGCCTTGTCGGATGTGCTGTTCCTGTTTGGGCTGATCGGAACGGCAGCGGCAGCTCCTGCGCTGCTGGACGGTTTTCTGCTCGGGGATCATCCGGTGCTGGTGGCGGTACTGTTGGTCTGGATCATTGCCGCGACAGGTTGGAAGCTGGTGCGGGCCACACGGCTGCACCGGATTCAGGCTGCCAGTGGGATGAACGGAATCCCCGGCTTAAACGTGGGTATGCACCAGATGTATAATCAGCCGTACAAGCCTGCTTCGGGCTGGTCGCTGGCGGGCTGGCAATTCCAAAGGATGGAGCGGGCCATTGATCGACGGCTGGCTGACATGGATCGCGGGAACTGGGTCGACATGCTGCGGCGGGCCTCTCCATCGCATCCCGGCATGCTCCTCGGGATATTCATGATGGTCGTTTTCTATACGGTATTCCGCATGATGCCCGGTATGCGGCAGCAGACTGCATCGCGAGCGCTCCCCCTCACGCTGGGCATGATGCAAGCCTCCATGATGATCCTCATGATGACGGTCATGATTTGGGTCGGACGCCGGGACAGCCTGGCTGCGGACTTCTTACGACCGATCGGGAGGGTGCAGTTTTGGAGGGCCTTACGACTGGCGATCCTGCACGATCTCAAGTGGGGTTTTCTGTTCATCTTGGGCTGGGGGATATACTCCATGCACGTCCGTTCCAAGGTCGGGCTGAGCGGGTTCACCGCGAGTGTCACACTGGTCTCGGCTCTCGGGTTCTTCGCGTTTTTCCACGGCTGGATTGTCTTGGTCCTGGTCAGTCGACGACTGTGGTTGGTCGCCACGCTTTCCGTCGTTTCCTTCGTGCTGGCGGGCGGAGCCGCAGTCGCCGCGCCGAATCTCACTCAGGGAGATCAGGCCGACCCGCTGGTAGCCGTCCTGCTGGTGATGACTGTCGTCCTGGCGGGTAGCGGTCTGCAATGGGGCATCGCCCGTAAACTGCCGAACTGGGAGTTGGGGTGACGGATGTCGCCCAGAGTGGCCCGACTCACGGAAAACGCTGGGTGATCGAGTGAAGATGAAGCGGTTGATCCGTTTAACCTCGGAGGTGTCCAATCGGAGTGTTTCGCTTCTCCGACAGTTACCATGACTGTTTGGAGGATCGGAGCGACTTCAGGGCAGCCAAACCG
Organism: Planctomycetota bacterium; assembly: GCA_003671275.1. Classification (GTDB taxonomy): domain Bacteria; phylum Planctomycetota; class Planctomycetia; order Planctomycetales; family Planctomycetaceae; genus TH-plancto1. The sequence goes on along the minus strand of QWPB01000050.1, from coordinate 12,043 downwards.
TCGGGTGGAATGGGCAACTTGAAGCGACTTGGAGGTCGGAGTATAGTACCGCCCTGCAAGGGATCTGCAGGAAATGCCCGCTGTGGCTTTTTTGCGGAATGAGTGGAATCTGCCACTTATTCTGTAAAGCTGGGCGAGTCGGTCTGCCGATCCAAAGGGGCACCCGATCCAGGGTACTCAGGGCGCCGTAGCCAAGTGGCTTAAGGCAACGGATTGCAAATCCGTCATTTCGTCGGTTCAAATCCGACCGGCGCCTCTACCAGCCTCCCGAATCTCGGGGGGCTTTTTTTATGGGTACTGCTGTTTGACGGGTCTACAGCACACCATTTCAGTAGGTCCGGTAGATGATCCGCTTAATGCCAGGAGCGGTTTCCCATGTATCCACATTCCGCGTCACATAGAGGGTGTCCATCCCCAGTCCGCCACTCAGGAAGTCGCTGCCCTTGCCTCCGTCCAGCAGGTCGTCATCGTCTCCGCCGTACAGAAAATCATTACCCAGATAGCCGTACAACCGGTCACGTCCCTCATCGCCATACAGTGTGTCGACGCCCGAGCCGCCGGACAGCACGTCGTTACCGCTGTTGCCATGGACCAGTGACTCCCGCTTGACTCGACTCGTGAGGGTGACAGTGTCATCGCCATCCCCGGCGTTGACCAGAATCCGGGTGACCTGCGATTCAGAAACACGGCTCAGCAGTCGTCCATTCACCGAGACATAGAAGGCCCGTGATTGGAAATCGACGGTAATCGAATCTCTCTGATTGGAACCGGTCACCTCCAGGACGCCGCCCGGTTGAACGACGACCGTCGGCTTGAGCGATAGGAACTTGCTGGCAGCTACATGTTTGCCAATCAGGTTGCCCGCCCGGAGTCCGTGCACATTGTCGAAGTTGAAATGGATTCCGCCGTAGATCCGGCTGATCCCGGCTTCTTCCGCAGCTTGCAGAAATCCGGTGTACCCCCGATCGGCCACACCCAGCACTTCGGATTCCAGAACGAACGGCACATCGTTCGTTCCAAAGAACGCTGCCAGCACGGCAGCTCCAGCGCCGCTGAACGTGCTGTGTCCTGACACATATCCTGGAAAGGCGGGAGTGTTCAGCAACGGGCTCCAGAGGGCGTCTTCTGTTGTCGCGGCATTACCATCCAGGCTGCCTTCGCGAATGGCGGTGATCGGACGCCAGAAGTTGTACTGGTACTTCGCTTCCCAGGCGCTGATCGCCGCATCCGCCAGTGCCAGATTCAACATGGCGAACATGCGGGCATTCTGTTCCAGCGTCAGGCACTGAGACTCCGAGACCGCCCGGGCGATCATGTTCCACTGTCCTGGAGGCGTCGCCGTGCCCGGCCCACCGGCCCAGAAATTGGCAATATCGGTCTGGTCGGCAGTCCGTGTCAGACTGGTGGCTGAACCCAGGTCCATCACCTGATTGTAGTCCGTTGCATACTCCTCGGAGGTCAGGCTTGGAGGAGCCACCGGGCGGAACTGGGAGGCACTGGTCATCGTGAACGGCTTGACGTTGGGCCACTGCGGCAAGACTGCCGCACCAAATCCATTCGGCGTGGGACGCCATTCCCCCGGATCAGTTCCCGGGGTGTACGTGACATTCGTGGCGCTGCCGTCATTGCTTCGCAGGCTCAGAATGGCTGTCGCGACTTTATCTCCAAGGGCAATCCCAGCGGTCTTGTCCGCTCCATCAGGAACAGTGGCCAGCGTCGTGGACAATTGGAGATCCAGCGTGGCCTGGTAGGCTGGGAATAAAGCCGACAACGTCTGATAGGCGGCTTCGGCCACCGCAGCGACCTTCGATGTCGATAATGGGGTGCTGGCCTTGGTCAAGTACTGGTTGTATTTCCCCTCGATGGAATTCACCGCGTCGAACACAGCGGTACTGACGATTGCCATTGCCCGCGATGCCACGGGCGGGGCGGGCTTCACGTCGCGAATGGCATCGAGCATGACCTCGTTCCATTGCATAACGACATCGGCTGACAGCATCTTCCGATCTTCCAGCGTGTTTACGGCTGCCGGACCTGAAACGACGGCCATGGGCCGCGTTCGGCGACGACGTCGAGATGCAGACAGACCGTGCGCGAGGGTGTGGAACATAGGGATCGACTTTGCAAATCGAATGTCCATGGACAGAGTGTCCGACGATGAATGGTGATGACTCATCACCAAGCATTTCCGACGGACGAATCCATGTATTCAGAGTATGTGTGGCATTTTGACAACGTGTCGGAACATTCTTCGCGATCTTCAGTCTTCATTCAAAACCGAACACTTGCCCGCCAGCTTGAACCGTTACAACCACTACAAAAGAATCGATCTTTCCCAGGTTGGTGAAAGCCAGCGGGCCGATCCGACCCGGCAGGAGACCAGACCGTCGGACATCAGATGAAAGAAGGGGACCCACAATCTGGGTCAGGATCGGGCTGCGCCCATCCACCGTAGGGGATCTGAAGGCGAAATTGGAATTTCGCAGCTTTCGTCATGCTCGATTTTCAGCGACTCAGGAACGATCTGCTGGCTCTCGGCTGCCTGGCCCTTGTGGTCTTTCTGGCGCTGAGCCTGATCAGCTACGACCCGGCCGACCCGCCGGCGTCGATGGTCTACCCTGCGCGCGATATTGTCGCCAACTGGGGCGGTCAACCGGGAGCGCTGGCGGCCAACAGTCTGTATGCCGGGTTGGGCGAGGCGGCCTGGGCCCTGATTGCGGTTTTGCTGATCTTTGACTGGCGGTTATTCAGTCGGGCGGAGACGCCTGATCCGGGGATGCGGATGGTGGGCGGCGCTCTACTGGTCACGGCCTGTGCTTTAACCCTGCAACTGCTGATACCCGCCTGGGGGCATGGTCCGGTGATTGGCAGCGGTGGCTGGGTGGGGGCGTGGTCGGTGGCGCTCATCGAACGCCATCTGACGATGACGGGTGGATTAATCATTGCTGCCACACTGGCCGGGACCGGAGTTCTGCTGCTGGCAGATCAGGGGGTTTCCCGAGGGTTGCTATCGGGGCTGCTGCTCCCACTGCGACTGTTGATGTGGCCGCTGCGTCCCTGGATGAAACGCCCTCCCGAATGCGAACCACTTCCTCTGGAGAGCGAATTCAAAAACGAAGTGGAGGACGAAACTTGGATGGATGCCGCGCCGCCCGTAGCGCGACCGATTCCCGTTCACGCCCCCCCGGATGTGTCTCTGCCGCCGCGCTCCATCGAACGGCCCGTCGCCAGTTCCGTACCGGCGACGCCGAGTTCTTTCAAGGTGAATTTGCCGCTGGGAGGTCGCACCAAACCCGTCAAAGCGGCCGTCGCGACCATCGACCAGCCACGTCCCGTCCATCGGTTACCCGATGCATCACTGCTGGAGAATGGACAAGAGTTTCCGTTTGAGAAGCTGGCGGCCAAGGCCCAACAGAATGCGGCCCTGCTGGAGAAAACCTTCGAGCAGTTCGGCCTCAAGGTGAAAGTCACCGAAATCGATACCGGGCCCGTCGTCACACTCTTCGAGATTGACCTGGAGCCCGGCCTGAAGGTGGCCAAGGTCATCAGCCTGCAGGACGACTTGGCCATTGCCCTGCGCGTGCCCGCCGTGCGCGTCGTCTCGCCGATCCCCGGCAAAAACACCGTCGGGGTCGAAGTCCCCAACGACATCCGCGTCATGGTCCGGATGAAGGAGCTGATTGAAGCCGCTGGCCCGGAACTCGATAAGCTGCGGATTCCGATGTTCCTGGGGAAGGATGTCAGCGGGCAGTCACTGGTCGTCGACATGGCCAAGATGCCCCATCTGCTAATCGCCGGGCGTACCGGAACCGGAAAGAGCGTGTGTCTGAACACGCTGATCGTGTCGATGCTGATGACGCGCACCCCGGATGAGGTCCGGATGCTGATGATTGATCCCAAGATGGTCGAACTCAGCCCGTTCACTAAGTTGCCGCACCTGATGCACCCGGTCATCACCGACATGAAAAAGGCCGAAGCGGTGCTGGCCTGGGCCGTGGACAAGATGGAGGAGCGGTACGACCTGCTGGCCCGTGTCGGGGTCCGGCATCTCGACATCTACAACAAGCTCGACCGGGATGAGATCCTCGACCGCTTGGAGATCGACCCGGATAGTTACGAGGCCGAGCAAGTCCCCGACAAGATGCCGTACATCGTGATTATCGCCGACGAAATGGCCGACATGATCATGACCAGCGGCAAAGACGTGGAGGCGCACATCATCCGCCTGGCCCAGAAGTCCCGCGCAGTCGGGATTCACCTGGTCCTCGCGACGCAGAAGCCGACGGTCGATGTGATCACCGGGCTGATCAAGTCGAACCTGCCCGCACGTATCGCCTTCCAGGTGGCCAGCAAAAACGACAGCCGCGTGGTCCTCGATGAGAACGGAGCCGAGAAGCTCCTGGGCTACGGGGACATGCTGTTTCTCGCTCCGGGGACGAGCAACCTGCGCCGGGCGCAGGGAACCTACATCAGTGACGAAGAGGTGAATGCGGTTATCGACTTCTTCCGCGACCAGCCAACGCAATATTCCGCCGAGATCGCTGAAGCGACGGCTGCGGCACTCCGTAAAGACCAGAAGGATAGCGGCGGTGATGACAGCCCGCGCCAGCGCGATGACATGTACAGCCGCGCGGTCGAGGTTGTCATCCAGGAAGGCCGCGGCAGCGTATCCCTGCTGCAGCGGGCGCTGGGGATCGGTTATGGTCGGGCCGCCCGCATGGTTGACTGGATGGCCGAGGACGGCATCGTTGGCGACTACAACGGGGCCAAGAGCCGCGATGTCGTCATGACGATGGACCAATGGTACGCGAAGCAGAGTGGCTTTGAAGACGAGGAAGAGTTCGACTGAGCTACTTCAGCAGCGGGGATTCCGGCAGCTCGTCGAAGTAACGCGGACGCTCTCCAGTGGGCATCAGCAGTGGCTGCAATGAGCCACTGGGGCTTCGTTGCCAGACCGTGTGATACAGGTCGGTCATCTGGTACCGGCCCTCCGAGTCCAGATCCCGCTGCTCCCCGATCCGGGAGATCCGCCGGGCTCCGGTCTCGGTTCGCTCCAGTTGCACGACCAGCGAAATCGCGGAGGCAATCTGCACGCGGGCCACATGCACTGGCAAATCCAGCTCCGACATCAGGGACAGCGTTTCCAGTCGCAACAGCGCATCGCGAGGACTGTTGGCGTGGACCGTGGACAGGCTTCCGGCGTGACCACTGAGCATCGACTGCACGAGGTCGAGTGCCTCTCCGCCGCGAACTTCCCCAACAATGATTCGATCAGGACGCATCCGCAATGACGCCCGAAACAGCTCGCGAATCTCGATGGCCACTGTACCGTCCGATTGGGCGGGGCGAGCTTCCAGGGTCAAGGTGTGCGGCTGCGCTAGTTGCAGTTCGGTGTTGTCTTCGATCACCACGATCCGCTCGTTCTCAGGGATCGCTCCCGACAGGGCATTCAGGAAAGAGGTTTTTCCAGTGCCCGTCCCGCCCGAGATCAGGATATTGCGGCGGACCCGGACGGCGTGGGCCAGAAACTCGGCGGCACCAGGTGTAATGCTACCCAGGCGAATAAAGTCCTGAATGGCATAGGCGTCCCGCCGGAACTTGCGGATGGTCAGGTAGACTCCTTGCCGGGCACAGGGCGGCCAAACCGCATGGACTCGTGACCCGTCGGGCAACCGGGCATCCAGAATCGGATGTTCTTCGTCGATCTCGCGATCCACGAATTGGGCAATGTTTCGGACGGCCGATTTCAGCGTTTCTTCGCTCTCGAACGAGGCGTTCGTCGCACGCAGCTGTCCAGACCGTTCGACGTAAATCTGCTGCGACCCATTGACCATGATTTCGGTCACGGTGGGGTCTTCCAGGAATCGCTGAACGGGAGCCAGAAAGAAGTTCAGACTCGCGGAGTAGACCGATTCACGATCCATGGGCCAGTACCTTCGAGAATGAGCCGTGGGGGTCATGTTGTATCAGGTTCTGGGAACGGAAACTTGCTCGGCACAGAGCGGCTCGTGGTTGATCCCGGCAGTCCGTATTGTACCGCGTCACCGCACAGTCAGTTTCGCCTGACCGTTCGGCATGACCACTCACGCAGGGGCGTGGGCTGACCAGACAGCACTTCCGGTCAAGGTGACGGTGAATATACAGCAACGTCCGCAGGCCTCTCCGAGGGGAACCGGCGTTTATCGACCGACGCTAATCTCCGTCGAGAGCTGCTCGACATCCAGATGGAGAGCCGGATCGTTGGTCCGCAGCTCTTCGACTCGCTGACAGGCGTAGATCACGCTGGCGTGGTTACGACCGCCGAAGTACTTGCCGATCTCGGCAAACTGCGTCTGGGCCAGCTCGCGTGCTAAAAACATCGCCACATGCCGGGCCGCGACCAGCGAGGCCTGACGATTGGCGGACCGCAGATCGGCCAGTTTTACGCGATAGTGGCGCGCCACTTTGCGGGCGACTTCGCCCAGCGTCACAGGATGTCCATCACTCGCCAGCCAACGTTCGACGCTCTCGGGAGAGATCGGGCCGGGGGTTCGGGCCTGGCGGATCTTGATGATCAGGGCCAGCAGATCGCCCGGCACGCTGGGCCCTTTCCGGGCCAGCAGCTGAACAACTTCCTCCGAGATCACGAGGTTTTGGGCCTCGGCGAAATGGTTAATGAGTTTCCGTTTAGAGGATTCGCCGGGCGGGACCATCTCGAGCAGCACCCCTCCCTGGCAACGATTCACCAGCCGGCGGCTGAGCCCTCGGATTTCGCCGGGTGTCGTCCGTGTCGTCAGTAGAACACGGCCCCCCGCCGCCAGGACATCATCCAGCATGGCAACGAGCTGTTGCGTTGTTTCCGGGCGGGTCCCCTGTTCGTGCAGGTCTTCAAAGATCAATAGATCCACGCGTTCCCGGTGCTGCTGCTGGAAATCCCGCAGCCGCGACAAGCGCGACGCCCGTTGCAACTCACCTGTAAACTGAGCGGCAGAGGTTCGCACAATCTGGGTGGCGGTCCGTTCTTCCTGGACTTCGCGTTGCAGCTGACGGGCGATGTGCGATTTACCGCATCCTTGCGGGCCGATCAGGGTAATCAGCGGTGAGGTCATCCGGGGTTGGCGGGCTTTGAGCCGCATGACCGATTGATAAATCCAGCTGGCTTCCCGGTAGACCAGGAACGGGTGGGTCTCGCGGGGTAAGGTGGTGTTACGCGAAGGGGAACTGGGTTGGACCACGTCCGTGTCTCCTGCCCATGTCTCCCAACCATGGGAGTCCGAAGTGGCTGCCGGGATCACACACTCTATTGCCATCCTAGTTGGGATTTGCGACGAGGTCAGCCCCAGTTTGGAGAAGATTTGGGCCGGTAAGTCGATCTTGCCAGAACGGGCGATTTTCCGCTATAGGAGGTCTGCGGGTCTCGAATGCCCGCTGGGGTCGGCACCATGGACGGGTCGACCACCCTTCGGAAAGGACTCCGATGAACGACGGTGTGGACCTGCCCCGATCAAGTGATCCTGCCGCCCTCGACCTGCGCCAGCGGTTCGGGTTTGACTTGGGATCACGCCGCGATGAGCAGGCCCTGCAACATGCGGGCCGTATTCTCGAACACCTGCGGACCCAGCTGGCGGAACTCGATCGGCGTGAACAAAACCTGAATAGCCAGCTGTCCTCGATGGACCAGGAGCGGCGTTCACTGCGTTTGTGGAGCCAGCAATTCACGGAAGAAGCCGAACGCCGCGAGCAGGAATTGCGGGCCCGGGAAATCCAACTGGCCGAGCGTGAGTCCGGTTTTGAAGCCTTTGCCGCCCAAGTCGAGTCGCGGGAGAAGTCACTGTCCGCCGAGTGGGAGTCCATCGCGGCGGCCCGCGCGGCCCTGAAGAGTGAGCTGGCCCACGAGATTGAAGTCGAACGGCAGGAATTGACCGAAAACCAGCGTCGACTGGAGATCGATTCGCGAGAATTTGAGCGCCAGAGAGCGGCTTTTGAATCGGAACAGACCCTGGCTCTCGAAAACCAGCGACGCGAACTGGAGTCCCTCCGTACAGAGCGTCTTGGCCAGCTCGAACAACGCGAAGCGGAAGTCGCCCGTCGTGAGATCGATGTTGATAAGCGGGCCCGTTTCCACGAAGACCATCTGGACCGTGTCCGCCGCGACCTGGCCGAGCAGCGTCGAGATCTCGAACGGGAACGGCAACGACAGAAAGTCTGGATGGAGCAGGTCGAAGAATCAATCCGGCTGCGGCTGGCTCACGTGCGACGGTATCGTGACCTGGTCGCACTGCGTGAGCAGTCACTGGAAACGGAACACAATCTCCTGGCACAGGCGCAGTCGTCTTTTGAGCGGGAGCAGGCCGCCTCGCAGATTCAGTTTGACGAGCAGTGGACGCAGCTTCGCCACGATCAGTCCGAATTGCAGGCGGCCTTCGCCGAACGGGATGCTGACCTTCACCGGAGGCAAGAATCTCTGGATGCCCGGGCTGAATCGCTTGATCGGCTGCGCACGGAAATCGATCGGGCGAATCAGCTGTTGCTGGAGCAAACCGTGGCCGTCGACGAAGCGCGGGCCGTTATCGAGAAGACCATTGGCCAGCCTGAAACGGAAACGCTGTTACAGGCAACACGCGAGAAACTGCTTGACCAGTGGCGACACATCCGTGAATCGCTGGTGCAGCAGCGGGACGAGGTGGAGTTGTCGCGGCAGTCACTGAATAAACTACGTGACGAATTCCGGAGCGAACGCGAACAGGTCACTCACTGGATCAACCAGCGAGAAGCTCAGTTGCGGACAATGGAAGAGGCCCTGACGTCAGAACGGAACACCGCCCGCGAAGTCGAGGCCCGATGGACCGCCACACGCGATCGCTGGCGGCAGGAAAAAATGGACGCCGAGAACGTGATTCGCGGTCTGCTGCTGCAACTCGAAATGGTCGCGGGACAGCCCTCGGATGTCGTCGTGCCGGTCGCCCCGCCCCAGCCGCTCGCGGCGTAGGGCAGTGAACAGCGGTCGGACCAGCGATTACTTGCCGCCTGACTTTTTGGGCAGGAAACCGACGCCCAGACAGACGAGCATCGACCCCCAGAAAATCCAAAACTCAGGTCGGTTCATGTGGTGGAAATCGATGACGTGGGGATGGGCTCCCACATCAATTCCCCACCCCTTTAGCTGCGAAAGATAGCCTTGGCCCCATGCCGTGGGGAACCAATTCGGGTCGTTACACCACCAGTCGACCAGCAGTTTGAAGCCGATCACGGTGACCAGTAAGTAGGCTGCTGTTTCGAACCGGGGGAACTTTTCGAGCAGCTTGATGAACATCGCGGCGGCGACACGCATCAGCATGAGCCCGATGATTCCACCGAGGACCACCACCCACAACTTGGGGTTATAGGTCATTCCGCGAGGCGTGCTGCCCACGAGGGCCAGTGCCGCCAGGATCGAATCGACGGCAAATGCGATGTCCGTCAGTTCGATCACCACCACCGCCTTCCAGAAGTCCCAGCCCGCTTTGACGTTGGTCTCCGGCAGCGGAACGGGCACGCGCTCCTGGATCTCGACCATTTCCTGCTCGGGGGTCAGTCGTTCACCGGTATCGGCTCGCCGCAACTCGAGCTCACCCTCAGCATCGGTCGTCACGGTCTCTTCAATTTCCTCCGTTGATTCGAAGAACAGATGCTTGACCGCAATGTAAATCAGATAACCCCCGCCGATCAGCTTGACGATCATCCATTTCAGGAGCAGGCTGGCCATCAGAATGGCAATAAAACGGAACAGAAAGGCCCCGATCAGACCATAAGTCAATGCCCGCTTTTGCAGAGGCTTGGGCACCCGTTTGGCCAAAAGCCCCAGCACCAGCGCGTTGTCGATCGACAACACACCCTCCAGCAGGACCAGCAGCCCGATCGTGGCCAGATCGCCCAGCGCGAACGTCTGATCCATAAACCCCAGCGAAGTCCCTCGAACAGCTTCCTCAGCAATCAGGGGGACAGTGAACATGGGTGATCCAAGAGTAGGGCTGGGGGGGACAACGGGCCTTGCCGGGCCAGACGTGGGGGGAACGGGTTTTCGGTTCCCCTGGTTCACGGAAATCGGACCGAATCCGCTCCGTTTTCCCGGTGGTCGTACGCGAGAATGTTACCACCCGTCCCACAGAAGGCCACCGATCCAGCCCGCCGCTCTCGAAATCGACATCCCGCTCAGTCACGCGACCCTCCGGATGTCGTTCAGTGCATCACGGAAGGCGGTATGACAACCCTGTCGATCGCATGCCCCCGGAGCCCCCCCGGTCGAGCCAGTTTTGCCTTCCGCGGGCGGATTCTGATATTCTTGCGGATCTGCGGGGCCACTCGCGGAGTCGCTCACTGTCCGTCGGGTTTCCAATCCATGAAGACTTGGGGCCGAGGAGCGATTGAATCCAGGGCGAGTGCCGCTGGGCTGGGCTTTGATAAGGACCATGCTGTGAGCGACGACAAAAAGCCGAGTGCCGGTGATCCCAGCCGCAACAAGTGGGCGGCCGATAATTACCGTCGAGGTGTCGAGGCCATCGAGAAGAAGAACTGGGATCTCGCCATCGAGATGTTCACGACTTGTTGCAAGCTGGTTACCGACAATGTGGTCTATCGCCAATTGCTCCGCCAGACGACACGCAAGAAGTACAACGATAACGGCACTGGTGCCGGGATGTTCGGCAAGGCCAAATTGATGGGGATTCGCAGCCGCGTTTCGACGGCCAAGAAAAAAGCGGACTGGGCTGAGGTCGATCGGGTGACGGAAGAAGGACTGCTGATCAATCCCTGGGACGCCCATTTGCTGGCCGATCTGGGGGAAGCACACGTCCACTTGAAGAGTCTGGATGTCGCCAAGGAGGCGTACCGTCTGGCCTGCATGTCCGACAAGACGAACAAGGATTTTCACCGCCATCTGGCCGAAGTGCTGAAGGACAAGGCGGAATTCGACGAAGCCGCCAAAGTGTGGGAGCAGGTGTACAAACTTGACCCGCTGGATGGCGATGCCCGCTCGCAAATCGCATCAATGCATGCCCTGAAGACAACACACAAGGGCGGATACGATGCTGCGGAGTCGACGCGAGATGTCGCCACGGATACGGACAAGGACAAGAAACGCACTGCCTACGATGACTACCAGACAGGCGGGATGACCCAGTCCAAGGGGCTGGCTCCGGGTGAGTCGATGGAAAACGACCTGCGGCAGGCGATCCGCAAGGAACCCGAGAATGTCGCCAACTACACCAAGCTGGCGTCCTATTTCCGCAAAAACAAGAAGTTGGAAGATGCCTACGAAACACTGAGCACCGCACTGCAGGTGTCGGGCAACTCAGCGGATGTGCGGGAACTGCTCGAAGACGTTGAACTGGACCGCATGAAGTTCAATATCGACCTGGGGAAAGAAAAGGCCAGCCGAACCAACGATCCCAAGATTCGCGAAAATCTGGCCGCCCTGGCTCAGGAACTGTTGAAACGCGAAATTGAGATCCTCAGTGCCCGCGTCGAACGTTATCCCCAGGACATGTCCCGGAAGTACGAGCTGGCCATTCGGTTTATGCGGGTTCAGAAATGGGTTCAGGCGATCCCCCTCCTGCAGCGGGCTGGGCAGGATCCTCGACTCAAGGGGAAGGCCCTGCTCGCCCTCGGTCGTTGCTTTATCTACGACAAGAAGCTGCCATTGGCGCGGGGACAGCTGGAACGGGCGGTTCCGGAACTCGAGTTCAATGTGGATCCAGAGGCCTATAAAGAAGGGCATTACTGGTTGGGACGGGTTCTGGAGGAACTGGGTGATCGTGCCGGGGCGGAGACGCACTACGGTGATGTGCTGGTGGTGGACTACGAATACAAGGACACCCGCGATCGGTTGGAGAAACTCCAGGGTGGCGCGAGTGCCAATGCGATCGAGTAACGCGATCGGCGGCGGTTACACGGAAGGATGTCATGATGCGGAATTCTCGCAGGTTGATTTGTGGGGCGCTGCTGGCCTTGTGCGGGTGTAGCCCGGCCCCTGTCACGCCCGCGCCAGCGGTGACCACGCCGCCCGCGGCGGTCGAGGTGCCTGAGG
>QWPB01000033.1 GCA_003671275.1 Planctomycetota bacterium | reverse complement strand
CCATTCTCCATCCGTCACGTCGCTGGGATACGACCTCCGTGTCGTGCTCATCCCGTAACATCAGCAGCATCCACGAAATAAGTCAATAACAGGCTCTAAGGTGAGCGGTCAGAAAATCGGTCGGCGATGCGGGAGTTGAAGCCGACGTAGATCAGATCGCTCATGGAAAGAAAGACGAAAGAGAAGAGACGAGAGTTAGAGCCAGAGAGGACCGGCTGATCGCCGCATGCTGACTGCTGATCGCCCTGGTATCAAACGCCAACAAGGGCCGGTCTCGCGACCCGCCCTTTTGGCATCCGAATGGGTTTACTTGCTGGCCTCGGGTTCATTCGTCGCACTCACCAGTTCGACCTCCGGAGGGGCGGGGGGAGTGATCGGGTTGGGGTTCAGATGCGACTCCACCTGGGCCACAATGTCGACCGGGTTGATCTCGGGCTTGGTGATCGGGATCAGATCGGCAAAGTTCCCCTCGGCATTCAGCACGGCGTCTTCGACATCGAGCTTCTTATCGATCGTGCCGATCATCGCCTTGACCTGGGCCAGCTTCGAGTCATCGATCGACAGGCTCGAAATCTGCTTGCGGCTCTCGACCGTCCGCAGGCGGGCCTGCAACCGATCCAATTCCATCTCCAGCGTCTTCTTCTGGGACAGCATCTGCTCCAGTGTATCCTGGTGAACCTTGAGGGCTCGCTCTTTCATGACGAGCATCTCGCGTTCTTTCTTGAGCGACTCCTCGGCGATCTTGAAGCGATTGAACCTCTCGGCCAAGTCCTTCTCCAGTTCGGGCCGGTCGTAGCTGCTGCCCGCGTAGACGAAGTGGGTTCGCTCCGATTTCAGGTCGGTGGTCAGCGTGACCAGCGACTGCTGCTGTTCGGCGAGGGCCGATGATTTGACATTGAGAGCCGACTTCAGGTGTTCCACTTCCACCTGTTCCTCGGCGACCACATGCAGCGACTTGCGGATTTCGGGCAGCAGTTGTTCCACTTCCCCCCGCGCCCGGTCGAGTTCAAAAGCAATCGGAACTTCCGACTGCACCGCGGTTTGCACATTGCTGACGCCCGTTCGGAGATAGCTCCAGGCCTGCGTCCCGAACACCATTCCGGCCACGCCCAACACGGTGAGACCGGTCATAACTGTTTTCTTCAAGACCATGGCGAATTCCCCCTTGTGTGGGCCATTGATGCGAATTGCATCGTTCGTTACCCAGTCATTCGCTGCCCGGTTCAGAATCTTGGGAACAATTTGGAGTTTTTCTTTTCATGCGGTGGCTTGGCTCTTTTTTCGCCGCGACGATACGCTGCCAACAACCGCGTCCAGTCGTCTGAACCGCAGCCCGAAGGTGGATATGTGATCGTTGTCGATGTCGGTAATACCCGCGCCAAATTCTCACGAATGAACCTGTCGCCCGGGCCCGTTCCCCGCACGCTAGCATTTTCCGTGGTCGCCGTGGGGCAAGCGATCCCCCGATCCGTTCTCGAAAACTGGATCGCGGACGACCCGGATCAACCCGTCATCGTCGACGGATCTAATCCCGCCGAAATCGAACGGGTCATTCATTGCTGGCCCTTGATCGGACGTCGTCCTCGGCGACTGGAGCGGGGGCAACTTCCGCTGGCGATTGATGTCGACTATCCCGAGAAAGTCGGGATCGACCGACTGCTCAATGCGATCGCCGCCAATGCCCGTCGGCAGCCGGGGCAGTCCACCATCATCGTCGACAGCGGGACCGCGACAACGGTCGACCGCGTCGACGGGCGAGGGGTGTTTTGCGGCGGGGCCATCTTGCCGGGGTTCGAGATGGGGGCCAAAGCGCTGCATCAATACACGGCGTTACTCCCACTGATCCAGCATCATCGGCTGCATGATCGGGAACCGTCGCCCATCGGCCGCAACACCACCGCAGCCCTGGAAAGCGGCCTTTACTGGGGCCATGTCGGCGGCGTCCGCGAGTTGATCACCCGGATGAGCGATCCAGCGGCGGACAAAGCTCCGCTAGTCCTGCTGACCGGCGGGGCGGCTCCCGTACTCCGTCCGCATCTGCCGAATGCCGAGTGGGATGCCGGTCTCTGCCTACAAGGCCTGGCCCTCGCAGCTGCACATCGGTGAGGAGACGTTTCCCGGATTTCTTCGTTTGACAGACGCTCGCTGTGACGCGAGATGAACTATAGTGTCCGCCTCAGGCCGCTGTTTCGGAGAGCGGTCGGTTCTGACCTGAGAGAAACTGCGATGGCGAGTCCCCTGCCGATCGAAGTCGATTGTGCCACGGTTCAGCAAAAGCTGGCTGACAAAGCAGACTTCAAATTCATCGATTGCCGCGAGGCGAGCGAGTATGCCACCTGCCAGATAGCGGGGGCCGAGTTGTGGCCGATGAGTGGACTGGCCGCACGTCTGGCAGAGTTGGAGCCGCACCGCGACCGTGAGGTCATCGTCCATTGCCATCACGGCGGGCGGAGCCTGCGCGTTGCGAACTGGCTCCGGCAGAATGGATTTCCAAACGCCCGCAGCATGGCCGGAGGAATCGACCAGTGGTCGGCGGATATCGATCCGACCGTTCCCCGGTATTAAAACGGGATCGGACATGGTTTCCGGCAGGCACAGACAGGAATGGCTGTACCACGACAACCGGGGGACTGACATTCCTGTCGGACTTTCCGGGACACCAATCGATTTCGCTCTCAGACCGACCAATCAGAGTTGCTTGATCGCTGCGAATTGCAGGCACACAGAGGCTGGCCTACACTCTGGTTCGGTCGTGCGCGGCCATACGTTGCATCCGGGAATGACTCGCAGGAGCTGGCGGGATGAGTGAATCCACACCCAAATCGGGCGGTCTGACGTCTGTTCAGTGGTTGATCTGTGCGATTGCAGCCCTCGGGTTTGCTTTCGACATTTACGAACTGCTGGTGTTTCCCCTGATCTCACGTCCCGCCCTGGCGGAGTTGTTGAAGGTCGATGCCGACACGGACTCCGGGTTTAATGCCATCCTGAAGTGGAACTCCTACATCATGTGGGGCAGTGCCCTGTGCGGGGGAACGTTTGGCCTGCTGGGTGGGACGCTGACCGACCGGCTGGGGCGCCGTCGCGTTTTGACCTGGAGCATCCTGTTGTATGCCTTGTCGGCACTGGCGTCCGGGTTCAGCACGTCGGCTCCGATGCTGTTGTTTTTCCGATGTACCACGTTTATCGGTGTGTGTGTCGAGTTTGTCGCTGCTGTGGCCTGGCTGGCCGAGCTGTTTCCAGACCCGGTCCGGCGCGAAAAAGTCCTGGGTTACACGCAGGCGTTCTCGTCGTTTGGGGGCCTGCTGGTTACTGCAGCCTACGGCTTGTGTGTGAAGTACAGTGCCGAACTGCCCGCGATTTTTGGAGACCATGCCGCGTGGCGGTATACCCTGATTTCCGGAGTACTGCCTGCGATCCCGCTGATCGTGATCCGCCCGTTCCTTCCTGAGTCACCAATCTGGGAACAAAAACGGCAGGCCGGAACGCTCAAGCGGGCCTCGCTCGGCGATATTTTCCAGGGAAAGCTGGCCCGCACCTCGATCGTGACGGCTCTGCTGTTTGCCTGTGGATATGGGGCGGCATTCGGAGCAATTCAGTTCATGCCGCAGATTGTTCCCGGCCTGAACAAGGCCTGGGCTCCACTTCCCAAGCTGCGAAAAGACCTCGACAAAGCCGAAAAGGACACCCCTGGCTATCAGGAGCTCAAGGGTAAGATTGTCGCCCTTGGCAAGGACCAGCAGGCGACCGTCGCGAATGTTCAGCTGTGGCAGGAACTGGGTGGCCTGTTCGGACGATTTGCGTTGGCCTTTCTAGCGGTGCGGATTGCCAATCGGCAGCGACTGCTGAGGTGCTTCCAGATTCCCGGAGTGCTGATCGTGCCCTTGGTATTTCTCTTTCCGGCGGCAGGTAAGACGCCGCAGGCGATACTGGATGCACTGGGCACTGATAATCTGGGGCTGGTCAAGGTGGGGATCTTCGTCACCGGTTTCTTGACCGTCGCCCAGTTCAGTTTCTGGGGCAATTATCTACCGCGAGTTTACCCGGTGCATCTGCGAGGCACGGGCGAAAGTTTTGCGGCCAACGTCGGAGGACGCATGGTGGGAACGGCGGCCAACGGGCTAACCGGACTGTTGATTGCCCCCATGTTTCTGGGAATGGCCAATCTGGGTTTAACCCGCCCCGGATCGCTGGCCTATGCGGCAGCTGTCACGGCGGGAATGGTCTATCTGATCGGTGTGATCGCCAGTTTCTGGTTGCCGGAACCCAGTGCCGATGAGGCCGACCACTAGGCCACAGGGGGCGGCACGCGGTGACCAGTGCCGTCGGGAAGGGTGTTTCCTCTCTGTGAGATCCGCCTGTGTCTGCCAAGATCGAGCCCCAGCTGTTACGTCGGATGACTGTCCGGCGCATTCTGGAACTGCTTCAGGAACACGGCCCCAGTTCGCGGGCCGACCTGACCCGACGGGCCGGGATGTCGGCGCCCACCATCTCAAAAGCAGTGGATTCGCTGCTGGAATCGGGGTTGATTGAAGAGGGAGATGCTCACGTTTCCGGAATCGGCCGCCCCGCCAAACTGGTCCGTCTGGCCCAGGAGCGGGTCCAGGTCATCGGACTGGCGATTGATGCCAAACGTTGCACGCTGGCTCCCTCGGCCCTCGATGGGACGATCGATAGCTCGCGGCAGCTGACCGTTCCCACTCCGCGAACCTACATTGCGCTGCTCGATGTGATGGAATCGCAAATTCGACAGCTGATGCGTTCGGATGTCACCACACTGGGAGTGGGTATCAGTTTGCCGGGTCAAATCCGACGCAAGGCCGGGGTGGCCCTGTTCTCGCCGAACTTGCACCTGACGGACGGGCACAGTCCAGCCATGGATCTGACGCTGCGATTGGGGGTCGCATGCACACTGGTTCAGGAAACCCACGCATTATCGCTGGCCGAGAGGATCTACCACTCGTCGGAATCGCTGAACAACTTTGTGATGATGGATATTTCGACAGGTCTGGGAATTGGTGTCTTTACCGATGGCCGCCTGTTGGAAGGCCATAGTGGCCTCGCCGGTGAACTGGGGCACGTGACGATTGATCCGAACGGTCGATTGTGCGGCTGTGGAAACTATGGGTGTCTGGAAACAGTAGCGACGGATAGCGCTTTGGCGGTCCTGGTGTCTGAGCGTCTGGGCAACGCGATCGACATTGAGACCATCATCCATCGAGTCCGGAATGGCGAACTCTCCATCGACGCCGAATTACGACAGACCTGCGAATCGCTGGCAATCGCGGTGGCGGCAGCCATCAATCTGTTCAATCCTCAGAATTTATTTATCTATGGCCGAATCTTTGAAATTCAGGATGGGCTGTTCGAGCTGACCACCGAATTAGTGCGGCGGCGATCCCTGGCTCCATCCCTGGCTGATTGTTCAATCCAACGGGCCCGGTGCAGCAAATTACAAGGTGCGATTGCCGCAGCTGTGCAGCAGCTGACCGACTCGATGGGACCAACATTGAGTTAAAATGGGGGGTGAACCCCGGCTGAACCATCTTGCCGGAGACTCTCTGCAATCGGTCAATCTTACCGTGAACTGTGAACTATTGTTCACTTCGTGTTAATCTTTTCCTTGACCCGGCGACCAATGCCGGGTGTAATGTAGCTATTGAGGGTTCCAACCTTGGGTCAGGCCATCGGTGGAGCCGATGGGAATCCTCAAGTTCGAGGTTACGCAGGGGTCAGACAACTGCTGCGTCCCACGAACCCAGCGAGGCGTTTGCCTCATCCGCCACTTGCTGGCGGTTGGTTTCCACACGGAGAGTCGTTGACTCAGTCGGATCGGTTGCGCCGGGAGGGCGGAATCGTTTCGGCCTGAGAACGGGATTTGGGAGAGAAACCGGAACTTCGTTTCCGGTGATCTCTGCCGAAGTCCGGGACACGCTCACCGTGCCGCTTCGTGCTTTCCGATGACAATCGGCAGGTGCGAATTGGATCGTTGTGGGGTCAGGCTATGACGGCTGGGTCAACCATCCCTCGGATGGTGATAACCGGGGTGGGGGTAATTTCCCCGATCGGGATCGGCAAAGAGGCGTTCTGGGACAACATGATCCAGGGCGTGTCTGGCATTGCTCCCTTGCGCTCATTGTCCAGTGGGTCTCTACCGACCAAACTGGCCGCTGAAATTCATGACTTTAACCCTCTGAAATACGTCTACGAGAAGAAGTTCCTGAAGGTCATGTCCCGGGATATCCAGCTGGGAGTCTGTGCGGCTTCGCTGGCGATGAAAGATTCGGGACTGGGGATCGGTTCGGTCGATCCCGACCGATTGGGAGTGGAGTTCGGAGCGGGGCATATTCCGTTCAATCCGGACGAGCTTTCCGACGCCGCCCGCAATTTTGCGGCGGACGAACACGACCTCGCGACCCGTTGGGGTGAAGACAACATGGGGCGGATCGCCCCGCTCTGGCTACTGCGGCAGCTGCCGAACATGCCCGCCTGCCACGTGGCGATCGAACACGATGCCCGAGGACCGAACAATACCATCACGAGCGCCGAATCGTCGGCGCTGCTGGCACTGCAGGAAGCCATGCGGGTCATCGCTCGCGATCAGGCGGATGTGATGGTGGTCGGAGCTTGCGGATCAAGCATTCACCCCATCGATCTGGCCCGGATCAGCCTGTTTGAGGATCTCTCACGACAGGCGGACCCGGAACTGGCCTGCCGGCCATTCGATGTGGACCGCGATGGGACGATCGTCGGCGAAGGCGCGGGTGTCTTTGTCCTGGAGCGGTACGAACACGCGATCGCTCGCGGAGCGGAAATCTACTGCGAAGTGCTGGCCGTCGGAGCGGGCTGCGATGGACGGACTGATACCGGTCGTCCGAACGGTCAGGGTCTGGTCAACGCGATGCAGGCCGCCCTGACTCGGTCGCGTCTGAACCCCCACGATATCGGGCATATCAATGCCCATGGCAAGAGTACCCGCCGGGAAGATGTGGTCGAGGCCCAGGCCTACCACACCGCCCTAGGAGATGCCGCCAGCCGGATTCCCGTGACCGCCCTGAAGAGCTACTTCGGCACCTTTGATGCGGGCTCGGGAGCTGTGGAACTAGCGGGAAGCGTGATGGCCCTGAAGCATCGGGAGATTCCGATGACCCTGCACCACAACCGCCCTGACCCGCAGTGCCGCCTGAACGTGGTTCGCGAGCCGCTGCGGGACCGTAACCCGGTCGCTATGAGCGTCAACCGGACCCGCATGGGCCAGAGTGTGGCTGCGATCCTGCGAGCGATTTAGATTCCTTTTCAGAAATGGTTTTCAGGCCCAGCAGACATTCCTCTCTGTGGCACACCTCCCGGACATCGTTTTCCTTGAAATCGAGGGGCAGGCAAAATGGCCTGCTTTTGTGATACACACGCTTTTCGCCGCTGGAGAGCTCTCCGGCTTGCGATTGCGAACTCTCTGCGGAAAAATGAGGTCCGATCCTGTTTCTATTAGGGGGGGATGATGCCGCGATTTCTGGCGGGGTTCACTGGACTCTGGTTGATTCTGACCAGTGGTCTCCAGGCGGAGGAGGTTGTCCCGGCGGAACGGGAAGCCGGGTTTGTCTCGCTGTTCGACGGGGCCACTCTCAGCGGCTGGACCGGGGCTGTTAATGGCTACGAGGTGGTGGACGGAGCAATTCAATGTCGCCCCAACGCCGGAGGCAATCTGCTGACGGAAAAGGAGTACGCCGACTTCGAATTGCGATTCGAATTTCGCCTGCCTCCTGGCGGCAACAATGGCATCGGCCTGCGGGCCCCCGCGCGGGGACACGTCGCCACCGAAGGTCTCGAGATTCAGATCCTCGACAACACCGCTGCGAAGTACAAAACTTTGGCCGCCTATCAGTATCACGGTTCGGTCTACGGGCTGATTCCCGCCCGGAGGGGATTTCTGCGCGAGGTGGGCGTCTGGAACGAGCAATCGATTCGGTGCGTCGGGCCCGAGATCGAAGTGCGTCTGAACGGTGAACCGATTGCCCAAGGCCGCCTGGACGAGGTTCTGGCCCGGGGGACGCTGGATGGCAAGGACCACCCGGGAGCCCGTCGGCCCCGAGGCCATATTGGATTTCTGGGACATAACGACCCGGTGGCCTTTCGCTCCATCCGAATCCGCGAAATCCCTCCCAGCAGGCACCCGTAACCGCCCCTGAACCACGGGTTTTCTAAGGAAAACCACGCGAAGACCGGATGCCGCAAACGGATTTTTGTTTTTTCCCGCTTGGACTCGGGATTCGTTACACTGTGGCCTCGCGGCACGGTGGATCGCCGCCGCCTAGAGGGAATGTCGCATTCATGTTCGTGGATTGTGTGGAAATCGCCTGTTTCGCAGGAAACGGTGGAGATGGCTGCTGTAGCTTCCGGCGCGAAGCCCATGTGCCTCGGGGTGGCCCGGATGGCGGCGATGGCGGTGCCGGCGGCAGCGTCATCATTCGCGCGGACTATAACCTCGGCAGCCTGGCCAACCTTGTCGGCCACCATTTTTTCCGGGCCGATCACGGCAAAGCCGGCGAAGGCTCCATGTGTACTGGACGATCGGGTGACGACATTGTCATCCTGGTCCCGCCTGGCACACTGGTCAAAGACAAAGTTCACGGCCACGTCCTGAAAGATCTGGCCGATGGCGACCAGATCGTCATCGCTCAAGGCGGCAAGGGCGGACGCGGTAATCGGAGCTATGCCTCGTCCACGAATCGTACCCCTCGCGAATTTGATCGCGGCGAAGAAGGGGAAAGCCGTGCCGTCATCTTGGAACTCAAATTGATCGCCGATGTGGGCGTCATCGGTAAGCCTAATGCCGGGAAGTCGACGCTGCTGAGCCGGATGTCACGGGCGACCCCCGAGATCGCGAACTATCCCTTTACGACCAAGTACCCCAACCTGGGGGTTGTCAAAGTCGGTTACGACCATCAATTCGTGATGGCCGACATTCCCGGTCTCATCGAAGGTGCCCATGCGGGGGTCGGCCTCGGGCATGAATTCCTGAAGCATGTACAGCGAACCAAGCTGTTTGTGCATCTGGTCGAACCAGACCCCGATGACCAAACCAACCCCATCGACAACTATCACCAGATCCGTAAGGAACTGGAGCTGTACGACTCGGAGCTGACGCAACGTCCCGAAATCATTTGCATCTCCAAGGCCGAGCTGCCGGATTCGGAGGCCGCAGCCCTGCTGCTGGAAGAGTCGATCGGTCAGCCGGTGATGCGGATTTCCGCCGCCACGGGGCAGGGTCTTCCCGAACTGGTCAAGCGGATCGTGGCTCACCTGCAAGGGAAAGTCGGCGAAGACTGGTAGTCAGTCGTACTGCTCATGATCCCCGCAGTGTTGTCGCCAGCCATGACCGTATCTGTTCAGTGAAGGCGATCTCATCGGCTTCATGGTCCATCCGCAACGCAATCTCAACAGCGCGGATCGGCAGATTACGGATGATCGGAATCGGGATTTTTACCATGTCTTTGGCCGTCGTCAGCAGACACTCGGCCCCATAGCTGCGAGCCCATTCGCCAATCTGCTCCAAGTCCGCCGCGCTGTATGGGTGATGGTCCGGGAAAGCGCGGAACCGGGCTTCGGGCACGGCATAGCCACACGCGACCAGCGTCCGCTGGAACCCCATCGGGTTACCGATGCCACAGAACGCCGCAACTTCCCGCCCGTACCAGCCGTTCAGCGGAGCCAAGCCCCCCCAAGAATCAACCAGCCCCACGGGCTCGAAATGAGTCATGTATGTGGATGCCGGGGTATATTGGGCAATGACTTCGCGAAGGGCCTGCAAACTCTCTGGATCAATCTGATCGGACCGCGTCAGCAGGATGGCCCGCGCCCGCTGCATTCCCGAGACCGCTTCTCGCAGTAATCCCCGCGGCAGCTGATGCCCATACCCCCAGGGGTTCAGACAGTCGATGAGTAGCAGATCGATATCCCGCTGAACACATCGGTGTTGAAAAGCGTCGTCCAGCACCAGGATGTCCGGAGGAACCCCCTCGGTCAGCAGGCCGTGAGCCGCTGCCAAGCGGTCCGGACTCTGGCGATGGGGGACACCGGGCAACAGCCGATCCAGCAACCGCTTCTCGTCGTTGCCCTGTTCATCCGCAGATCCGTACCCCCGGCTGATGATGGCCGGACGATACCCTAGAGACTGTAACAGCTGGACCAGCCACGCGACGGTCGGTGTTTTGCCAGTCCCGCCGACAGTCAGATTGCCGACACTGATCACCGGCAGAGGTAACCGAGTCGACACCAGCCAGCCCCAGTCGTAGGCAATATTTCGCAGACGAGTCCCCAGGGCGTACGGCACCCGCACCACCGACAGCCCCCCACGGACCAGCGTCGCTCCGATACCGCGCGATCGACCGGAGACAATCTCCCGCCAGCGAGACTCGATCGATCGTGGAGGCGATTCCGAGGCGGTCATGGCGTTGACGATGCCTCCTCTCCCAGCCGTCGCAAGAATTCCAGCGAGTAAATTCCGGTGTTGTGTCCATCACTGAACTGGATGGCATAGGCATAGTTCCCCATGGGACGCATGCGCGTGGCCTTGAGCGGCAACGTCTCGGCCATGGTGATGACCGGCAGCAGCCCCAACCCGGATGCGGGGGACGGCGATGGCGGAGGATTCGCACAGGTGGCACAGGGACAGCGTTGCCGCAGCGTCCGCCATTCAATGCGATGGCGGACTCCATCGGACCACGCCAGGTGAAGCGCTGTGGCATCCCCTTTGAGTTCCGTCAGCGAGTTCATCGGCACGTTCCTGACAGATGGGTGAACGACATTATCGGAGTGGCCTATCAATGGTGACTAGACAGCGGTCGATTCGGCGGAATCATCGGGAGACGGGGGAGGACTGCCCAGACGCTTCCAGTAGCTCTTGAGGTCGGCCCGCACCTCAGGCATCAGGAAGTACAACCCCAGCACATTGGGAAAGGCCATTCCCAGAATCATCATGTCCGAGAAGTTCAGCACCGACTTCAGATTCGATACTGCCCCCACAAACACCGCCAGCACGCACAGTAGCTTGTAAAGGGGAGTTGAACGGCGGCCAAAGAGGGTTTCCCAGCACCGTTCCCCGTAATATGCCCACGAGATAATTGTCGAGTACGCGAACAGCATCACCGCAAAGCTCAGTACGTACGGGAACCAGGAGACCTCTTCTCGAAATGCACGCGATGTCAACGCGGCTCCCTGCAACCCCTGATCCAGGCTCCACACAGGATTGTTCCAGGCCCCACAGATGAGCATCGCCAGGGCGGTTGCGGAGCAAATCACAATCGTGTCAATGAACGGCTCCAGCAGTGCCACCAGGCCTTCACGAATCGGCTCATTCGTCTTGGCAGCACTATGCGCAATCGGAGCACTTCCCGCCCCCGCCTCATTGCTGAAGACTGCTCGCTGCACCCCGATGACAAGGACACCCAGGACGCCACCATGAATCGCCTGCGGCGAAAAAGCCTCCGAGAAGATCAGCCCGAAGAGGGCTGGTACCTCGGTAATATGCCGTAGCACCACCCAGCCGCAAATCAGCAGGTAGATCACACACATCCCCGGGACCATGATCTCTGCCGCTTTACCAATTCGGCGGATGCCTCCCAGGATCACCACCGCGACCATCGCAGCCATCACCACGCCGTAGATCGGTTTGAATTTGGCTTCCAGATTGCTCAGGCTTTCCTCAATGCCCTTCTTTTCCCCCATCCTGGCCGCGACCGCCGCTTCATCGCCCCGATCCGCAGCCTCCTTGATCTCCTTCTGGATGACCTGCAACCGGTCATGATCCGCCTGCTCCAGAACCTGCAGCAGGGCTGCACTGGACTGGTTGACCTGAATCATGTTCCCGCCGCCGAAGCTGCCCAGGATGCACATAAACGTGAACGCCACTGCCAGCACTTTGCCCAACGGACCCAGGTTCCGCTTCGCCAGCCCGAGCGACAGGTAACGCATCGGACCGCCCAGTACCGACCCGTCGGCGTGAATCTGTCGATATTTCACCGCCAGCGAACACTCGACGAACTTCAGGGACATCCCGAGGAAACCGCTCATCATCATCCAGAAGAACGCCCCCGGTCCGCCGCTGGTCATGGCGATCGTCACCCCGGCAATGTTTCCGAGCCCCACAGTCCCCGACAGCGCGCTGGACAGAGCCTGAAAATGGTTGACTTCGCCGGGTTCTCGCGGGTCGTCATATTTGCCACCCACACACGCAATGGCATGTGGGAAAGCACGAATGTTCAAGAATCCGAAATACAGCGTGGCCACCACGCCTCCCACGGCCAGCCACAAGACAACAATGGGGATGCCCCCCTGCTTCTCAATGAGCAGCGTCCGTCCGTCATCTCCCGTGGCCAGTCGTCCCTTCTGGGCCAGTTCGTCCACGGTGGTCTGACTCAGCCATTGGGTCTCATCGAGCAGTCCCCGCATGGGGCCCACCAGAACATAGACCGTTTTCCCGTCCCGCGTGGTCTGAACGAATCGGGCTCCATCCATCACTTTGAGGGGAGTGGTTGTGTCCGCAGCGACATTGGGTAATTCCTCGCCCCGGCGAACGGTTACCACTTCCAGAAGACGTTCTTCCGCCCGCATATGACGGAACGGTTGCGACTGCCCGTCGATCGTCTGGCCCGGAGCCAGCTCTCCCCGCGCCGACAACAGCAGTACCTGTTGATCCGTCAACGAAGAGTCCGTGACCGGGGCCGTACTGGAATAGAAAACGAATGGCCCGGTTGTGCCGCGATCCCGCACATAGTCTGCCTGGTGGCTGTAGATGATCGACGACCGCTCCGTCTGAAAGAGTCGGCGGAACATCACCCCTTCAATCACATCGACGACGCGGGCAAACTGCTGGTCGATCCGCTCAGTCACACTCAACGGAGCGGGCTGAGCAATCAGCTTTTCCAGCGAGGGATCAGCCGCCCGGATCGCGGGCTGCCACTCGGGGCAACCCAGAAGCATGATCAGGGCCATGCCTGTCCACCAGTGCCATCTCGACATCAGTTCGCTCCCAGTTGATTGAAGTCGGAAGAGTATCGGGAAACCCCCTCCGACTGCCAAGGCCGAGACTGCGAGTTCATGTCGTGACAGGGGCATGGGGGGCGTGGACAGAAAAGCAGACCTCCTCAGGTGACACCCCAGCGGACTGGGGATAGGATGATTTGATTGTGTTTGTGGATTGGTGTTCCGCACGCGGGCGGTACCTCATGGCCAGTTTTTGGTTTTCCCAAAAGAACGAGTCGTCCGGACCGCTCGCCTTTCGCGAGCTGGTCGAGTGGGCTCGTTCCGGCAGACTGCACGAAGACGATCTGGTCCGGGCCGAATGGGAATCCGAGTGGCGCCCCGCTCGCTCCGTCGTGGGGTTGTTCTACTCCGCGCGGCGCAGCGTTTCCGAGCGGACCATCACCGTCACGTCTCGGGAGACATCCCCTCGGGACTCGCTGACCGAAAAACAGGTCGTTGAACCGTCTTCGTCAGCCACTGAAATCACACGGGCTCCGCGGGATTCTTCAGAGACAGTTCTGGAACCGTCCCCGTCGCGCTGGCAGGAGCGAATCCACCAAGTCCGGGATGGGCAACA
The DNA here is from genome assembly GCA_003671275.1 of Planctomycetota bacterium. Classification (GTDB taxonomy): domain Bacteria; phylum Planctomycetota; class Planctomycetia; order Planctomycetales; family Planctomycetaceae; genus TH-plancto1. The sequence goes on along the minus strand of QWPB01000033.1, from coordinate 59,543 downwards.
CTCGCCCCCCCCCTTTTCGACAGCCCCCCCGCGAACCCCACCTCGGGACCAGGTTCGAGTGCTCGTTGACGCAGCCTTCGCCAACCAGCAGGCTCGCCAGCTGCGCACCAATGCCTCTTCCCGTTGGCTCTCCAGAATCCGGGCGGGGATCGACAGGCTGCGGTCCCCCAGGGTCTTTCGTCTGGCATGTGCTGGTGTTCTGGCCAGTGCAGTCTGTCTGCTGACTATTCATTGGGGGCGAATCAACGCCACGCGGTTCCCTCGAGCTGCCGCCCGCGAGGAATATCTTTTGCCGCTGATCGGGTATTGCAGTCGCTTTGAACTGGGCATCGTTCTGGTGGACCTGGCCGTGCCGGTGGCAATCCTGGGATACTTTGCCGCAAAGCGAATCGAATTCTGGGCCGACTCCCGCTGAGGACCGTGTGATGCGACATCGGGCAGTGCTATCGCTCCACCGGCATCGGCCTCGTGAGGGGTTTACAATCATTGAGCTGCTGGTAGCACTGGTCATTATCAGCCTGCTGGTCGCGCTGCTGTTACCCGCAATTGGCCGCACACGAGAGACCGCGCGTCGCCATCAATGCCTGTCCCACATGCATAACCTCGGGATCGGCCTGACGGCATTCGATGGAACGTTTCGACGGCTCCCCGCCTCGGGCAACTGGGGACACGATGCTCATTGGAATTCTTATCCGCTGCACACCTGGGCGGTGGCGATCCTTCCTCAAATCGAACAGGCCGCGATTTACAACCAGTGGCATCGTGATGAGTCACTCGAATCGCCCACCAACGAGGCGCTCTCCCGCGAGCAGATTCCCCTGTACCAGTGCCCTTCGGATATCAGCCTGACGGGAAAGGGGGATATCAGCTATGCCGTCTGCGGCGGTGTCGGCTACACCAATCGTCATTCGAACGGAACCCGGGATGTCCCGGTGAACATGGACAATGATCCCCTCGACTTGAATGGCGACGGAGTCTACCCGCATCTGCCGGGGACAGACTCGATCCCCACGGATCGGGAGCTTTTCAAACGAATGGGACTGTTCTTCATGGAAACTTGGAACACCCCCATCACCAAGCGAACCCACGCCCTGGCGGACATCATGGACGGACAATCCCAGACGCTCATGCTCACGGAAAACTATCGGGCGGGGTCCGATCCCCGCTCGCCACGAGCCAGCTTTGCCGACCCTGACCCGCTCCGCTGCGCGGTCTACTACAAAGATCCCTGTGACAACAGTCAGAATTGCCGCCCTGGTCACGTCCACTACGGTGTGACCAACCAGGGAGTCAATCGAATCAATCAGGGGCTGCTGCAACCAGAAGGAAAATCCCCTGTCGCCAATAGCTTTCATCCCGGCGGAGTGAATGCCCTCCTTGCAGATGGCAGTGGGCGGTTCCTGAACGAACGGATCGATGGACCGGTTCTGGCGGCACTCTTCAGCCCTCAAGGCCAGCTGCTGGCCGGGTTACCGCTGGAGCAGGTGACCTCCCATGAGTTCTAACGCGCGGCCCGATGCATCGCCGCGCCCCCCTGGTGTCTGGCTGTGGGGAGGGCTCGGACTGGTCGCCCTGCTGCTGCGGCTGGACCAGCTGTCCGCAGTCACCTTGTGGTACGACGAAGCCGCCGCATGGAAAACCGTCAGCCTGCCCGGCTGGCTGATGATGCAGTCCATCGCCGCGAATGTGCATCCACCGGGCTACTATCTATTGCTGAAAGGCTGGAGTGAACTCTGGGGTGATTCGCCAGCTGCCCTGCGATCGTTGAGCGTCCTGCTGGGACTGGTCACGGTGGGACTGGTCGGACGACTGGCCCGGGAAGTGGTCATCGCGGTCGAATCCTCCCGCGATCGATCGCGGACAACGGAAGTCCACATCCACAGTCTCTGGGCCAGTTGGACAGCGGCAGCGCTGTACACCGTGCATCCAATCGCCCTGGAGCAATCGCAGCAAGCCCGCATGTATGCGCTGGGGCTCGCACTGACTGCGGGGCTGGGAATCGGGCTGGTCCAGCTGCTGATGAACCCTCGGTCTCTGGGAGCGTGGGGCCTGGTGATCTTGTGTGGCAACGGGCTGGTGCTGACGCATTACTATGGGTTGTTGACAGCTCTGGTGGCCGTGATCGCTGTCGGGGGGATCAGTGTTCGGGCGTGGTGGCAGGAGCCAACGTGGCGTCGATCGCTTGTCATTCGATGGGTGTTGGCACTCTGGTTTAGCGGGCAGGTAATCGTTTGGTGGGGGCCCACGTTTCTGGCACAGCGGGAACGGGTTCAAGAGGACTATTGGATCGCTCCCTGGGCACGACAGGATGTTTTCATGGGGCTGGCGGGCTGGGTCTCGGGATTCGCCATTCAGGATCTCTCCGCCGAGAGTCTCATCGGGCTGGCCTGCCTGACGGGACTGCTGATGGGCAGTCTCCTTCTGTGGAGGCGATGGGACCGCTCACGACCCTGGGATGTGATCGCTCTGCTGCTGACGCTGATCGTTGGGCCGATCGTCATCAGCACGGGACTGAGTCTCACCGGGCGGAACATTCTGCAGCCTCGTTACTGGTGCTTTGCCCATCTGTTTTTTGTAGTGGCGATCGCGTGTCGGTGGGGGCTTCCTGGCGCGACTGGGGTGCGATGGCTGGGGCTATCGAGGCCCGGTGCGCTGATTCTGGCCTGGGGGATCTTCTGGGCTGGCCATTACCACGCCCGCAGAACCGAACTCGCCCGAGAATCGGGAATCACCCAGGCCCTCGCCTGCCTGCAACAGGCGGGACAACCCGCCGATCTGGTGCTGGTGCAAAGCCCGTTTGTTTACCTGACGATACAGCACGGCCTGGGCCACCGGATGAATCTCTATCAATGGGACAACAGCCAACCGCTGAAACACCATCAGGGGTCAGCGGTGATCTTCGCTCACGAACGGATCAAGTTTCAGGACCCGGCACTGGCCTCCGCCCGGCGTCTGTGGGTGGTGGCGGACAATCTGGCGACCGGAGTCTTTGCGGACGATCAGACATGCCCCCCGGTCGACTGGACAATGCAGCAGCACTGGCCCTTCCGCGAGGCTCACCCCGTCCCATTTCAACTCGACCTGCGGCTCTACGAGCGATCCTCCCCAACGGTCACGCGTACGCCGTGAACAGCGGAGCAATTCGGCGTTCCTCTCGGGGGGGCACTCCCAGACCACATGGATCAGAACACGGGATCAGGCCACCCGGACATCGCTTGAGATGTCTGGTTGATGCAGGAACAAGAGGAATGGGAAGGCGAGCGTACTGCCAGTAGCCTCTTGTTGTTTCACAACCCAGACGCTCCAAGCAGCGTCCGGGCCACCCCGCCCGGTTCGTTAAGGCCGACCGGGGACAGTTCACACTGAACGCCGCTGCCAAGGCATCCTGATCCAACCTCAACCTTGCCGGGCGAGTTTCACTGGAAATCCCGCCCGCCTGCGGATAGGTTGATCTCAACTCCCAACGGGCAACAAGACGCGGGGGAGCAGCTGGCCCGCAACTCCCCCGCGTTCTTTTCAATGGCTTCAACATGTCCGCCTTCGCGTGTTTAAGCAGGATCGCGGACTGACACGTCCATACCGTTCGTCGCAGGTTTATCAACGGCGGGTAAGATTGCCCTTGCCGAATTCTCGCAGACGCTCCACGCTCTCCGTCGGTGTCACGCCGAATTGGCGCTTGTACTCTCGACTGAATTGCGAAGCACTTTCGTACCCGACGGCCCTGGCAGCCGTGCTGGCATTGCAGCCATCGTGGATCATCAATCGCTTGGCTCGGTCGAGTCGGATTCGTTTGACGTACTGCAGCGGTGAGCTACCTGTGATCAGTTTGAAGTGGTTGTGGAAGGCCGCAACGCTCATCCCTGCCCGTCTCGACATGCTCCCGATGGTCAACGGGTTAGTAGGGTCGCTGTGAACCTCTTTCAAAACTCGAGCGATACGCACGAAGTGACCGCTCTTGTAGGCGAGCGCACGGATCGCACCGTCTTGCTCTTCGCAGAGAACTCGATAGACGATTTCACGGACGATCTGGCGTCCCAAGACTCGGCTATCCAGCGGAGAGTTCAAGCACTCCAGAAGCCGAATTACGGCACATCTGAGTTGATCACTCAGGGAATTGACAGTCATGGCGCAGGGCGTTTGTCCGAGCGGCGGCATTGGTTCGTCCATCGCCATGACGACTTCTCCGAGGATCGTCGTGTCGATTTTCACACCAAGTACGAGGACGGGATTCTCTGGCGTGGCCTCCCACTCGCACTCCGCTGGGAGAGGAACCGTCAACACGAAATAGGTCGAGGGGTCGTAGGTGTAGACCTGTCCACCCAGATAACTTCGTTTGCTCCCTTTTCCCACAAAGACAATGACGGGTTCATACACGACGGAAATGCGGGGCTGAGAACTGGTATGTCGAGCGACTCCCACACCTTCGATGAGTGTCGGGTGGATTCCCTCTGCGGCAGACACTGCGTTGAGAAGCTCCTCAACACGTTCGCGACTTCCGTTCTGGTCATGCATCTCCGCCGCTCCCGTCACTTCTCTTTGAGTAGATTCAGGCTAGCATACTGCCAAGGGAACGCTACTTGTGAGCCTGTTGAAATAGATTTAGGCAAGAAGTCTGGTGAATCAGTACAGGTAAAAGAAGTCTGTTTCAGATAGACTCAAACCGCGCTGGAATGTTGGAATCCGCAGCGAACCGGCTGGCACGGTTCTGGAATCAGAGACTAAGAATGTCACACCTCACATTTTCCCGCACGTTCTCGTGGGCCATGTTGTTAGCTGTTCATTGCTTCTGGAGCCCAGTGGCATCGTCCGCTGATTGGCCGCATTGGCAAGGGCCGAATCGAAACGCGATTTCGCAGGAACAGGGCCTGCTCCAGGCTTGGCCCGAGAATGGTCCGCCGGTGGCGTGGCGAGTTAATGGGTTGGGTGGTGGCGACAGCGCGCCCGCTGTGGTCGCTGGAAAACTCTTCGGCATGAGCAACCGCGACGGCCAAGAGATTGTCTGGGCCCGCTCTGAAGCGGATGGAAAAGAAATCTGGGCGACAAAACTGGGTGCTGCGGTTGAGCAGAACGTGCCCCAGTCGAAGGAAGGCCCCGCCTGCACACCGACCGTTGATGGTGAGCGGCTCTACGTCATCGGCGTGGGCGGTCGTGTGGCAGCCCTGAATGCTCAAGACGGCAAACTCGTCTGGGAAAGAAGTCTCACCAAGGACTTCGGCGGGGTCTTGCCCATGTGGAGCTATCGTGAGTCTCCGCTGGTTGATGGAGATCTGGTCATCTGTACTCCCGGTGGCCCCGAGACATTGATCGTCGCGCTCAATAAGCTCACGGGTGAGACGGTTTGGAAGAGCCAGGTGCCCGCTGCATCTGGCCAGCCAGCCACCGAAGGCCCCCGCCGCCCGGCGACTGACGCAGCTGGGGGACAGAACCGAACCGAGCAGCCCGCGCCAAGAGGAACAGCCAATCGCCCAGCAGGCAACGGCGGGGCACCGCAGATTACAGGGACCAAAGATTCGGCTCTCTTCCTCGCCGAACATTATGGGATGACAGCGTTCTCGCACAAAGTCCCCAATGGAAAGTACCTGGCAAAGCTGCACTTTGCAGAAACCTTCTCTGGGATTACCGGTCCCGGTGGGCGAGTCTTCTCGTTCGATGTCGAAGGGCAAGAGTTTAAGGATTTCGACATCTGGCTAAAGGCCGACGGACCGAATAAGGCGTACATCGAATCCGTGTCGGTCGAAGTCACGGATGGAAAACTGGACATCAGCTTTACCCCCAAGACCAATAGCCCGGCGATTAAAGCAATCGAGATCATTCCCCAGGCCCCCGATGCCAAGGAAGCCGACACCATCCGTATCAAGGCCGGGCAGGCGACGCCGTTTACGGATTCCGACGGCCACGTCTGGATGGCCGAGCAGGGTTTCGTGGGAGGCCAAACCAGCCCCGGCTTCTTCAACTTCGGCGGGGGAGCACCGGGGGGCCGCGGCGGTCGTCCCGGTGGCTTCGGCGGATTTGGTGGGGCGCGATCCGGAGCTGCGTACTCGTCGGCCATTCCGATCGACTTTGAAGGACAACGGCAATACGTGCAATTGACCTCCAGTTCGCTGATTGGCGTTGCGGCGAAGGACGGCAAGCGGCTGTGGCAATACGATCGTGCAGCCAACAGAATGGGCATCAACTGCTCAACGCCGATTTTCCAAGATGGCCTCGTTTTCGCGGCTTCTGCCTACGGGAACGGCGGTGGCGCTGTGAAGCTGGTCAAGCAAGCCGGCGGTGAAATCAAAGCAGAGGAGGTCTACTTCTCGACGAACATGCAGAATCATCACGGCGGCATGATCGTCGTTGACGGTGCCTTGTTCGGAGCCAATGGTGGCAACGAGGGGGGCTTCCTGACCTGCATGGATTTTCAGACAGGTGACGTTCTCTGGAGAGACCGCAATGCTCCCAAGGGAGCGCTCTTGATGGCCGATGGACGCCTCTATCTTCGTGCCGAGAATGGGGAAATGTTGCTGATCGAACCCTCCCGAGAAAAGCTGATCGTGCATGGCCGCTTCCAACAACCGGACCGCAGCTCAGCCCCAGCCTGGGCTCATCCCATCATCGCCATCGGCAAGCTATACATCCGCGATCAGGACGTGCTGTACTGTTACAACGTCGCCCGCGAGTAGAAGTCTTTTGTGTGACGGACTTTCACCGGAACAGGCGGACGACAGTCTTTCGCTGGGTGGCACCGGTTGGCTGGCTTTGCAGCCTACCGGTGTGCCTTGGCACAAGAGGAATTCCAAGGTAAATTCCTTCAGGAATGACCTCTTTCGGCTCCGCCGCCCCGGTAGCTCAAAGCGGCAACCGGGGCCACCCCGCGTTAGGCGGCAGAGGAAGGCGTCGATGTCGATCAGTGTTCAGTGCCCTAGTTGCTCCAAGAATATCAGAGCCAAGGATGAACTGGCTGGCAAGCGGGTCAAGTGCCCTGGCTGCGGGCAAATCGTCTTACTTCCGGCTGCGAAGCCTGCGTCTGGTCTCCAGTCGAACAAACAAACGCAGGACCAGCTCTTTGATACACAAAAGACCAAGCCAACAACCACACTTCCATCGACAAAGCGAACCGCTCTTCGCGAAGGTTTACAGGTACTCCACAAAAAGAATGGGACGCCACGACCCTATTCGTTCCGGAACGGTGCGATGCCTTCGGGATCAAAGACCAAGAACTACTCAAGACGCTTCTCACGTCACTTCGCATTCACAGTTGGGTGAATGTCAAAGTGGGGGACGTTCCGCTCCGAATCGTTTCGGCTGTCATGCCACTCCCCATTGCCTCTCCACAGTTTGAAGGCAAGCCGCTCATGCCGCTTCGGCATCCGGCAATCACCTTCCCTCCAGGCGATTTCTTTTCCCAGTATCACGTCGTAGTAAACTCCGCGAACGATACCACCTCCCAGAAGTTCCTTAACCATGGTCTCTACTTCAGCACTCAGATGGCCGATGCGAACATCATCAGTTTTTCGAAGAAGATCTACGTGATCCCGAATGCGAGCATAGACACTTTCTTCGCGAACCTTGTCGAGCGAGGGGTGGAATCATTTCAGGGCTTTGATTCTTTCGATGACCCAACGGCAGATTTGACTGACGCGCACGGCTTGATCGCAGAACGTGGTTCAAAGAAAAACTCGAAAGCGGGACTGGCTCCGATTCGGTCTACGCCGTTGGCTGATGAGCATACTCCTTCCGTGACGAAAGATGATTTTCAAGTTCCTACCGAAGTTCAGACTGCTCTTTTCCGGTTTATCGCGGGACTATTCATGTTTCTGTTCGGTGGAATAGTAGTTTTCCTTTTCGGGGTAGCCTACTTGGATAAAGGCGCCCTTGAGATCCAGTATGCCGGATATTTGATATTTATTTGGATTCCAATGACTGCGTTAGGTGGCTATCTCGTCTGCACAACACCGTTGCGAAAGACGAGAAACACAATTAAGGCTCTTCAGCATGCACATAACAATGAGCAAGCCGCCTTGGCGCAAAAAACACGTCCCAGCAATGGCAAAGCTGCCGAGCTGGCAGCGAAACAAGCCCAGTCAGGATTCTCGTCACAACTACTCTCCGTCGCCGATATCCAACGCAACGACCAAGAGATGGGGGAGATCTATCTTCGTTGTCCGAAATGTAGCGAAGAGGAACGCATCAATGACATGGGAAAAATGATGCTCAAGCATGGAAACAACGTGTTCTCCAACTACAAGTGCAAGAAGTGCGGAGTAGTATTCGATGGTGCTAAACACAACGTGAATCGAAACGCCTAACAAGCGGTTCAGCCCGACACAGACAAGCGTCGGGTTTTGGGCCGGCGGCGTCGGTCCCCAAATCGAACGGCGGGGTGGCCCAGACGCTGCTTTGAGCGTCTGGGTTGTGCAACAACAAGAGGCGACAGAGGACACGATCATTGCTCAAGCCCTCTTGTTGCTCTGCAACCCAGACATCCAAGGCGATGTCTGGGCACTCCCACCCCGCGGAACTCCGTGAATCGTGTGCATCTTTAACCTTTCGTATAGAGTGCATGCGGCAGTGACGGACAAACCGCAATCGAGAGACAACCTCCGATGAACACCTCGACTGACCAACCTTCGCTGGCAGAGACGCCCGTCGACGAAGCCCAGTACAAACCCGACCTTGAGCTGTCCGATCGATACCAGCAGTTCTCATCGGAGTTACTGCGGTTGGCGCTGCTGGGAATGGCTGGTATCGGATTCCTGATTTCGGATGTGGTGCTGTCAAAAGAGCATCCCCTCTATCTGGCAATGCTTCGGGACGCTCGCTGGTTCCTGGTGGTTAGCATTATCTGTCTGTCGCTGGCGGTCGGTGGGGCATTGGCCCATCGGTATTTGGCGACCGACTGCATCTCGGACGAGATTCATTTCCTGCGTGAGCTGAAACGATCTGGACGTGATACAGCCAGACGTGTGCATGGTTTCTTTCGATGGAAGCTCAAGGTCTGCGCCTGGTTGCTGATGGCCACATGTGGATTGTTATTTGCCGGGGCAGCGTTCGCGGCTGCGAGCTTTTCGGTGGTGCTTTTCTAAGGTGTGGTTTTCGCCAGACCGTCACTATCCATTCCGGAGGGTGATCGTCGAAGGTCGATGGTCGGTCACACTGGCTATGAAGTTCAACACACTCTTGGAGAAAACAAAGGGGAAAGGAACCGTGCGGACCCAACACCATGGAAATGTCCCAGAGATCCTGGCACTGTTGCAGCCCGACCGCGGTCCGTCGGATTACCGCCCGAGTTGCTCCAGGACGTTCTTCGTGATCCGTTCCGTTACCTCATCCCCGCCGCGCAGGCCGTGCGCCCAGTCGGTTGACCCGCAGGTAAAGACCGTGCCGCCCCGCGTATAGACTCCCAGGCAGGCATTCCCCACCCGGCCCCGTTCCCACTGGTCGTACCATTCGCAATCGCCCGCCTCCCACTTCGCGGGACAGGTCGCCAGGACTTCAAACGTCTCCGGCGTGCCGTCGCGGTGAGTCGGCGTCGGCAGCCCATCCTTCCAGGTCAGCTCGCACCCATCGCACTCATATCCAACGATCGTGTGTTTGGCACCGAACTCCTCATCCCGCTTGATATTCGTTCCCGCAAAGACCCAATGTTCGGGCCGGTGGACCAGGAAGGCTCCCTTGCCGTCCATGAACTGCCCATGGCTCAAGTGGTATCCACCCCAGAGGAAACCAACCCCCGTGAGCGTGTTCTCGGGCCGCTTGACCAGATGGCTGCTCCACAAGGTGCTGAGGGTGCGACGGTCGTCCGTCTTGAACACCGGGTCGGTGTTGAAATACTGCTTCCAGCAGGTCAACGCCTGCCCATTCTCTTCCGTGCGGACCTGCCAGCAGCAGGTGTTCCCGCTGAAGAACGCCACGTTGCCGCCCCCCGCGATGTACGCTTCCAACTGGTCCCGCATCCCGGCGGACCAGTATTCATCATGCCCCACGCTCAGCACCAGTTTGTAGTGTTTGAGAAGCTCCGGACGCTGTTCCAGATCGAGGTTCGTCGCGAAGTCGAGCGGGAACCCATGCTTCTCGCACCACTGCACGAGCGGGTGCTCCCAGTTCGGGAACTGGCTCGATTGCGGTCGTTGGAACGAGACGCGGTGCCCCTGCAAATTGTCCCGCCCGTGGTAGGCATACAGACTCCCTCCGCCCCAGTTCGTATAGGCGTTGTACGTGTTGGTGGACAACTGGAGCAGAATCTTCGAATTCTTCCCCGGCTCGGCGGGCCGGACGACGAAGAAGGTGTCCGCCTCCGCTGTCCGGCGATTGCGGACCACGAACTTGCCGCCTCCATCGGAGACGCGGAACGTCACCTGATAATACCCGGTCGCCCAATCGGCGGGGATCGCCAGCTTGTAGCTGACCGGCCAGTTGCAGCCTTGCGAGCTGGCCTGCTCCGGAATTGAGTGAAAGCCACCGCCGGGGATTTTGGCCTGCTGAAAGACGACCTTTCGCTCCGCCCCGAGGCGGGCAATCTCCAGGCTGTACTCCACCGCTGTCGTCGAGGTGTGGAGGGCCAGCTCCTCACCGGGAGCCAGGCTTTGTCGATCAGGGTAGCCCTCGATCGACAGCCCCGGAGGCAGGTCATTCTGCGCCGAGACCACGCGAGCCAGAAGTACGAACGCCACACAAACCCATGCCATTGAACGCATCATGACACTATCCAGGGAGGAACGAGTTCTGTCATATGACCCGAGTGGCAGCCATGCGTCAAGCGACCGCCCAGTCGGCATCACCGACGTTTGAGACGCATTACCCTGACAAAGTGGAATGACCGTGACGCACCCTCTGGAATCTGCTGGTCCGATACATTATGCCTTTCCCGTCGAACACGCTGCGTTCCCTTCTTGGCCTGCCTGCCATGACCTCGTCACCCGCTGTCCCGCTCCTGACCACCCCGGAAGGCCGGGCCGTCCTGCAAAACTGCTATCGTCAGGGACTATTGCAGGACACGCTCCCGTTCTGGTTTCCCCGTAGCATCGATACCGAATATGGAGGGTTCCTGCATGGCTTCGATGGAGACGGTACGCTGATCGACACCGATAAATCGATCTGGGCGCAGGGCCGAATGAGCTGGATGCTGTTGACGCTCTACAACACTGTCGAACCGCGTCCTGAGTGGCTGCAATGGGCCGAGCAGGGACTGGCATTCCTGGAACGTCATGGTTTCGACACTGACGGGAGAATGTACTTTCACGTGACCCGCGAGGGGCAGCCGATCCGGAAACGAAGATACGCATACAGCGAGTCGTTCGCCGCCATCGCCTACGCAGCGCACTATCGAGCAACGGGCCAGTCGCGCTCGGCGGAACGGGCTCGGGAACTGTTCAACCAATTCACTCGCTGGAACTTCACTCCCGGCCTGATGCCCCCGAAATTCACGGATGTCCGTCCGATGATCGGCATGGGACCACGGATGATTACGCTGGTCACGGCTCAGGAGCTGCGGGCTCACCTGGGGGCTGATCCCGTGGGAGAATCCTGGATCGACCGCTGTCTCGACGAGATTGCGAGGTGGTTTCTCAAACCGGAGTGGCGAGCGGTCATGGAGTCGGTGGCTCCGGATGGCTCCCTCGTCGATCACCCGGATGGCCGACTGCTCAATCCCGGCCACGCCATCGAAGGTGCCTGGTTCATCATGCAGGAAGGCCGATATCGCCGTGATTCATCACTGATTCAGAGGGGCTGTGACATGCTCGACTGGATGTGGGAACGTGGCTGGGACACCGAGCATGGCGGGCTGTATTACTTTCGAGATTTGCAGGGTAAGCCGGTCCAGGAATACTGGCACGATATGAAGTTCTGGTGGCCGCATGATGAGGCGATAATTGCCACCTTGATGGCCTATGAGCTGACGGGGGACGAGAAGTTTGCCCGCTGGCATCAGCTCGTTCATGACTGGAGTCACCACCACTTTGCAGACCCCGAATATGGGGAGTGGTTCGGCTACCTGCATCGCGACGGATCGCATTCAACCACGACCAAGGGGAATCTCTGGAAAAGCTGCTTCCATCATCCGCGCATGCAGTGGATGTGCAGTCAGCAACTCACCGCATCCCTCAAGATCGTCTGAGGCCGCTACTTCAGAGAATCCACCGGCACCACCTTGAGCCCCTTGGCCTGGGCGGCAGCCAGCGTCGTAATGAGCGCCTCCATCTTGCCGTCATCGATGACCAGACACAGCTGTTCCTGCATGGGGACCGTGAAGATCGAATGGACCGCCTTGGAACCGGGGGCCTTGCCCAAGGTGAAGGTTTGCGGCATGTTCTTGGTATAGCCCGACATCTTCAGGGCGTCGCCATCGACGACGAAATTCACCTTGGTCTCTTCTCCGATGTAGAGGAAAGCTTCTTCCAGTGGCTTGAGGGCGAATTCGACTTCGATGGGAGTCTTCAGCCGTTCCATGACCGTTTTGGGCAGGTTCTGTTGTGGGGCTGCGGCGATCGTGGTCGCTGGGACGCTCGGATTGAAATTGGTTCGCGTCGACTCATCCCATGTCAGCACGGTGCCCAGCACCAGATTCGGTGCGGCCTTGGCGGGCAGAACCGTGGTCATCGCCAGATGCGAGGGGGTGGCCTGAAAGACTGTCGCCTGACGGAAGGCTTCGATCATCGCCGGAAAGCGACCAATGATCTGTCGGAATCCGGACCGCCGAGGCTGCATCATTCGAACGGCCCCCATCAGATCCTGTTCGATGGACAGCGGGAACCGCTCGGAGAAGTCCTTCTGCAAGGTCGCGGAAGTGCTGATCCGTCCGCCGCCGGAACGGCTTCCCTTGGGTCGGACCCGGAGTTCCGAATGCAGGATTTGCCCAACGTTCAGACTCCACGAAACCGTCTCGGCGTCATTCCCCAGCCAGTCGATCATCTTGAGCATGGCTGTCTTGACGCCCGGTTCGAACAGTTGGTCGGCATAGATCCCCACATCATTGACTTCGAACAGGACAGTGAACGTCCGGTCGCGATCGCTGGATCGCAGTAAATCTGTAATTCCATCGGGCAGGGAGTCACCCGGATGGGCAATGGCTTCGACCAGTTCGCTTCCGAGTTCGGCGGGACAGATGGCAATCGTGCGAGAGTCCTTACCAATATGAAATGCCAGATTGTCCTTGCGGGTCACCAGCGGTTCCCCATCGGCACTGATGATCTCTCCGTTGAACTCTTCAATCAACGTTGATCGCGGTTCCGCCTGTTTCAGCCGAAAGACTGTACTGATTTGCGGAGGGTCGACCTTGGAGACGGCACTGATCCCGATCCACAATTCTTCCATCTGTTGCGGATGCCGCCGGGTGATCTTCTGAATCGTGGCTTCCAGCCAGGCTTTGACGTTCGTGGTCAGGCATTCGCGAATTTCCTGAGCGGAACGATCCGTTCCCCAGATTCGATCGGGTCGCAGGTGGATCACAATGTTGTTGGCCCCGGCCAACATCTCCATGGGAATCGGCTCACCCTGTGTCGGGCGGAATTCCGACAGCAGCTTGGCGTCGGTCGACAACTGCTCCCGCGAGTAGACACCGGGAATGACTGGTTCCGCCGATGCGGTGGCCACCGATTGATTCACGGTGGGCTTCGAAGTGACGACTGGTTTGCTCAGCATCGGCCACATGAAGAACAGTGCAACACCGATCACCGCAAATACCCCGATGACAGCCAGTAGTCCGGACTGTTTTCCTCGTGAGCGGCGGGGCACCGGACGACGTGTCGCGGTGGTCGGGGAACTGGACGAGGAAGTCGTTGATTGAAAGTCGAACGCTGCGAATGGAGCCTCGGGCTCAGGGGCCGATGCCTGGGATGCGGGGGACATCGACGCAGGCGAAGAGGCAATGATGGTGGGCGTCCCGACCCCCGGGAAGGGGGGCATCCCGGTCATGACCGGGGCCAGCACCACACCCTGCGGAGTTTGCACAGGGATATAGGCCACTCCCCCGACCATCGGGGCCGAAGGTGGAACCGGAGCGGGGGGCGGAGCATCGGGCACCCACCGGGCTCCCGTGCCGACCGCTGGGGAATCTTCCGCCAATTCCAGCGAGACGACTTCTTCCGAGCTGGGCTCTTGCAGCAGGAACGACTTCGAACACGCCGGACATTTCCCCTTCTTGCCAAGAAGGCTCCGGTCTCGCAGCTTGATCGACTTGCCGCAATGCGGACAGGTCACGGTTGCGGTCATGTGCGTCCCCGCCACACAGGTCATTCAGACCGCCGCCGGGCGGTCACTTGATCTCGATATTGTACGGGGCATTCGATCCCTTCGAAACTTCAACCGTTGTTCCGCCGCGAATCGTGTAGTTGTCGGGAATCAAGATCTTTGCGTCGAGAGTCTCCAGCGAGACCTGGCACCGACCGGTTTTGACCCCTTCCACCCCTTCGATGTAGTACATCGTGTATTCCCCGTTTTCGTCCGTCATCCCCGTGGACGCGCGCCATCGTTCTTCGGAACCCTTGATTTCTACGTCGGTGGGTGTGAAGTAGAGAATGATCCCGGCTTGTGGTTTCCCCTGGTAGGTCACCTGACCACTGACATAGCCCATCTCGGGCAGCTGGAGTCCGTCCCCCATCATGCCGGTGGTCAGCCGGTACAATCCGAAGGCAACCAGGAGAATCACGGCGAGAATTCCACCGCCTTTGAGACCGAACTCACGGAAGAAGCCCGCGAAATCGAAGTCGAAGCGGGGCTTTTCTTCGGGCATTTCGCTGGCCCGAACGCGGCTTTCTTCCATCGACTTGGTCAACAGGTCGCGGGCGGCGTTGCCTGTTCCGGCCCCCAGCGAGCGACTGGCGGCATCCGCTGCGGAGGTCTCCTTGCGGGCTCCCCAGCGTTTGGCCGGGGCGGGAGTTTCGCTGGCGGGCGCATCGTCCAGTGCCAGCCCTTCCCCGGTTCGATCGTCATCGTCATCGACGGGACTCGGGTTGAAGGCGGCGGGACGCTTCTTCGGCTTCTCCATCAGGAACGACACCGGATCAAATTCGTCATCGTCGGCGGGCCTTTTCGTTGGCTTAGCGGGGGCCGCGGGGGCTGTCGCTCGGGCGGGGGTGGCCGGTTTTACCTCGACCGGGCTGGGCTTTTGGGGCGGTTCTGCCTCACTGGCCTCGGGAGATGGGACGACGAATGGCTTCTTGCACTTGGGGCACTTGCCATCGGTACCCGCGAGTTCGTCCTTGATCTTCAGGACAGAGCCGCACTCATCACAGGTGAAGCGAATCGTCATGGTGACCGGATCGTATAAGGGACAGGACCGGAGGACAGCGGCAGACCGCCGCCGCATAGGTTCACTATACATGAAAACGGGACGGTTCCACGATATTCGCAGAACCGCCCCGGCGGTTTGACTTCCAATCGATCCGATTAGAACTGCGGAACCGGCGACCCCTGCGCCATGTTGCCGTAGTTCCGCCAGGCCCGGAGATCGATGTTCTGGCTCACCTGATGAACGCTGCCATCCGCAGCTGCCACCTGAACAATACCGACATGCGAGCTGAAGGCTTCATCGTAGTGCTGCGTCTGCAGGTTGGAATTCGGAGGATTCCGCATGCTCAGAAGGGTTGCCGGTCCCCCCCAGGCCCATCCATCGCTGCTCTGGCGAATATTGGGGGTGGCGGTCTGGAACAGTCTGCGTTCCGAGATGAACACCACATTCGAGGTTCCGTCCGAGACATCACTCATCCGAGTGGCGCTGTTGACTCCGAACATCCCCACATTGAAGGTGTGCTGGGTGTAGGGAGATAGTCCTTGAGCCGTCACTGTCGCCTGTAGCTCTTGCGGCAACAGCCAGTAAGTCGCCCGTCGGTCATCATAGAACGTGATTCCGGAACCACTCACAGCCGCGTAGTCGTTCCCCCCCTTGACCCATGAGGGGTCAACCCGGTCGGTACTCTGGTAAATGCTGGTGGCCAGCATTTCACCCCGACGTGAGGGGCAGTAGAGCGCAGGTAGTTCGGTTTTCGGCGGATAGATGATCCCCAGATCCGGTGTCGTAATCCCCAGATCACCATTGGAACGCAAGCTCCAATCGAACTTCCAGTAGTTGTACAGGGGCGCCTGATCGATGTAGGGGAGAATGTGAACCACCCAACTCGTGCCGTGGTACAACCCAAAGACGTTGGCTGTTCGACCTTCCTCGGGACGAGCATACCGTCCCACGCCGCCTGTGTTATCGAAGTAGTTGCTGATCTGTCCCGGTGGGAACACCTTGTGTGAATCGTGGTAAGTGTGCAGGGCCAATGCCAGCTGCTTGAGATTGTTCTGACACTGTGATCGGCGAGCCGCCTCGCGTGCCTGCTGCACAGCAGGTAACAGCATGGCGATGAGAATGGCGATGATCGCGATCACCACCAGCAACTCGATCAGCGTAAATCCACGTCGGCGAATGGGATTCATGATTAACCCTCTCAGGGATCGTCCTGGTTAATGAGTCCTGGAAGTCACCCGGCAGTACCGGGACAATGTTCACTTTCACCAATTGCAAGTCATTCTGTGGAGTGAACTTGCATTGTGTCAAGATCCGTCTGGGGGGTTCCACTCTTTCGAGCAATACATCCCGCCTCAGGATTCATCTACGTCCTGTTCCAGCTCGTTGAGAGCGGATTCCATGCAAATCACGGACCTTGTCCGTGAAATCTGTCGATAAAGCCGGCTGGAATCAAAATCTCGCCTTTCTGGAATCCCTACTGGCCAGACTGCTGCATTTCTGACCGTGCAAAATCCTGGATCGTGCAAAATCACCCGATGAATCGACGGCTTCCGCTTACAGTCAGGACGATGGCCTCACTCGCTGAGCCTGAACCCCCGCCCGCCCGTAGATCGTCACAGTGATGAGGACGAGTCGCAGATTTCGCAAGAATTCTGGTGCTCTGAGGGGATGACTCCGCCTCAGCCATCAAACTCTGAAACTGCTCTAGTCCTGCGGAGGCACTGGGACGGGTTCGGGGTCAATGGTCGTACTGTCATCCACCAGATCCGGAGCAACCAAAGGTGGTTCAACGGCAGCGGGAACTGCGGGATCCGCCTGCGCCGTACGAATCACCTCCGCCTTCGGCTCACCGGGAGCTGGCTCCCGCAAAGCGGTTTCCGGAGCTTTGATCTTGGGCATCGATTCC
Source organism: Planctomycetota bacterium (assembly GCA_003671275.1). GTDB lineage: Bacteria > Planctomycetota > Planctomycetia > Planctomycetales > Planctomycetaceae > TH-plancto1. The sequence goes on along the minus strand of QWPB01000033.1, from coordinate 42,423 downwards.
AAAGCGGGCTGGTCTGCAGCCGCCTTCTCCTTCCGAAGAGCGGGAGGGACTGTGGTTTGTGCGGGGGCAGCTTCGGCGGGCTCTTCTATCGGCGGCAACAGGGATTCGTCCGTCACCGGTGGTTCGAGACGGGCCGGTTCCTCGAACACCGGGGGAGCCACCAACGGGGCCAACGGCTGCAGAGTCGGTGTCAGCTGAGCGGGCGAACCTGGCATCGGTGTGACGAGTGGTGCAGCCGGCGCTGGCAGATTCGACAGCGGGGGGACCGTCACGGGGCGCGGCGCGGTAATCGGTTTCGCCGTCGGCTCCGCATTGGTCACCGGGACTCCCGGGGCCATGGGCAGTTCCGGCTTATGAGTCGCTGGTTTGGCGGGAACTAAGGGCAGTACCGGAATCGGCCCGGGGGCCACGACGGGGGCCGGTACCAGCGGGGCGGCATCGGCCTGGACCGTCATCGGCGGGGTCGCGGGGGGCACCTCTTTGCTTTGCGACACCGCTTGAACGGGGATTCCGTTCGGGGCAGTTTGAACCGTCTTGGCGGGTGGCGTCTGTTGCGCTTGCTGCTGAGGCTGAAAGACCGCCGGACCCGAGTAGTAGACCTTGGGATCATCGAGAATCCAGGGGGTCGACCAGGTGTGCCCGTCATCTGCGGAGCAGACATTGAAGAAGATGGTGTTGAAGTGCTCACCGCGAATGTTGTAGGGCAACGACGAGTACAGATGGTCAGCGGCTGTCATGTTCCCCACGCCATGGCGGGCGTAGTAGTGACATCGCGAATCGGGGGTCACCGACATACCGAAAGTCCACCAGCCGGTCTTGGTGATCTTCGGACCAGCGATCTCTCGTCCCATGTGATCCGACCGCAACAGAACCTGAGCAAACGGTTCGGGATTGTCGGCACTCTTCGGGAAGTACGCGATGAAGAACCCCGGATAGTACGGTTCCATTTCCGTCACTTTTTCCGTTTTTCCAGATCGAAAGAACCGCTTGGCCCCGGTCACTGGCTTGTCCTTGGTCATCATCCCTTGAAGACCGGTTCGAATGCCAAAACTCACGCCCTGGCGTTGTTCCCAAGCGTCGAACTCGGGCAAGTACACTCGCACCACGTAGTTGGGCGAATACGCCACCGAGACCGGACGGGCAGCCAGGATGAAGTCATCTTGGGCCTGCTTGCCACCGGGAGAACCCGGGATCCCTGTATCCCGTGACCGCAAATACAGCGACCCCGTGCTGCCCGGGAGTCCGCCAGCCGGTGTTTCACAGCGACGAATTGTGTCAGGGCTGCCGCGTTTGGGGCTTTCCGTCCACATCCGATTGCTGGAGAATCCCAATGGGTACCGGATATTCTCGTCCTCTTCCTTGCTGCTTTTGGGGTAGTTGGGCGTGTAGCTCCAATTCGCATCTTCCAGATCATCAAAGTTCAGCAGGTTGCCCGTCCCGGGAACCACCTGAGCAGAAAGTTCTCCGACGCCAGCGCTCAGTAACACGCCTCCGAGGAGACATCCGAGCCAGCTGCGCGTGTTAGGCCAGAATTGCATGACCGCTTCCCAATGTGCTGTGCCGACAGAAACCCGTGCAAACAGTTCTTGAATCGGCAGGAACTGCCATAATTCACGAATGTTTTGGCCCATTCCGGGGCCATTGACCCACCCAGGCTCATCAGGTATCGGTCACACCACAGCGGCTGAAGCGGAAGAATCGATTCGAACGGTTGTAGCCACGGCCCTCCCCGACCGATCAGTGAGAACAGTGAGACTTTGCGGTCTTGGTAAACCTGAAGGCTGGATCGGTGCGGTGATCGCCGGTCGCTGGCAAACTTTCCCGAATCGCTTTGATCGGGTGCGTGAAGTCGGTCGTTTTGTCGGTTTCTGTGTCGCCCCCTTGCTGGACTCAAGTCCACAGGGGTAGAGTCTTCGGTCAGAGAGCATTTTGAGTCAGCCGGTCTCGGGGCTCACGAGGCATCGGGCCTTCACAATGCGATCAGCGGGAAGGTTCAGGACATGGCAGCCGTGTTTTCAATGCAGATCCTCCGAACACGATCAATGGCGGCACGGGCCCTCCACGCGGGAGTCCGGGGATTGTGGTTGCTCGGCATACTGCTGGGACTGACGACCACATGCCCCGCCGAACCGATCGATGACTACAACGCCGCGCTCAAGTTCTACGAACAGAAGCGTTGGGACTTTGCCTCGAAGGGGTTCGCCGACTTTCTCAAAGTCGCTCCCCAGCACCCCAAGGCACCCCTCGCGCAGCTCTATCAGGGGCAGGCCCTGACCCATGCCCGCCGCTTCGACGCCGGACGAGCGGTTTTTCGCGAATTCCTGAAGGGGCATCCGCAACACCCGGAAGCGCCCCTGGCTGCTTACCGGGTCGGAGAGAGCAGCTTTTTCCTCAATGATTTTCCGGCGGCCAGTGAAGAGCTGTCGGCCTATGTCGCGAAGTACCCCAATCACGAACTGGTCCCCTGGGGGTGGCAATATCTCGGGGAATCACGTCTTCAGCAGAAGGACGCCACCGGGGCCGTTACTGCCTTGGAAACGGTCCTGAAGCTCCGCACGGGAGAATCCGAACAGGTCGAAGCCAAATTCTTCCTGGCCCAAGCTCAACTCCAGCTGGGGAACAATAATCAGGCCATCAGTCTGTACCGGGAAGTCGCCACCGCGAGTCATCCACGAGCTGCGGAAGCCTTGTTCGAACTGGGGAGCCGTGATTACGAGGCCCTGCAGTTTGCCACCTCGGCTCAATCCTTCGAAGAAATCTTGACCCGATTTGCCACCAGCAGTCTCGTCCCCCGCGCTGCCCAGAATGCGGGCTATGCCCGGTATCAGGCCGGGGATTTTGCCGCCGCTGAGGCTCACTTTACGAAGGCCATCCAAGATCCCAAGCTGGAACTGATCTCCCGCTTCTGGCTTGGAATGAGCTGCAAGGGCCAGAAGAAATGGCCCGAGGCAGTTCAGGTCTTTTCGGAGATGGCCGCCAAAACTCCGCCGCCCAAAGATCTGGATCGCGTGATCTACCACTGGGCGGACTGCGAACTGCAGCAGGAGAAGTGGTCGGAGGCCCGCAAGCTGTTTCTGGATGTGGCCACGCAGTTTCCCAATTCGGATTGGGCCGACAAGGCCCACTATTATGCGGCAGACGCGGCCCTTCGAGAAGGACAACTCGGAGAAGCCATCCGTCTAGCAGAGCGGTTTCCGAACCTGTTTACCACCAGCGAAAACGCGATCCCCAACGAGCACCTGCTCGGGCGGGCATTGCTTCGTCGCGGAGATGACAATCTGCTGAAGGCCCCCAAGTCCGCCCAGGCCGATTTCCAGCAGGCCGCCACCCTGCTCAAAAATGTTCTGGCCAAGACCTCGTCTCCGAAAACCCAGATGACCACTCGCATTCAGTGGGCCCGGGCCGAAATGCGGCTGAACCAGCCTCAGGAGGTCGTCAAGGCCCTCACCCCGATCGCGGATGCCATCCGCCTGAGTGAGGCGGGCAGCGGGGAGTTTGCGGAAGCGCTGCCCATTCTCGCGGATGCCCTCCTGCAGCTGAACCAGCCTGCGGAAGCCGAAACCGTATTGACACAGGCGGTCGCCAACCTGCCGGCTGGGGCAGATCGCCGCCCCACCCTGGTCAAACTGGTGGAATTGCGGGCAAAGCAAAACGATTGGACCCGGCTCATCGAGTCTCTCGACCAACTGGCCCCGCTCGATACCGACCGGAATCTGGTCACACAATCGGCAGCGCTGGCCGCCGATCAGGCCATCGGTGCCAAGAACTGGCCCATTGCCGAACAGCTGTTGACCCGCGTGATCGCCAGTGGACCGCAGTCGGAGTACTTTTTGGCGGGGATGTCGGACTTGGGGATGGTACTTGCCAATCAGGACCGCCCCGCCGAGGCCGCCACCTGTTACGCCAAGGTGCTGGAGTCCCCGGTCGCCTCACCATTGATTCTGGCTCAGGCGGCATTCAATCAGGGGGTCTGCCTGGAGAAAGACGCGGGCAAGGATTCCGTGAAGCTCAAAACCGCTGCTGATACGCTGAGTCAGTCGGCCACCCGGTTTGCCCTGCCCGCTGAAAATCAGACTCCCACCGATGCGGAGAAGCAGATCGGGGAACAGGCTGTCCGCTGTGCCATCCTGTCGGCGGAGCTGTATCGCAAGTTGTTGCTAATCGATCCGGCGGACCCGATGTGGGCCATGGCTTATAATCAGAGTCTGAAGCTGCCCGTGGAAGATCCGGCTCAGCAGACCCGTCCCTCGCGGGATGAAATCCTGCGACGATGGGCGGTGAATCACGCCGAAAGTGAGAAATTTTTGCGAGCGGAAGAACTCTACACCCAACTGCTGAAAGATTACCCGCAGTCGGATTTCGCTGCGGAAGCCAAACTGTTCATCGCCCAGGGTCACGACCAGGAAGGTCGCATCGACCCCGCGCGGACCTTGTACAAAGAGCTGACGACCAGCCCGGATGTGGCCCCGGAGGAAAAGGAACAGGCACTGGCCAGCTGGATGAACCTCGAAGCCCGCGTCGAATCATGGCCCGAGAGCGGTCGGCTGGCCCAAAGTCTCCTGACGGATTTTCCGCAGAGTGAATATGTCCTGCTGGCCCAGTTCCGAGTCGGGGAATCGCAATACCACCGTGGTCAGTATCAACCCTCCCTGGAGACCCTGTCCGGCCTTCTGAAGCAACCTGCCCTGGCCGCAGAGGCCCAGCCCGTCATCGAATGGCGGCCCCAACTGCTGCTGCTGATCATCGAGTCGCAGTTTGAACTCAAAGACTATGTGGCCGTTCAGACCGCCGTGGCGGACTTCCAGAAGCAGCACAGTACGGGTGAGCTGGCGGATCAGGCGAATGACATTCTGGGCCGCATCGCCGTCAAAGAAGCCCGCTTTGATGAGGCCCGGAAGTTCTTCTCATTAGTCGTCGATTCCCCGGCCAGTCGCAAGACGCCCCTGGCTGCCAAGGCCCAATTCTGGTTGGCCGACACCTGGATCACGCAGAACAACAAGAACTACGAGGAGGCCATCCGCGCCTATACCAAGCTCTACGCGAATTACGCCTACCCCGAATTCCAGTCCAAAGCCTTGCTGCAATCGGCCAAGTGCGACATGGTGCTGAAAAACTGGGAGAACTCCCGGCAAACCCTGGAAACCCTGATTCAGGAGTTTCCAGGACTTCCCGAGACCGCCGAAGCCCAGAAACTGCTGGAGACCGTCCGCAAACAGCTTCCAGCCACAACCCCCTAAGCGGTCTTACACTCGGCCCCATTTCGCGAGTAAACTCCGCTGCGGTAACTCCTGACCTCTGTGGGGCAATTGGGATGAACGGGTTGTCATTGTATGGAACCGGCAACCAGCACAGACAGGGCCGCCTCGCGCTGGGGCTGCTCGTAATCGTGGTCTGGGGATTGTTTCTGGGAGTGGGGGAATGGCTCTCCGCCCAGGAACCAACCGCCCTGCCTGCGGAAGCACCGGTCACGGTCAGCCCTCCCACGTCAGGTGCCAACGAAGGCAGCCTGCCCACGGGTATGCTCGACATGCTGCGTTCGCTGCATTACTGGACGATCCCGTTTGGCGTGGCCACGTTCGTACTGGTCTGGTTCTCCGTCGAGCGGATGGTCGTTCTGCGTCGCGGAAGAGTGATCCCTAAACCCTTTGTCCAGCGGTTTATCCGGCTGATCGAAGACGGCGAAATGGAACAGGACGAAGCTCTGGAAATCTGCCAGGAAAACGACAGCCCCATCGCCAACATCTTTGCTCACGCTGTTCGTAAATGGGGCAAACCCAGCGTCGAAGTCGAACAGGCCGTGATCGACGGCGGCGAGCGGCAAGTTGCCCAACTGCGATCCCATCTACGGGTTTTGAATGGCGTACATACAATCACGCCGATGATTGGATTGCTGGGGACTGTCTGGGGAATGCTCGAATCGTTTAACCAGATCGCCTTTGCGGGGGCGATGGGAAAAACGGACCAGCTGGCATCCGGGATCGCACTGGCACTGGTTACGACGGCGGTGGGGTTGTTGATTGCGATTCCGGCGCTGGTCGCCTATTTGTTTCTGTCCGGTAAGGTGGAATCCCTCGTCATGCAGATGGACGATCTGGCCCAGCGCGTCGTCCAGGCGATCTCCGCGGAAGGACTGATGGCCCGCGCCAGCCGACCGAAGAAAGCTGCCGTTAAGGGCGACGCCGAGCCTCCCAGGAAACGTTGATGCCTTCCGACGACGGACTGTCTCGTAATCGGGAATCCCATTCGCCTCCGAACCGGGGCCAATCCCGTCTGTCTGGTGTGGCACGCACTGCCTCCAGAGATACCAGCAATTGAGTCCCTGGGCGGATTCCCCGTACAATCCCCTCATACCACACATTCTGCCCTCTGATCTGAACGCAATTCCATGGCTGACAAAGGCAACCCCAGCAAGATCGAAGAACTCAAGCTCACCAGCAACTTTCTGCGCGGTTCGATCGCCCAGGAAGTCGCCGATGGGAATGCCTTCGTCTCTGATGACAGTGCCAACCTGCTGAAAACGCACGGCACTTATCTGCAAGACGACCGTGACCACCGCGGCAGTGAGAAGGCGTTCAGCTTCATGGTCCGCTCCCGCGTGCCCGGCGGGAAGGTCACCGCCGCGCAGTTCCTGGCCGAACTCGATATCTGCGACAAGTTCGCCAACGGGACCCTCCGCATCACCGATCGCCAGGGGTTCCAGCTGCACGGGGTGCTGAAGACGAGCCTCAAAGAGACGATTCGCGGGATCAACGAGATCAAGCTCTCGACGCTGGCTGCGTGCGGCGACGTCTGCCGCAACGTGATGGCCTGCCCGGCTCCGTACAAGAACAACTCGGTCTTCACCGAGATGCAGCAGCTGTCCGACACGCTGGCCCACCATTTCCGGCCACGGACAAACGCCTACTACGAGATCTGGCTGAAGGACGGCGAGAACAGCGAGATGGTTCACGCTCAGGAGCCGGAGTCCGAGCCGATCTACGGGGCCAGCTACCTGCCTCGGAAGTTCAAGATCGGGATCGCCCTGCCCGAGGACAACTGCATCGACATCTATACCCAGGACATGGGGTATCTGGCCGTCGTCGAGAACGGCCAGATCGTCGGCTACAACCTGCTCGTCGGCGGCGGGATGGGGGTGACCCCGGCCAAGAAGACGACCTTCCCGGCTCTCGCCAAGCAGATGGCCTTCATCACGCCGGAGCAGGCTGTGCCGGTCGGTGAAGCGGTGGTCAAGGTGCAGCGCGATTTCGGCAACCGGTCCGACCGCAAACAGGCCCGGCTCAAGTATCTGATCCACGAACAGGGGCTGCCCTGGTTCAAGTCCAAGGTCGAAGAGTACTACGGAGCGGCTCTCCCCGATCCGCGCCCGGTCGATGTGACCGATGTCGATGATCACATCGGCTGGCACGAGCAAGGAGACGGCAAGCTGTTCCTCGGCATCAACATCGAGAATGGCCGCCTGAAGGACGAAGGTCCACTCCAGCTCAAGAAGATGTTCCGAGTGCTGCTGAGCAAGTACGGCATGGACACGCGGCTGACCGCTCTGCAGGGAGTGATCCTGTGCGACATTGACCCCAAGGACCGGGGCGACATCAATCGCATCCTGAAGGAGCACGGCTGCAAGAACGCTGACGAGCTGACACTGGCCCGGCGGTACTCAATCGCCTGCCCGGCCTACCCGACCTGCGGACTGGCTGTGACCGAGTCCGAGCGTGTGATGCCGGACGTGATGGACGCCCTCGAAGCCGAGATGGCTAAGCATGGTCTGCTGTCCGAGCGAATCGCGATTCACATGACCGGCTGCCCGAACGGCTGTGCCCGGCCGTACACGCCGGACATTGGCCTCGTCGGCAAAGCCCGCGGCAAGTACACGCTGTATCTGGGCGGAAACGCTCAGGGGACGCGGCTGGCATTCCTCTACGAGGACATGGTCCCGCAGGAAGAACTGCCGACCAAGCTCAGCCCGATCTTCGCCAAGTACAAGGTCGGCCGCCAGACCGGCGAGAGCTTCGGAGACTTCTGCCACCGCGTCGGCAAAGACGGGTTGGTGTAGCAGAGGAGTTCCCCGCATTCGAGGAGAAGGCCATCGGCAATGGAGCGGAAACACCGTGCTTACGGTGGCGCAGTCGTGGGCGGAATGGACACTCAGAATGAGGTGTTGAAGACCGTTTCATGAACCGAACGCAGCCACCACGCCGACCGAAGGTTTGCCCCTCTGGTCAGTGGCTCTAACATTTCTGACGGTGTGATCTGGAAAAGGGGATCTGCATGAGATCGCGGAGGAGAGGGAGCCAGAGATATTGGCTCCCTGCTTTCGTGACGCACACGTGTCATCATTCGCCATCGACGATGATGCGTCGAAGTCCGCAATCATCGGCCCCCAAGACCATCCCGATTGTCCCGCATTTTCAACAGATACAAGGGTTTGTTGAACGCCCGAATCTGAACGCTGCGACCCCACCCGTCGAAACGGAATGATCCGCCGGCCCATCGTCGAAAGTATCCGATCGTGGAAACGCCCCCCGCATCGCGATTGCGGGGACTGGTTCGGATCGGAATAATCAGGTGTGCCCCCTGATTCCGATCAGAGGGGGTCCGCACAGCGTCCGGCATCCTGACTTGACATCAAAGGCACTCTCTCATGGCCAAGCTGATTCTGTTGGTTCAGGGCCAAGCCAAGACCTATGAACTGAAGGCTGGGGATAATTTTCTAGGGCGGTTGCCGGACTGCGATATCCAGATCGATTTCAACATGGTCTCCCGGAAGCACGCGCGCGTCTTTGCCGTGGAAGAGCAGTTCTTGATTGAAGATCTGGGCAGTGGAAACGGAACCTTTGTCAACGGTCAAAAGATTGAGAAGCCGATGCGGCTCAAGAGTAACGACCGCATCGAGCTGGGGCCGGTGTTGTTCCGCTACGAAGGGATCGATTCCCCGTCGAGCAGCGACAGCGGCCTGGGGGAAGATTCCCGCTTTGGTCAAATCAGCATCGAGGGCGGGGATTCCTCGTCCACCATTACGGGACGAGTCGGAGGAAATGCCTTCGACATGCTGGATGTGAAACCCAGCGAGAAGCTCAAGGCGGTTCTGGAGATCATCAAGAGTCTGGCCGGGACAATTGATATCGACAAGATCCTGCCCAAACTACTCGACACGCTGTTTGGCATCTTTCCCCATGCCGATCGCGGGTGCGTCCTGCTGCTGGATGAAAAATCCAATCAGATGATCCCGCGAGCCATGAAGCATCGCCGCGCCGACGCCGACGATTCTGTAAAATTGTCGCGAACGATTCTGAAGACCGTCATTGAAACCAAGGAGACGATCCTGTCAGCGGATGCGTCGAGCGACTCCAAGTTCAACGCCAGCGAGTCCATCTCATCACTGGCCATTCGGTCGATGATGTGTGCCCCGCTGTTGGGCCTGAATGGGGATGTGCTCGGGGTCATCAATATTGATACCCAGAACCCACTGGCTCAGTTCCGGACGGAAGACGCGCAGATCCTCACAGCGGTTGCTGTCCCGGCGGCGTTGGCCTACGAAGGGGCCCGCCTGATGCAGTCGTACGTCGAGAAGCAGAAACAGGACAACGAAATGCTCATCGCGAGCAACGTCCAGCTGGCGCTGCTTCCCGAGCGGATGCCCGACATTGAAGGCTATTCATTCTTTGCCATGTACGAGTCGGCCCAGGCGGTCGGTGGTGACTATTACGATGTGGTTCAACTACCCAATGGTAAAATCGCAGTCGCCTTTGGCGATGTCGCGGGGAAGGGGGTTCCCGCTTCGTTGATCATGTCGCGGCTGTCGACGGTTGTCCGATCGGTGACCGAATTCCTGGACGATGCGGGGCAGGCGATCGAGAAGATCAATGGTCACATGTGCGCCCGCGCGGTCGAGGGCCGGTTCGTCACTTTCGTACTGATCATCCTGGATCCCATCCAACACAAGATGGCTCTGGTGAATGCCGGGCATATGTCTCCGATCATCCGGAAGCCCGATGGCACCTTGGAAGAGTTTTCGGACGACATCGTAGGTGTGCCACTGGGGGTGGTGGATGGCTATCCCTATGACGTGGTGATGCGTGACATTGGGGCCGGTGAAACGTTTGTGATCTACACCGACGGGGTCAGCGAAGCCATGAATGCCGCCGGCGATCTGTATGGAGTGGATGCCCTGCGGAAGCTGATCACCCAGGAGAGCGGCGACACGCAAACGCTGGGAACGGTGATCCGCTCAGACGTGCGGCGACATGCCAACGGGCGTCCCCAGAACGATGACATCACCCTGATGGTGTTTGGACGAAACGCTCCATGAGGTGGCGCGGGTGATCGTGGCGGGTGGTTCGCTTTCACGCGACCATCCGCTCTTGAAAACGCAAGTGTACAGACTGTTTTTTTGATCGAGCGAACTGTTGAAAATCTGGCTCGTGACGCTTTTCGACTTCGATGTTTTCTGTTCAAATCGCGTTCACACACGACGACACTCTGAGTGCCCGTCGTCAGGCAACGGACGCCGCCCTTCTTCTCCATCAAGTGGTTGCTCCCATCTCCTCGGGAGCGTGGACCGTTCCTCATGAAGCAATACATCTGCGACCAATGTCGGTGCTTGATTGATGGGCATCGCTATTCGGTGCGGATCGAACTGCAATCGATTCCCGAGCCCGCCCCCATCACGGAAGCCGATCTGGATCAAGACAGCCTTGACCAGATCGCGGACGAGATTGCGATGATGGACTCCACTGCGGATTTCCATCTCCCTGAAAACCGCACCAAGAAGATGGCTCTCGACCTGTGCCCGGCCTGTGCCCGCAAGTACGAGAAGGATCCACTCGGTCGTGAGTCCCGCAATCGCTTTCCGATTAGTCCAAACTGATGAGTCCGAACTGACGCGGGGCCACTGTCAGGGCTGGGGCGTGTTTCCGTAAGGAGGGGTAATGGTCTCTCCGGCACCTGGTGTCCGCCCCAGGATTCGATCTTGGCGTCGCTGGCCCCGCCTGACCACAGTTCTATCTGTCGTGGCAGCCAGCCTGTTAGCCTGGCGACTGGTCTCCGCGCGATCGATGCCGGACTTGCCTCCGATCGGGAGAGCGGTCTACGTCGTACGGGTGATTGACGGGGACACCATCGAGCTGGAGGGGGGCTTTCGCGTCCGGCTACTCGGAGTGAACACTCCCGAGACCAAGCATCCGGAACTTCTCCCGGAACCGTGGGGGCGAGAAGCTTTTGAATTTACCCGGTCCCGGGTTGAGGGGCGGGCTGTCTGGCTGGAACTCGACCAGGAGCGATGGGACAACTACCGCCGCGTGCTGGCCTATGTGTACGTGGGCGACCTGCTGCTGAACGAAGAGATTGTTCGCCGGGGTTTCAGTCGGGCGATCACTTCGTTCCCCATCCGCTCTGATCGCAAACGCCTGTTCACGCGTGCGGAAGAGGCTGCACGAGCTGCACAGTGCGGCCTTTGGAGTCCCACTCCGCCTCCGGTGTCCCCGGAGGGCACTGCGGATTCACAGCGAGTGGTGCCGTAACCGGCATTCAGGACGGATAGAGGTGAAGCTGTCTGCGGAACACGTTCTAATGGGAGCCTCTCCGGTTTGCTGTCTGCTGGTAGGGGTGTCCCATGAGAATTCGTCTGCTGCTGGTCTGCCTGAGCTGTGTCTTGAGCAGTCCTCCGTTGGCTCATAGTGCCGAATACGATCTGGTGGTGTACGGCGGGACATCGGCGGGAGTGATCTCGGCGGTGCAGGCTCGACGGATGGGGAAAACGGTGGTCATTGTCGGCCCTGACAAGCATTTGGGAGGCTTGTCAGCGGGCGGGCTGGGATTCACGGATACCGGGAACAAGGCTGTGATCGGAGGGTTGGCTCGCGATTTTTATCATCGGGTCTGGAAGCACTACGACACGGACGCCGCCTGGAAATGGCAGAAGAAATCGGAATATGGGGGCAAGGGACAGGGGACGCCAGCCATCGATGGCGAACAGCGGACTCAATGGATCTTTGAGCCGCATGTGGCTGAGCAGGTTTTCGAAGAACTGGTCAAAGAGTATGCCATCCCGGTGCACCGCGGTGAATGGCTGGATCGCGTCCAGGGCGTCCAGCAGCAGGCGGGCCGGATCGTCGCGATCACGATGCTCAGTGGAAAGACTTACTCGGGAAAAATGTTCATCGATGCGACCTATGAGGGGGACCTGATGGCTGCCGCTCGATGCGACTACCACGTCGGACGCGAGGCGACGAGCGTCTATGACGAGGCGTGGAACGGCGTGCAAACCGGCGTCCTGCATCATCGACATCACTTTGGAGCCCTCAAGACTCCGATCAGTCCGTATCTGGTTCCGGGGGACAAGACCAGTGGGGTGTTGCCCCGGATCAGCACCGAGTCGCCCGGCGAATATGGAGCGGGAGACAAACGGGTGCAGGCGTACTGCTTCCGGATGTGCCTCACGGATCACGCGCCCAATCGTGTCCCATTCCCCAAGCCCGAAGGGTATGACCCACGGCAATACGAACTGTTGATCCGGGTACTGGAATCGGGCTGGCGGGAAACGTTCGACAAATTTGACCCCATCCCGAACCACAAGACCGACACCAACAATCACGGTCCCTTCAGTACTGATAACATCGGGATGAACTACGATTACCCAGATGCCACGTACGAACGCCGTCGCGAGATCCTGCGGGAGCATGTGACTTATCAGCAGGGATGGCTGTACTTCCTGGCCAATGACCCGCGAGTCCCGGAAGCCACCCGCCAGGCCATGTCCCGGTGGGGGCTGGCGAAGGACGAATTCGTCGATAACGAAAATTGGTCTCACCAGATTTACGTTCGCGAAGCTCGCCGACTGGTGGGTTCGTTCGTCATGACAGAAAACGAACTGCTGAAGAAAAAGCCGACTCCGGAATCGGTGGGGATGGGGTCATACACCATCGACTCTCACAACGTGCAGCGGTACATCACTCCCGATGGTTACGTTCAGAACGAAGGCGATATCGGCGTCGGACTCAAGGGGCCGTACTCCATTGCCTACGGCTCTCTCGTGCCCCGAAAGGGACAGTGTGGCAATCTGCTCGTTCCCGTCTGCGTCTCCAGCTCACACATCGCTTTCGGGTCGATCCGCATGGAACCCGTATTCATGATTCTTGGCCAGTCGGCAGCCACAGCCGCCGTGATGGCGATCGATGCGAACCAGACCGTTCAGGAAGTACCCTATGCGGCACTGCGAGAGAAACTCCTCAGCGATGGTCAGGTTCTGGAATACCAGGGGGCTGGCGGCGAAGCCAAATCATCCCGATCGATCCGCTCGAAAGAGCTGGCTGGAGTGGTCGTCGATGACGAGGCCGCGACATTGACGGGCGAATGGACTTCCAGCCAGTCCACTGGACACTATGTGGATCAGGCGTATCGGCATGATGGGGGAGTCCATGATGGAAAGCTGACAGCGCACTTCGAAACCAGGCTGCCTCAGGCTGGGCGGTATGAAGTGCGGGTCGCGTACTCGCCCAATCCCAACCGGGCTTCCAATGTGCCCGTGACGGTCACCCATTCCGGAGGGCAGTCCACGGTGAAGCTGAATCAACAGAAGCCACTCGCGATGGATGACCTGTTCGTCTCGCTGGGACAGTTCGAGTTCGCGGCGAATACCCCGGCGTCAGTCCAGTTTTCCAACGCCGAGGTGGATGGCTACGTCATCATCGACGCGGTGCAGTGGATCCCAGTTCAGCCGTAATGGGCCCTGGCAATGACAGCCGTACTGCCGATTTCGTGGCTTCTCCCCTGTGGTCCAGTCGCCGCCGTCCCCGACCAAAATTCACCCGAGGTTCTCATGTCCGCCCACTTCACGCAGCACCTGGCACAGCAGACGCAAGCCATTCGCGATGCGGGACTCTTCAAAGGGGAACGCATTTTGACGAGTGCCCAGGCCGCACACGTACGCGTGGCGGGCGACAGCGGTGTGCTCAACATGTGTGCGAATAACTACCTGGGACTGTCGGACCATCCCGTGCTGATTGCTGCAGCAAAGAAAGGGCTGGCCGATTGGGGATTCGGGTTGTCGTCGGTGCGGTTCATCTGCGGGACGCAGCAGATTCACAAAGATCTCGAAGCCGCGCTGAGCCAGTTTCTGGGCACTGAAGACACCATTCTGTATTCGTCCTGCTTTGATGCCAATGGGGGACTGTTTGAGACACTATTGTCCGCTGAGGATGCCATCATTTCGGATGAGCTGAACCACGCGAGCATCATCGATGGTGTCCGGTTGTGCAAAGCCCAGCGATTCCGATACCGCAACAACGATATGGCGGATCTGGAGGCCCGGCTCAAGGAGGCGAGCGGTGCCCGGTTTCGGATGATTGCCACGGACGGCGTCTTTTCGATGGACGGGTACTTTGCCAACCTGCCTGCGATTTGCGAACTGGCCGACCAGTACGATGCGCTGGTGATGGTGGACGACTCACACTCGGTGGGATTCTGCGGACCCAATGGACGGGGAACGCATGAAAAACAGGGGGTTATGAACCGGATTGATCTCCTGACCGGGACACTCGGAAAAGCTTTGGGAGGCGCCAGCGGGGGCTACACCAGCGGTCGGAAAGAGATTGTCGAATACCTGCGACAGCGGTCACGTCCGTACCTGTTCTCCAATTCACTGGCCCCCAGCATCGTCACTGCGTCGCTGGCGGCACTGGACCTGATTCAGCGGGAACCGGCACTGCGGCAGAAGCTGTGGGAGAACACGGCATACTTCCGCGAGGAGATGACGCGGCGTGGCTTCCAGATCCTGCCGGGGGAACATCCGATCGCACCGGTGATGCTGGGCGATGCCGTGCTGGCCGGAAAGATGGCCGATCAAATGCTGGGGTTCGGCGTGTACGTGGTCGGATTCTCCTACCCCGTCGTCCCCCAAGGTAAGGCCCGCATCCGGACTCAGATCTCCGCAGGCCACAGCCGCTCCGATCTGGAGCAGGGGATTGACGCCTTCACCCGGGCTCGCGCCGCGATACATTGATCCGGGCTCGGGAGTGGCGGAATCTACTGGAAACTCCGCGAGGGGAGTGGTAGATTCGTTATATCCGGCACGGTGTGAAGAAAACCGGTTCTCCTCACACGTCGGTTCGCTCTCGACGATAGTTGATGTGAGATACCCTGTTCCGCAGGTCATGCGGAACGTTCGTCTGGTGGATTGAGGCGGCGATGCACAAGGTTCTAGGCTGGATCGCGATCTCCTTGCTGATGATCGGTGCGGGCGTGGGTGCCTGGCTGGCTGGTGGAGCCTTGACGGCTCGAACCTATTGGATGGAGCGGGTCGCGGCCAAGCAGAAGACGGTCGAAGATTCCGAAAAGAATTTGCGGATTGCTCGACAGGAATTCGAGACCGCTCGTAACGACCTGCACAACGAACGCGATCTGTGGGGCCGCGACTGGGATGCTCCGAATTCAGGGCCATCACCCGCCGGGGATGGAACGGTCGAACTGGGCGTCGGCACGAATGCGGGTCTGGGACAAGGACAGCCGGATGTCTCCAAGCTGCCCGTGGTTTATGTGTTTGGAAAGAATGCGGACGGGACTAGCACGTATGTCGGCGATCTGGCGTTGATCGAAGTGCGTCAGGATACCTCGGGTGGAAAACTCACACGGAATCCCTATGCGAACGAAGTCGGGAATTGGCCGCGAGGCGATTATCGTGTCCGCGAATCGATTCCCGATTCCTATCGCCAGACAATCAGCGGATTGCGGGGGTTAACCGCAATCGCCTTGCAGGCGGTCTCGCATGAAATGGAAAACGTGAAGCGGCAAACGGAGAATCTGGCCAACTCACAGAAAGCCCTGGCCACCCGGATGGCCGAACTGAACGGGAATCCCGATGAACCACCGGAAGCAGGGCCGGACATTCAGGAAGGACTTGTCCAGCGGCTGCGTGTGGAAGAAGCCGAGAGAAATGCCCAGGTTAAGGCTGTCGATGCCTTGCGCCGGGAACTGAGTGACCAGCATTTGCGGTTGACCAAAACGCTGGCTGCCAACCAGGACCAGTTGAAGAGCATCGAAGCGGGGCGGACCAAACCGGGGGCCGCCGTCCGCGTGGTTGCCCAGCCGTAGTCTGGATTCCAATTCTGAATTCCACTCGCACGGACAGGAATGTCGGGTCCATGGAGTCGGTGGGGCAGGCATTCCTGACGGCTTTCCTGCAAACCCAATCGGAAGCGGCTCCAGGCACAAACCACAGTACACCATCAGTTCTTATGACTGCGTGTGGAATGCCATCACCGATCGAGAGTCAGGTCTCCCGCCGGGTCGGTTTTTGATAGATCGTAATTCCCGGATAGGGCTCTTGCCGGTGTAATCCGGTGGACCGCTGCAACGGTCACCGGATGGCCGGGAAGCATGTCTGGGATTTCGTCAGACCTCGACCTGACTGCGGTAATTCGCCGGAATCTCGATCGATTGCAATGTCCCGTTTGCCCGGCAGATGCAACAGGCCGTTTTCATCCGACCGTAAGCCAGCCGCTTGGCACCGAGCCAGAACTCGATCAGAAACGTCAGCGACTTATACCCGACCCTTTCGACCAGCAAGCGGGCTTCAATCTCGTCCTCATAGTGGGCGGGAGCTTCGTAGTGGCACGTCGCGGACACGCGAGGCCACCCGATATACGTTCCGTCGGTTTGCTGCTCCATGATCCGCAATCCACGGGATCGGAAGAACTCGTGCTCCGTTTCTTCCATCCAGCGATAGAAGTTGGCGAAGTGGACGATCCCGGCCATATCGGTTTCAGAAAAGGCAACGCGGCGATTGGTAACGAACGGAGTCATGAATCAGACCACCATCAGGGAGATTACGCCGGAAATTCCACCACACCATCCAGACCGCCACCGTTCGGCTCAGTCTGGCCAAACTCCTTCGAACACTTCTGTGGCCGGGCCGGTCATGAAGACCGGGCCCTGGCTCTCCCACTCCAACTGGAGATCGCCACCCGGAAGATGAGCCAGCAAGACGTGTCCGGTCCGCCCGCTGAGCACGCCCGCCACAGCCACGGAACAGGCCCCGGTACCACAGGCCAGAGTAATCCCGCTGCCGCGTTCCCACGTCCGCATCGTGACCTCGCTGTCCGAGTGGACCTGCACGAAATGGACGTTGATCCGGCGGGGAAAGAGCGGAGCATTCTCCAGGATTGGACCGACCATCGTCAGTGGTACCCGGCTGACATCGTGGCAGTACAGAACCACATGCGGATTCCCCATACTGACACAGGTCATTCGCGGATCGAGGCCGCATTCAGTGAACCACGCGGGTGGATTCGTCAGCCAGTCGGCAATCGCCAGCGGTCCATCGACCACGCGATCCCCGGTCAGCGTCGTGGGAATCCGGCTGGCCTCCAGAATCGGCTCACCCATATTGACCCGTACCCGTTCGACCTTGCCAGCGGTGTTCGGATAGACCTGCAAGGTCAGTACGCCCCGACCGGTTTCAATCTTCAATACGTCGGTTTGCGCAATCCCATGATCGTAGACGTACTTGGCGACACAGCGGATGCCGTTGCCACACATCTCGGATTCACTGCCATCGTTGTTAAACATCCGCATGCGGGCATCGGCATTGCCCTCCGTTGGCGGGCAAACCAGAATCATGCCATCGCCACCGACACCAAAGTTGCGGTCACTGATCTTCCGGGCCAGTTCAGGCAGGTCCGCCGGCAACCCTTCCATAAAGGCGTTCACGTACACGTAGTCGTTCCCGGCACCTTGCATCTTGGTGAAACGGATGGCCATAACAGTCGGTTCCTCGATCGACAGAGCAGTTTTCGGCGGGCAGGGCCAATCAGCGATTCGCGAGCCCTCGTATAAGATAGCAGATGCCGACACCGGCCTCGAATCGTTCGCAGGGGGGAGTTGACGGATGTCACGCGTGCAGAGCTTTCCTCCGTTGTCCGCACCGGATGCCCGTGTCTTGATCCTGGGGAGTATGCCCGGCGTGGCTTCGCTGCAGGCCGGACAGTATTACGCCCACCCCCGGAACACCTTCTGGCGAATCATGGGGACGATCTGTGGATTCGATCCCGCCGCGAGTTACCCTCAGCGGGTCGATGCGCTCCGGGCAGCCCGCGTGGCTGTTTGGGACGTACTGGCTACCTGCACTCGCCCCGGCAGTGGTGACGCCGCCATTGATCCACTGTCCGTCACCGTCCAGCCGTTTGAGGTATTTCTGAACGAACATCCCCAGGTCAGCGACATCTACTTCAACGGCTCGACCGCCCAGACGCTGTTTCATCGTCATGTCTGGAATCAACTCCCCAGTACTCTTCGCGACCGGTTGCAGCTGCATCGTCTGCCATCGACAAGTCCGGCTCATGCGGCGTTGAGGTGGGAGCAGAAGCGGGCGGCCTGGCAGGTCATCGCTGCCCACACGGGAGGCTAAATGATCCCCTGCAGCGGCCCCCCGGGAGCCGCCAGCTGATCGACGCGGCGGGTGATCTCCGGGTCTTCGATCAAGGGCGGGGCGTTATGCGGTTTGAGGCGGGCGTCGATCACCAGCGGCCCCCGGCAGCCCCAGTGTTTGTCCTCCACGAAGCGGTCGATTCCATCGATATCGACGGCAGGATTGGACCGCGTAAACGTCGACCAGAGAAAGTTATTCAGATTGCGGGCTGCGAATTCACTGTTGTCGACCAGTACGATCAGTGGAAACCTGGGCAGGCACTCCAGCGGCAGCAGTTCATGGCAGAACCGTTCCTTGATCCCATCGGCTGCCACGCGGCAGACCGGAGCCTGCACCGCCAATATTCCTGGCAGGGCCACCTGCGGATTCGTGAACCCATCGGGTAGTCTCATCGCTCCGGGCAGTTGCCTCTCCAGCGACCGCCGCGGCTCTCCGGCAGCGGCGATGACGACCTTGGAACCGAAGTTGAAACCCTGCCCCGAGTAGTCGAGGGTGTCGATAGTGGTCCGGGTCTGAAAATGCAGGTCGCTGGTCCAGTCGACCCGTTCCAGCCAATGCTTCAAGAAGGCCCGGATATCATGAATGTCCAGGTCGGGCTGATCCTCATGAGCCACGATCAGCAGATACTTGGCCAGCGATAACTGCCCCTGTCCCAGCAGGGCGTTGGCCTGTGTCAATAACTCCATCGGACGGCGTTTTGCGGCGTAGGGCACATAGCGTTCGCTGCCGATCGCCAGCAGCAGGGGATGCACCCCCGCCGCGTCAACCGCATGTACGGACTTCACACCGGGCAACACGCTGGGGATCGCGGGGCCCGTGATTTCATGAATCAGTTCACCAAACGAAGTGTCTTCCTGGGGCGGTCTTCCGACCACGGTGAATGGCCAGATTGCTCCCCGCCGGTGGTAGACCTTCTCGATGGTCATGACCGGGAACTGATGAACGAGGCTGTAATATCCCAGATGGTCCCCGAACGGCCCCTCGGGTTTCGTCCGGGCCGGATCGATCGACCCGACCAGACAAAAATCAGCCTCAGCCACCAAGGGTAGTCCGCCCGTCGGGGAATCCGCGAGTCGCATTCGGTGCCCGGCCAGAGCCCCTGCGAAGGTCAGCTCCGAGAGCCCCTCGGGCAGGGGCATCACCGCCGATACGGGTAACGAGGGTGGCCCTCCCACCGCGATGTTGACACGTAGCGGCTCCCCTCGACGGATCGCCGCTGCGTGGTGAACGCCGATCCCGCGATGGATCTGGTAGTGTAGTCCGACCTCGCGGTTTGGCGCGTATTCGTTACCGGCGAGCTGAACGCGATACATCCCGAGGTTTGAGTTGGACCAGCCGGGGTGTTCGGGATGCTCGGTATAGACGGCGGGCAACGTGATAAATGGCCCACCGTCCTGCGGCCAGGACCGCAGCGCGGGAAGCTGATCGAGCGTGGTCTCACACTCCAACACCGGCCCGCGCCGCACGCGTTGGGGCCGCATCGCCCAGGCAACTGGCAAGGCTCGCAGGTATCGAAACGGGGCCTTGGCAATTGCGGACGGGTCAATCTTGATCTCGACCAGCCGCCGCACCAGATCCAGGGTGTCGCGAAACAGGAATCGCGTCCGGTCGAGGGTTCCGTACAGATTCCCCAGCATCGGAAAGGCGGTCCCCTTGACCCGCTCGAAAAGCAGAGCGGGCCCCTGAGCCTGATAGATCCGCCGCTGAATCTCGGCCATCTCCAGATTCGGATCAACCTCATGCGGAATCCGCACGAGTTGCCCCGTCCGCTCCAGATCCGCCACACACTCGGTCAGATTGCGATAACCCATGATCTCGGGATTGTAGAGCACCTGCCACAACACAGCAGGGGGCGAATGCCGTTTTTATGGAACCGGTGAATGTCGGCGGTTGTGATTCCCCACAAGTTGCGGTTCCTTGGGGAACAGCCGGGCGACACAGGAGATCCGCTCATTCCCCTCCACTCACCGATAGAGAGCGGCCCGCTCGAAGGATGCCATCCTCACCAAATGCACTGCCACGGACTCGATGAAAGCTGGTATGTTCTCGTTTCGAGGTTTCCATGACTGTTGCCCCCCCCATTCCTCCGACATCCGCCGATCAGACGATTGTATTCTTTGATGGCGTGTGTGGGCTCTGTAATTCCACGGTCCAATTCCTGCTCACCCGTGATCGAGCGGGGCAGCTGTTGTTTGCCCCGCTGCAAGGGGAAACGGCTGCCACCCGTGTCCCGCTCGATGATCGTGAAACCTTGAACACGCTGGTCGTCGCAACGCCGCAAGGGATGCTGCGGCAGTCCGATGCGGTGGTGCATCTGCTGCGTCAATTGCCAGGATGGTGGCCGTGTTGCGGAGTATTAATCCGAATAATCCCGCGATTTCTTCGAGATGCGGGGTACCGATTCGTCTCCCGGAATCGCTATCGCTGGTTCGGTCAGCATGAAACTTGCCGACTTCCAACTCCGGAGGAACGCCACCGGTTCTTGCCCTAATCGAAGTGTGGCGGCAGACGGTCCCGCATTGTCACTCCTTCCGGAACGGGTTAGCATCAAACCCGTGGAATGTGGCTCGATTCCGATTGTCTCGAAGCCGGGAGACGGAGCCAATGAGCATCTGGGGCGGAACAAGTCGTCGGCAGTTTCTCGCTCGGAGCGGCAGCGGTTTCGGAGCTCTCGCCTGTTCATTGATGCTGGCGGGGGAATCCCATGCGGGAACCGAGATTCCTCGTCCTCACTTTACTCCCCGGGCCAAACAGGTCATCTACCTGTTCATGCATGGGGGCCCCAGTCACGTCGATCTGTTTGATCCCAAACCCGCCTTGCAGAAATATGCGGGACAGCCGCTCCCCGACAGCTTCGGCACCGTAATGACCCGCCGCAAGGTGGCTACCAATCCGCTGCTGGCCCCGATCAAGCCGTTCCAGCCGCACGGGGCGTCCGGGATCGAAATTAGTGACTTCCTGCCGCGGATCGCCACGCATGCCGACGAATTGTGTGTGCTTCGCAGCTGTCACGGCGACAGCGTGAATCATCCGCAGTCGGTTTATCAAATGAACACCGGTAGTATCCTGACCGGACGCCCGAGTCTGGGCAGCTGGGTGTCGTATGGTCTGGGAAGTGAGAACCGTAATCTTCCGGCGTTCGTTGTAATGCTTGATCAGGGGGCGGGCATCAAGGGGGGGCCGCCCGCCTGGGGCAGTGGATACCTGCCCGCGACCTATCAGGGGACTACCGTCCGGTCCGAGGCTCCGCCGATCCTCCACCTCAATCGACCATCCGGAATGACCGAATCCCGGCAGCGGCGAATGCTCGATTTCATTCACGAGAGAAACCTGGAACACTGGCAGTTCCGTCAGGAAGAAAGCGAATTGGCCGCCCGGATTGAGTCCTACGAGTTGGCCTTTCGCATGCAGTCGGTGGCCCCGGAGGTCCTGAATCTCGAACAGGAAACCGCTGCCACCCAGTCTCTGTATGGGCTCGATCAAAAAGTCACCCGTGAGTTCGGAACGCGATGCCTGTTAGCCCGCCGCATGATTGAAAACGGTGTGCGGTTCGTGCAACTCTACTCCGGTGACACCGTCGGCTGGGATGCCCACACCGATGTCCAGGAGAACCATACGCGGATGTGCCGGGCCACCGATCAACCGGTGGCGGCCCTGCTTGCGGATCTGAAGCAGCGGGGATTGCTGGAAGACACCCTGGTCGTCTGGGGTGGTGAATTCGGGCGGATGCCGATGAGTGAACAGGGGACTGGTCGGGACCATAACCCATGGGGCTATACCGTCTGGATGGCGGGTGGCGGAGTGCGGGGCGGGATGGTCCACGGAGCCACCGATGAGGTCGGCCTGCGGGCGGTCGACAAGCCGGTTCATGTCCATGACCTGCATGCGACCATTCTGCATCTACTGGGATTCGACCATACGAAGTTGACCTATTACCACAATGGCCGGGATCAGCGTCTGACCGAAGTGGACGGGCATGTGGTTCGGGAGATTCTGGCGTGAAGTCGATACTCTTCACTGTGAAATTCCCGGTTCCCACTCGATGGGGGATGGTTGTCCTGGTTTGGTTGGGGAGTGTGCTGGGAGGCCTCGCGGCAGAGGAGCGGGCCCCCGTAGCCGATAGAGACGAACCACCCCTGTCTCAAATCGACCGCGAATACTGGGCTTATCAACCGGTCGTTCGCCCACAGGTTCCTCGCATCGATGGAGACATCTGGTCCCGGGGAGCTATCGATCAGTTTGTATTCGCCCGGCTGAAGGAGAAGCAGCTGGCTCCGGTGGAAGCTGCCGGGCGACTGACGCTGTTGCGGCGAGTGACCTTCGATCTGACGGGGTTACCGCCCACTCGGGAAGAACAGGCCGGGTTTCTCGCAGCCGATGACCTGGATGCTGCGTACTATCAGGTACTCGACCGCCTGCTTTCTTCCTCCGCCTATGGGGAACGATGGGCTCAGCACTGGTTGGATCTAGTGCGGTTTGCCGAGACCGATGGCTTTGAGCACGATCTGGTCCGTCCCGAGGCATGGCGTTATCGCGACTGGGTCGTGTCGGCCCTCAATGCCAATTTGCCCTACGACCGTTTTCTGCAACTGCAACTGGCTGCGGACGAGATCGTTCCCGGCGATTCAGAGACCTGGGTGGCCACGGGGTATCTGCTCGCTGGCCCCGATATGCCTGATCTGAATTCCCAGGAAGAACGGCGACACATTTACCTGAATGGCATGACCGCCAATCTCGGAGATGTCGTTCTTGGGCTGCAAGTCGGGTGTGCCGAATGCCACCATCACAAAGTCGACCCGATTTCCCAGCTGGACTTTTACAGGCTGAGAGCCTGCTTTGAGACGATCGATCTGTTTCCGGTGAAACCGAAATCCGAGGATGACCCCGATGCGGGCGGGGAAGCGATACCGAAGAAACTGCCCACCGCCCGCGTGGTCTGGAACCGGGAGAAGGAATCGCCTGCCAGCCGTCTCTGGATTCGCGGGGATTTCCGCCGCCCCGGTCCCGAACTAACCCCTCAATTCCCCCGCATTCTCACAGGAACTTCATCGAGTTCGTCACTCCCCGCGCAGGCCGGACGGCGGCGTGCCTTGGCAGAGTGGTTGACCCGCCGTGAGCATCCACTGACCGCGCGCGTGATGGTGAACCGCGTCTGGCAACATCACTTCGGGGTGGGGTTGCGTCCCACCGCCAGTGACTTTGGCTGGCTGGGAGAGGATGTGTCTCACCCGGAGCTGCTCGACTGGCTGGCAGCCGAGTTCATGGAGTCGGGCTGGGATTTGAAGCAGTTGCATCGGTTGATGCTCAGCTCCGCGACCTATCGGCTGGCGAGTTTCCCGACAGAACAGTCCTCATCGGAACAGTGGGGACAGCTGTTGCGGGATGATCCGCAGAACCATTGGCTGGGACGTCGCCGCCGGATTCGACTGGAAGGCGAAGCCGTTCGAGATGCCATGCTGGCCATTTCGGGAGAATTGAATCGCCAGGCAGGTGGCCCCGGAGTCCGCCCACCACTGCCTCCAGCGGTCGCCTCGACGCTGCTCAAGGGGCAGTGGGATGTCACTCCAGATCCCGCCGAACATACCCGCCGCAGTCTCTATCTGTTTGCCCGTCGGAACCTGCGACTCCCCTTGCTGGAGGTATTTGACAAACCGGATTCGAACCTCAGCTGTTCCCGCCGTTTGCAGTCAACCATTGCGCCACAGGCTCTGCACTTACTGAATTCGGAGTTTGCCCAGGACCAGGCCCGCAGCTTGTGGACCACGGTTTCGACCCGCACGGCCGATGAGGGCCAACGGATTCAGGAGCTTTACCAGCGTGTGCTCGGTCGGTCTGCGACATCCAGGGAGATCCAGTCCGCCCAGGCACTGATCGCCTCCGCTCCCGATGCGGAAGGCTGGGTCGATCTTTGTCATGCCCTGTGGAACCTGAATGAGTTCATCTATATCGATTGAGGCCATGATCCGCTGAATGTGGCCTGCGGGAGATCGCCAGGGAAATGTGAGGATGCCCCCAGCCGGGCCTGACAAAGTGCCACTGGTTGTCGGGTGCCCCTGGTTGTCACGGGGGGCTCTACTCCGGGGAGCGGAGCCGGAGTAGTCATCATGTCGCACAGACCGGAATGTCTGTGCCACAACCACAGTGGGACCGACATTCCTGTCGGTCTTTCCGGAACACCAAAACCGAATTCGTTTTAAGCGCTTGTTCGTCGACCCGACCGGTTGGTCGTCTGGATCACGATGATGGTTGCTTTCGGAGGAGCGGCACTGGACTTGGTCGCCAGTCTGTTGGGGGCGTTTTTCCCGGGTTGTGGGGTTACGATGTTCTGGGGAATCGGGATCCCTGCTGGCTTTCTGATCATTCCGCCGATTCACTATTTGTGCCGCCGTGTCGAGACGCTGCGGAACGAATCGAGGAACTGGAGAAGGCGGCAGCCTCTGGAAGTCCGCTCCGTTCCTGAGATGGCCCCTGTCCCTTTTGCTTCTCGTGCTCTCATGACATTACTCCTCCGGCAGATCTTGACCATTTGGGGGATTGGACTGTTCACGGGTTCCGTGGTTCCGGCGGACGAGTGGCGTCAGCTGACGCCACTGCCGGATCGAGAAGGGGTCGCGGCTCCGTTTGCCGGCATCAGTCATGGGGGACTGCTCGTGGCTGGGGGAGCCAATTTTCCGGGCAGGAAGCCCTGGGAAGGGGGGACCAAGCAATGGTATGACACGGTCTATGTGCTCGCAGGGGAGGCGCCCTCGGACGGCGAATCCGTCTGGAAAATGGTCGGGCACTTACCCCGTCCCCTGGGCTATGGGGTCTGTGTGACTCACGGTCAGACCGTGGTTTGCGTCGGAGGCAGTAATGCCACGCAACATTTCGCGGAAGCGTTCCGCATGGAGTGGCATCCGGAGGCCACTGCCACGGAAATGCCGCTGGTCATACACGACCTGCCACCGCTTCCAGAGCCGGTGGCCAATGCGTGCGGCGCCTTGGTGGGGGAGACGCTCTACGTCGCGGGTGGCCAGCTGGCACCGGATTCGGTGACAGCGCGGACCGGTGTGCATCGACTGGATCTCAGTTGTCCCCAGCCGATGTGGGAAACCGTCCCTCCGCTCCCCGGATCGGGACGGATTCTGGCCACAGCGGCGGGGGTCGCAGACTCATTCTGGGTCATCGGCGGAGCCGAGCTTAGTCCAGGGCCCGATGGAAAATCCCAGCGGCGTTATCTGACCGATGGGTATCGATATTCCTCAGCGACGGGTTGGCAGCGGATCGCTGATTTGCCGGTCCCCGCAGTGGCTGCCCCGTCACCCGCGCCGGTCGATGGCCACAACATTTATTTGCTGGGCGGCGACGACGGCCAGCAACTGAAGACCCCGCCCACAGAACATCCAGGGTTCCGCCCGCAGATCCTCAGGTACTCTGTATCCACGAATCGCTGGACCGATGAGGGGCAAAGCCCGGCCCCGCGAGTCACTGTCCCCTGTGTTCCTTGGGGGAAGCATTGGGTGATCCCCAGTGGAGAAGCCCGCCCCGGTGTCCGTTCGCCCCAGGTCTGGCTCTGGCGCCCCATGGCCCCCCCATAAAAAAGGGAGCCCCGCCGTGCGGGGCTCCCCGGATCGTCTGATTCGCCTGACCCGTTGAATCAGACCATAACATCCTCGTCCTTGGGCTTTCGCTTCTTGTCCTTGTTCTCCGGTGGGGCCTTTTCCGGCTTCTTCGTGGATGGCGGCAGATCGCCTTCCCGTTTCTTGCGATTTTCCGCTTCTCGATCGCCCGTTTTTCGTCCTGCTGGCGTTCGTGCATCATTCGTTCTTCGTGCTGCCTCTTTTCTTCCAGATGCCGACGTTCAGCCTGGTGCTGGCGTTCCTCATGAAGCTGGCGTTCCAGTTGTTCTCGGGCTTCTGCGGCTTCGCGATGCTCACGATCACGAGCCCTCTCGACCTCATCTCTCAGCTGGTGCAGGGATCGCTCGACGGGCTGCTGGTGGAAGTGTGAACCAGGAACCCGTGCCCCACAGCTGGCGGCCCCTTCAATTTCAAAACTTTGGTCCAGACTGCGGAAAGCCATCGCCACTTCGGTCAGTTCGTCATTGACCGAGTGAGAGGCTGCCGACAGACCGACCGTGGCCCCAATCACACCCACCGTACCCAGAAGTACAGTTTCAGCGGAAAGGATGACCCCTTGCTCGTCATGGAGCAGTTCGGCAAACAGGCGTTTCATCGAAGAATCCTTGATCGGCGCGGACGTCTGCAAACATCCGCTGGTCGCAAAATGCGTGTGTGGCGACCACCGTCAGGATGGGTTGATTGTAAGGAATGAGTCAACTGTGTCAATTACAACGTTTACGAAGTGCAATGATTTCGTGACACTTGTCGCCGCATTGGGGGTTTGGGGGTTATTGAGTTCCGATGGCCCCACAGGGATATCGAAAAAATGGATCTGTCGATCCGTGTGGCGTCGAACGAGTTGTGATTGCAACCGCCGCGTGGCTGGCGTACTGTGAGCTTCCCTTTGTCCCATCGGGAGCCGGTCATGCGTTCCTTGGTCCTCGCGGTGTTGGGTTTATGGTGTCAGGCAGCGCAGGCTGTGAGCCTTCCGAGGGTGCCCGCTGGCTACACCGTCGAGCGGGTGACGACCCCGGAGCAGACGCTGCACCCGATGATGGGCTGCTTTGATGACGACGGGCGGCTGTACATCGCCGAGAGTGCCGGGACCAATCGTCCTGCAGCGGAGTTGCTCAAAGACCCGCAGGACTTGATCCGCGTTCTCGAAGATACGGATGGCGATGGGACGTTCGACAAGTCGACGGTCTTCGCCGACAAGCTGGCCTTTCCGCAAGGCGTGCTCTGGCATCGCGGGGCGGTCTATACGTGCAGCTCGCCGTACCTGTGGAAGCTGGATGACACCGACCAAGATGGTATCTGCGACAAACGCACCATCCTGGTGAAGTCGTTCGGGTTCAGCGGGAACGCAGCAGACATTCACGGGCCGTTTCTGTCGCCAGATGGGCGGTTATGGTGGTGCGATGGTCGGCATGGGCATGAGATTCGCCGCGATGAAATGGGGAATCTCGGCGGCGAGGACACGGCTGCGGTGACGCCTCCGAAGCCGGAACCGGGGCTTCCGAACGAGGCGGGCGAGCTGGTCTCGAAGGGCAAGGCCGCCCGCATCTTCTCGTGCAAGCTGGATGGGACCGATCTGCATGTCCATGCGGGCGGGGGGATGGACAATCCGGTCGAGGTCGACTTCCTGGAAACTGGTGAAGCCCTGGGCACCGTGAACCTGTTCTACGGTGAGCCCCGCGGGGACTGCCTGGTCCACTGGGTCGAGGGGGGCGTCTACCCGCGTTACGACCAGCAAGAGTGCATCGACGAGTTCCCCTCGACCGGCGACCCGCTTGGCCCGGTCCACAACTACGGCCACGTCGCTGTCAGCGGCCTGACCCGCTACCGCTCCGACCAGTTCTTCGGCCCCGCGAACGAAGAGTCCCCCCAGCACAGCTTCTTCGTCACCCAGTTCAATACGCACAAGGTCGTTCGCACGATCGTGTCGCGCGAGGGGGCCAGCTTCAAGGCCGAATCTCACGAGGATTTCTTGGTGTCCGACAACCCCGACTTCCATCCGACCGATGTTGTTGAGGACGCCGATGGGTCACTGCTGGTGATCGACACCGGCGGCTGGTTCCGCATCGGTTGCCCGACATCACAGGTCGCCAAGCCAGACATCGCCGGGGCGGTGTACCGGATTCGAAAGACGGGATCGCACAACGTCAAAGACCCACGCGGTAAGGAGATTGCTTGGGGCACACTGTCTCTGGAGCAAACACTAGCCACGCTGGGTGATGCTCGCCCTGCCGTGGCACAACGTGGTATGGATCGCCTTCGCACGACCGTGTTCGAACATGAGTCGGGACTCAAGTACCTGCATCGCCTTGATCCCCATTGGAATTCGGAGCCAGAACCCAAGGCGATGTTGCCTGCTGTCTCATGGCAACGGATTGCCACTACTCTGTCCGAGGCGAACATCATTCCGCCTGAGATTAGAGAAAACACACGTTTCTCTTCCAAGGACCAACGTCATCGTCTGAGTGAGGTGGCGGCAGAAACCGCATGGAGAGGTCAACCCCTTGATGTTCGAGTCGCGTACTCCCGATGCAACGAAGAACGGAATCCTTTTCAGTGGACGCACAGCGTTCCCAAGAAGTGGCATGCAGCGGAGGCGAGAGCTTGGTACGAAGGAGCGACCCTCTCCGGAAAGCCCTTCGCTCCGAACGAAATCCCACACACCATGAAGGTCTGGTCAGAGAAGGGGAAAGATGATCGGGTACTCGAACACTCGCTGATCAATGGTCTCATTCACTCTCAGGCTTCCAAACCTCTCGAAGCCTTTTTGAAGACAACAAATCCGGGGCTGTGTCGAGTGGCATTGCTCGTCCTCGACCAGATGCCGGACTACAAACTCACCCGCGACCAAGTCCTCCCACTCCTCGACACCGACGACACCGTCCTTCAGGCACTGGTCCTCAAGATTATCGCCAAGCATCCCGGGTGGGCTCCCGAGGCAGTGTCGCTGCTCGACAAGTGGCTCGCGGAAGAGACTTTCTCGACCGAACGAGCCGCAGTGCTACGCGGGTTCCTGCTCGCCCGGGTGAGCGAGCCCGAGGTCGCCGCGCTGATCGCCTCGCGGCTGCAGGCCCTTCCGCCGAAGTATGCGGGCGTACCGCTACTGCTCGATGTGATCGCCCGGTCGCCCCGAGCGGCGTTCGCCGCCACATGGACGCCCAGCCTCGCGCGAGTCGTCTCAAAAGGCACCACTTCCACGCAGTTGCTGGCCCTGGCCATCATCGCCGATCGCCACATCGAGGGGATGGACGAGACAATTGCTTCCATGGCCGCAGACCTCCAGCAGCCGCACTCCATCCGGCTGGCCGCTTATTCCGCACTCTGGCCACGACGCACAGCCGTCGAACCCGCCGAGTTTACCTACCTGACCGACCGGCTCGATGTTGCCGATCAGCCGACCGATCTGCTCGCCGTGTCGCGAACGCTGGCCGATGCACCGCTCAATGAAGACCAACTCAAGGCCCTGATCCCCCGCCTGCCGCAGGTCGGCCCGCTCGGCGTTCCGGTCCTGCTGCGGGTCTTCGAACGCAGCCAGTCGGCGGCTATCGGGTCAGCGCTCGTCGAGAAGCTGACCACCGCGAAGAACGAGGTTCGCATCCCCGTCGAGGAATTGGCTCGACTGCTCCGTAAATATCCCGCGGAGGTCCAGTCCGCCGCCCAGCCACTGCTTGCTGCCTCGGGAGTCGACCTCGCCGCTCAAGCCGCCCGGCTCGATCAACTGACCCCGCTCACGACAGGGGGCGACGCCGCGCAGGGACGGGCAGTCTTCTTCGGCACCAAGGCAGCCTGTGCCACGTGTCATCGGATTGGAAAGGAAGGCGGTTCGGTCGGTCCCGATCTGTCGACCCTGGGAGCGATTCGAGAGCCTCGGGATCTGCTGGAGTCGATTCTCTTCCCGAGCAATAGCTTTGCCCGGGGGTATCGCTCTTATACGGTGGTCACGACTGAGGGCCAGACGCACACCGGGGTGATGCCTCGTGAATCGACCGACGCGATCGTTTTGCGAACCGCCACGCTGGCAGAACTGACAATCCCCCGTTTGGAGATCGAAGAACTGGCTGAGAGTAACGCCTCCATCATGCCTCAGGGGCTGGAGACCCGCCTCAGTGAGACCGAGCTGCGAGATCTGCTGGCCTATCTGAAGTCGTTGCGGTAACCGGTTCGGAGCCGCTAATTCTCAGCAATCGTCCCGACAACCGTCGCGGTGTAATCTCCTTCCTGCAGGGTCTCGGGGGCTCCCGTCAGGAAGGTTACTTTCAATTTGACCGTCGCCGAGCCCGGCCCATTCGCCTTGACTCGGACACGAGCGGTCTCGTCCCCCTGTGTGTAATCGGTGGTCGCACTCGGGACATCCACGGACCAGGTTCCGGGGCCAGATGCATCCGTCACCGTGACCTCCAGCTGGGCATCACGCTTGGAGGCGGCGTTGTCCAGGTGCTGAAAGGCCGACTGGGTTTCAATCAGAACCGTGGCCCCATTGCGAGTGTTATTGCCGATCGTCCAGGACTCCTCGGTAAAGTGGATATCCGCTGCCCCGTCACCAGGATATTCCTGAAGCGGAACTGAACCCGGAGAGGAGATGAACAATCGCCTGGGGATGGTGACCCGAAACTGTTGAGACCGCTGCACATCGTTACCGGATTGCACTTTCGCACGCGGCAGGATCAGTAGAATGGTCAGGACCAAGCAGGCATAGATTTTGAGCAGGTACATCGGGAGGGACCACTCATGGGGGATCGGAGTCGCGATGGGGCCGGAACTTGCCTGCTCGGCCCAACGTCTCTTGATGAATTCCAACTCTAGCTCTCAGTGCACTGCCGGAGGTAGTAATTTGAACGAGTAATCCTGAGATAGCGATAAAACCACCACCCGGATGGCCGGATAGTCCGCCCATTCTGTGATTTGATGCATCTTGGAAACCGCTTGGGAACCCACCGTGAGTTGCCGCTCTGAGGCAAATTCCGTCATGGAACAACCCGTATACTGAGGAATTGCCTGCCCCTCCGGAGCCGCGGCACAGGCTTGTCGGGCCAGTCTGACAGAAGAGCGTGAGACCGCACCAGAAAGCTTCGTGGTTGATTCCGGAAACAGTGTTGATCGGTCTTCACAGCTGGGGAACGGGTAACCGGGATTACCGTTCCCGACAAGGCGTCATCCCGAGCAATGGACCACGAGTCGGCGGTCGGCGAATGGTTGCGTCGTCCACGACCCCGATCAACTGACACACATTGTGTCCGCCGAATCCAAAGCTGAGGTTCATCGCATAGCGACAGCTGGCCTCGACCGAGGCATTCGGCAGGTAGTTCAAGTCACACTCAGAGTCCGGGTGGGTCAGGTTGATCGTGCCGGGCAATTGTCGTTCAATCAGCCCCAGACAGCAGATCGCCAGCTCCAGCCCGCCCGCCGCACCGATCAGATGCCCGGTCATGCTTTTGGTGGAACTGATGAGCAACTGATCGGCCTCCACTCCGAAGGCCAGACGAATGGCCCGGGTCTCAGCCACATCATTTAGCCGTGTTCCGGTACCATGCGCATTCACATAGGTCTGATTCGCAATCGAGCCAGCTTTCAACTGGCAGCTGGCCAGACAGACTTCGATCGCTCGGGTGGCTTCACGAGCCGACGGATCGGGCTGGGTGATATGAAAGGCGTCAGACGTTGCTCCCTGGCCCAGCAATTCGGCATAAGCCCGCCCTCCGCGCCGCCGTAAATGCTCCTCGGACTCAAACACCAGACAGGCAGCGCCCTCCGACATAATCAGGCCACCGCGATGGGCATCAAATGGACGAACTGCTTCCGACGGGCGATCGTTGTAACCCTTGGCCATTGCCCGCATATTGA
The DNA here is from genome assembly GCA_003671275.1 of Planctomycetota bacterium. GTDB lineage: Bacteria > Planctomycetota > Planctomycetia > Planctomycetales > Planctomycetaceae > TH-plancto1. The sequence goes on along the minus strand of QWPB01000033.1, from coordinate 10,548 downwards.
TAAACGATGCCATTCCCAATCGCGTGAGTGACGCTTCGGTGCCGCCCGTAATCACCACATCCGCTGCACCTGACCGGATCAGCTGGGCTGCGTTGATCATGGCATGACCACTGGAGGCACAGGCACTGCTGACCGTGTACGTGGTTCCATGCAGCCCCAGGGCGATGGCAATGTTGGCCGCCGAAGCATTGGGCATCAGCAGGGGAATGGTCAGCGGACTGACCTTGCGTGGTCCCCCGTTCAGCAGCAGCTCGGTTTGCTCCTGCAAAGTCAGCAGGCCCGATAGCCCGGCTCCCAGAACAACAGCCCCTCGAGAGCCCAGGCTGTTCTGATCGATTCCGGCATCCGCCAGAGACCGCACCGCAGCCCCGACTGCAAACATCGATGATCGATCCAGACGCCGTGCGGCGATTTTGTCGTGGACCTCGATCTGACGGGGATCAAACCCTCGGACCTCTCCGCCGATCGTGACTTCCAGATCAGACGTATCAATATTAGTGAGTGTGGAAATGCCAGACACACCAGCCAGCAGCCGATCCCACACGGTTCGCAGATCGTTTCCGAGGGGGCACAGCGTACCCAACCCGGAGATGAAAACTCGTTGCATATTGGCAAGGATCTTAGACAGGGCGATCCACCGGAAGCTTCCCAGGAAGAGAATCCAGTGGAGGAGAAAGGAACGAGCCCTGACAGGGGGACGGAGATCGATCCGCCGAGCACGAGCGATCAAGCCGCGGCGAGGGATAGGGCAGCACACGCACTACCTTCCGGAGAAAGGCTGCGTATAATCGCCATGTTAACGATCATTCCTGTTCCGGGGAGTCATCTCGTGAGCGATTCTGTTGAGCCATTGGGTCCACGCATCCTGATCCGCAAGGATGAAGGACGCCACAAGACCAAGGGCGGAATCGTGTTGCCTGACAGTTCTGAGATCCCCACGATCACGGGACGTGTTGTGGAAATCAGCCTGGAGGTTGAAAATAAGGAGGATTTCCCCGTCCGTAAGTACGACAAAGTCCTGTTTCACCCCAAGAATGCCATCCCGGTCGATCTGGAGCCCGGAAACGTACTCTTTGTTGTTCCCATTGAAGATGTCGTGGCTGTCTTTCGCCGCGCCCCCAAGCCGAAACCCAAACGGCCTTCTCCGGGCAAGGGAGGCCAGGGAGATGTGCCGGACGACGATCATTAGGCCAGTCGTGGCGCCATTGACGATTTTCTCGGCGTCTTTCCCCGGTTTGCCCTGGCCGGAACCAATCGTTCTTTCGTTTTCTGACGCAGCCCTGAATAATACCCTCCGCGACTACCGGGTCCAGAATCCTCATTCCGCTGAACCCGTGGTCGCGCATCGTGTCTGTGACTTCAGTTTCCCACCTGGCACCGCTCACCCCATCCCTCGATGACGAACCCCGCGATCCCTCCTGCTGACCCCGGTCAGGCTGCGGAATACCCTGTCGAGGTACGGCCCAGCTCCATGGCCGACTTGGATGATATCTATGAATTCATCCAGCCGTTTGTCGATGCGGGACGTCTTCTGCCGCGAACGCTGGACGAACTGGAAGGGTTAATCCCAACCGGCTTTATCGCCCTTGTCGAGGGTGAGGTCGTCGGCTTCGTGGCCCTCGAAGTCTACTCCCGCAAGCTGGCCGAGGTTCGCAGCCTGTGCGTCTCCTCCGCCCATCAGGGCCGGGGAATTGGCAAGAAGCTAACACTCGCCTGCGTCGAGCTGGCTCGGCGACTTAAGGTTTACGAAGTGATGGCCATCACTTCGTCCGACGAATTCTTTCGCAGCTGTGGCTTTGATTTCACCTTGCCCGGCGAAAAGAAAGCTCTGTTCATGTTGACCCGTGATGAACATTGAACCGCTGCTGCGATCTGCAGATCGTTTTCCGATGGAGTTGCGATTGTCCCGCGATCTGGTCCGGACGATCAAACGCGGCCATCCGTGGGTGTATGGTGACAATCTACTGACTCTGCCCAAGGCCCCGGCGGGGGCACAGGCCATTCTGCTGGATCACAAGGCCGGTCGGGAGGTTGCTCGCGGATACTACGATCCGCAGTGTCCCATCGCTTTTCGATCGTGCGAAGTTGACGGAAAGCCCCTCGATGAAGGTTGGGCTCGTCGACGGCTGGAGCGGGCGCTGACACTGCGTCAGCAGGCCTTTGCCTCAGACACCACGGGATTTCGCCTTTCGCACGGGGAGGGTGATGGCCTGCCGGGGCTGGTTATCGACATCTACGACCGATATGCTGTGATGCAGTTGGATGGGGCTGGTCCAGAAGGGTTCTGGAATGCCTCAGGTGTCGCCCAGTGGCTGACCGAGTCGCTGGCGCTGACCGGGGTATTCTGCCGAGCTCGGGAACGCGGAGCGGCGGGAAAATTGCTCGCCGGGACACTTCCGGAGAACGCGACCGCTGAGTTTCTGGAACACGGCATTCGCTGGACTGCGGATCTCGTGAAGGGCCAGAAGACCGGTTTTTTCCTCGACCAACGCGAGAACCGGCATCTGGTACGGGGGTTGTCTCAAGGTCGCCGATTACTCAACCTGTTCGCCTACACCGGCGGGTTTTCGGTGGCTGCCGGACTGGGGGGGGCGTCCCACGTCACCACGGTCGATTTGGCCAAACCGGCGATCGAAGCTGCCAACCACCATTGGAGCTTGAATGGGCTCGATCCGGCGAATCATGTCGGGGTGGCCGAGGATGTGTTCCGGTTTCTGGAGGTGGCTTCTTCTCAGGGCGAATTGTGGGACATCGTGATCTGCGATCCGCCATCGTTTGCACCATCGGAGTCAGCGGTCCCCCAGGCTTCGGCGGCTTACCGCAAGTTGCTGGCAGCCAGTGCCAAGGTGACTCGACGGGGTGGAATGCTGGCGGCGGCGTCCTGTTCCAGTCATATCCCCGAATCACTGTTCGTTGAAATCTGCCAGGAGGCGGTCTCGGATGCCCGTCGCCGAGCGACCGTCCTGACGATCACCGGTCAGCCGATCGACCATCCCGCCCCCCTGATTTGCCCCGAGTTTCGATATTTGAAGTTCGTATTGCTCCGCTTGGAGTGATCTTGTGGAGTGTCGCAAAGTGTTTGCGGATTAGGGGTAATGATTTCCTGTTAGTCAGATTCGGCTTCGTCTGAGGCCAGCGGGTAGTTTACTTGAATTCGCCGCCCGAATCCGCCACACTGCTGTGCTTCCTCCAATCATGGTAGTCGGGGCGCGATGCGCTTCGGCTCACTCGACACAGCAAAGGTTCGTGCGATGGCACATAAGAAGGGACAGGGTTCGACCCGGAACGGTCGTGACTCCAATGCACAGCGGCGCGGCGTCAAGAAGTACGGCGGCGAAGTGGTCATTCCAGGCAACATCATTATCCGTCAGTGCGGCACCAAATGGCGGCCCGGTCGGAATGTCGGCATGGGCACGGACTTCACGATCTTCTCGATGATTGAAGGCAGCGTCTTCTTCGATCAGAACGGTCGTCGGGTCAATGTGGTTCCCGCAGAAGTTGCTGCGACCAACTAACGCCTTTAGAAATGGTCTTCAGGCAAGGCAGGCAGGAATGTCTGCCCCACTGAATTCATGGCACAGACGATTCGAGGCACAGATATTCCTGTCTGTGCGAGCTGCCGACAAAATCGGAATCAGCACAAAAACAGAAACAGCCATGCCACCGCAAGCGGTGGCATGGCTGTTGTCATTCCGTTGGCGGCTTTGTACTTACCAGGTGGGTTGCTGCGGAACATAACGGAGCGGTTGCACTCCGTACGGCGGACACAGTGGGGGAGAGAGCGGGGCACAGCCCGGAACCGTCCAGGGGGCACAGGCAGCCGGAGCCAGCACTTCACAGGGGACGCCGTTCATCGGGGGGGAAAGCATCGTTTCGCAGGGCAGTTGGAGAGGTTCGGGAGTTGGCACGATCGTCTCACACGGAGTCAGCAGCGGCACTTCGCGGGACGACTCGATCACCTGGGGGGCGACATTCAGCGTGGGAGCGAATTCGACCACTTCATACTTCATATTGGTCGAACCTGCTGTCCAGGCCTTCAGTGTGGGACAGCAACGAGAATTCTTGTACCCATGGAATCCCGTGTAGTAGTAGCTCTGGTCAATGGACCGCAGCGCACATCCCACATCGGTCAGCTCAGCGTTCACAGCGTTTCGCAGGCAGGTCAGCCCTACCACCAGCCCGAGCACACACACCGTCGCGATCATGACAAGCTCGGCGGAGATGATGAAACCAGCCTCGTCTCTCACGAGATCCTTCATAATTCGCAGCATGATCGGTGTCCTTTACACGACCTTCGGCGTCTTCCTTCAGCGGAGTGAAGAAGGCTGCGCGGGGCGTGAGAGAACCGTGCAGCCGGTCCAGTGCGGATCTCCGGGAACATTCCAAGTCCACCGCTGACACAGCGTTGGATGGATTACCGCCTGATCTCGCCGCCCCGCGACAACCAACGACATGGCGATGTCTCACGTCGCCACACACGCTCGCTGTCATAAGTCGCTCGTCGGTCCCCCGGGAAAGTCTGGAGCGCCCTGCCGGTTCCCACGACACTGGTTGCTCGCACAATCCCTATAATCCGCACAACCCATACCGAGTAGCGGTTCATCAGATCGTGAAACTGGCAGATGTTTCTCACAACCACTTCCCTTGAAAGTGGTTACAAGGAAGTTCTGGTTGTAGCGGTTAGTCGGATTGTGCGGCCTTTGTATTGCGTGGCGTTCAGGAGTAATAACCAGCGGATAGCAGAGTGTTAATTAACCGTAACAGTTGTTCCGGGCTTCAAAATCATGAGCGGCCTACTTCGGGCATCGCGTGCGGCTTGCATCGACGACCGTTCAAGGCGACAGTGGGGGACTGTGGCACATACTCGGTCCTGATCCCCTGGCTGGGGCTAATGGCGGTGAACATCCATGGCTAACAAGGTTCTGATCATCGTGGGCGACGCGACCGAAACTGTCGACACCCTTTACCCCTATTATCGGTTGCAGGAGGACGGCTTTACGCCCATCGTCGCAGCCCCGGAGAAGCGGCTTTATCAGATGGTGATGCATGAAGTCCGACCGGGCTGGACGATCACCAAGGAATGGGAAGGGTACACCATCAGGGCCGATGTCGCGTTCAGTGAGATTCGAGAGGAAGAATATCTCGGGATCTTCTTCAGTGGCGGCCGCGCTCCGGAATACATTCGCTACGACAAAGATCTGATCCGCGTGACGAGGCATTTCTTCGAGAAGAACAAGCCCGTGGCATCGGTCTGCCACGGTGTGGAAATCCCCGCCTATGCCGATTGTGTCCGGGGCCGAAAGATGGCCACGGTCCCCAAGTGTCGCTTCGACCTGGAGGTCTGCGGCGGAATCTTTGTTGACGCCCCGTGTGTAGTCGATGGCCAGCTGGTCAGCGGCCGGACCTTCCATGACCATGGGCACTACATGGGGGCCTGGATGAAACTGCTCAATGAGGCCCGGGATCAGGCGAACCGGTAACTTCCGGTGTGGATTACCATTCCAGCTGGTTGGCGGGTAATTTGACATCGTTCCGATGCACACCCACAACCCGGCCATCAGAGATTGAGACGACCCGATCGGCCATCTTCGAGATCACTGCGTTATGGGTGATCACTGCCGTGGTCGTTCCCAGCTCCTGGTTAATTCGCTGGATGACTTCCAGAACCACAATTCCCGTGTGGACATCGAGGGCTCCGGTCGGCTCATCGCACAGCAGCACCTGCGGTCGCTTCGAAATCGCGCGGGCGATGGCCACTCGCTGCTGCTCGCCTCCTGACAGCTGGGCGGGGAAATGATCCATCCGCCTCTCGAGGCCGACCAGGGCCAGGGCCTCTTCCGGTTTCATCGGGTTCGTGGCGATCTCGGTGACCAGCGCCACGTTCTCCCGCGCGGTCAGACTCGGGATCAGGTTGTAAAACTGAAACACGAACCCCACGTGCCGCCGCCGATAGCGGGTCAGACCGGCGTCCCCTTCGTGGGTCAGCTCCATGTCGCGATAGCGGACCGTTCCGCCCGAGGGGACGTCGAGACCGCCCAAGATATTCAGCAACGTCGACTTACCGCTCCCCGAGGGGCCCAGCAGTACGACCAGTTCCCCCTCCAGCAGTTCGAGATCCACCCCACGCAGGGCGTGAATATCGACCTCCCCCATGTGGTAGACCTTGGTCACATTGTGCGCCGAGAAGACTGGCACGGCGGGAACTGTCGCGGCAGTGAGGGCGGTAGACATGAAGAGGGTTCGTGAGGGGGGGGGGATGTCACTGATAACTAGTCATTGGTTATTGGTCGCTAGTCATGAGTGAATGCTTAGAACCAATGACAAAATCCACATTCGGAGCGGGCCGGTAAGCCGGGTTCTGTCGTGGGCGATCATTTCTCTGGGCTGCGGGTTACCCGCACAGCTCGATGCGACCGACCCGGACGTCAAACGGAACGGACCGCTCCGTGACCGGATGGAGCCTGGGGACTGTTCGCCGTCGAGTTTGCTCGACGTGCCAATCCCCAGGCTCCATCCGGTCTTCGCCCTGCTTGGTCTTGCTCCCGGTGGGGTTTGCCCTGCCAGTTCTGTCACCAGAACCGCGGTGCGCTCTTACCGCACCTTTTCACCCTTACCACAAAGCTCCTTGCGAAGCTGCGTGGCGGTTTGTTTTCTGTGGCACTTTCCCGACCCTTGCGGATGGTGGGCGTTACCCACCACCGTGTCCTATGGAGCCCGGACTTTCCTCCACGCGGGTTACCCCGCACAGCGATCGCCTGGCCCACTCCGAACGTGGGGCGTCATCATACGCGGTTCCAGCCCCCAACGAGTAGCGGAATTCCTTACGGTTTAGGCACTTCAGACCATATTGCTCCGTTTTTGATATGCCGGTTAGAATCCCCTCCCTCGGGAATCGGATTTCCCGTTCTGCCGGAAGGAGCGATGGCAGCCCATGTGGCAATCGCTGGGACGGAGTCTGCGCGGTCTGCTCACAGCAGTGTTTCTGCTCGTGTTCTGTCTCTGCGCGCTCGAAGTCGGACTCCGCATCGATCGGTATCAGGCCGCATGCACTTTAACAGCCGCCCGCAGCAATGTGGCCCTCACCATCGAAGAGCAGTTGCTCGCCCCCAGTATGACCTGCTGGACCGAACTGGTTCCCCTGGCCCGGATCACTCGTAACGCCCCGGATTCGGGTGCCTCGGTCTTGGTGACCATCAACAGTTTCGGCTGTCGGGGCCCCGAGCCCGAGTTACCCAGACCTTCCGGCAAATTACGGGTACTCTGCCTGGGCGATGAAACCACGCTGGCGACCGAAGTTTCGGCCAGTGATACTTACGCAGCCCGACTGGAACAGCTCCTGCAGAATGAGATGCGGACTCCCGTCGAGGTCATCAATGCGGGCCTTCCCGGCAACTGCCCGCTCCAGGCGGCTTTGCAGCTACGACATCGTCTGCTGACCCTCCAGCCGGACCTGGTGGTTGTCCATTTCGACATGTCGGATGTTGCCGACAACGCCGCTTTGCGACGGTTTGTGACTCTTGATCGCGATGACCATCCACTCCTGTCCATCAATCCAGCGGCCCGCAAAGGGGGCCAGCTGTGCGGCAAGAAGTTGAGCGAAGAGTTCCTGGTAATCCATCAGGCCGAAACCGTACTCAGCAAGGTCTGGGGCCAGCGTACCTCGGGGGTGTCCAGTGACGCGCTGGTTGATCCGAAGACTCGTTACCTGTGGACATCGGACCACCCGCCTGACCAGACCGAAGCGATTCTCTCGGCCCTGGAGCCATTACAGGCGATTCGGGAACTGTGCGAACAGTCTGGGGCCAAGCTGCTGGTATCGTCGGCCCCCAAGCCATGGCAGGTCAGCGCCCAGGCCAGCCCCACTCGCGAGGCCCGTGCTCCGAACGGAATCCCCAAAGGGGCCGTCTGGTCGAATCCCGCCCCGTTCCAGCGTCTACTCAACGCTTGCCGTGAGTGGGAGATCCCTGCCGTGGTTGCCTGGAATGAGTTCCGTCAGGCTGAGCAGCCGGAAAACCTGTTCCTGCAAACCTCGCCTCAGATGTCCGAGGAAGGACATCGCCTGTATGCCGAAGTCCTGGCCCGAGCCATTCTGGGGCATGAGACGCCGTCCGCCGCTGGGCCCCGCGATATTGAACCGGCACAGGCGATCGAACGCACTCCCGATTGGTCTCAACCGCAAGGCGAGTCCCGGTAATGGCCTACTCCCGCCCGGTACTGGCCTCACTGATCTATTCGCTGTTGTGCCTGGGTCTATTGATGGTCTACAGCGCGAGCATGACAGCCCGGCCATCGTCCGCCGATGAGATTTACCTCTCGAAACAGGCCCTCTATCTGGCCTTTGGGTTGACGGTGGGCGGGGGCGCCTCGCTATTGCCCGCCACCTTCTGGAGACGGGCCGCGCCGTGGATCTTTGGCGGGGTCTTGGCTTTGCTGATCGCAGTCCTCGTGCCCGGCATCGGCACTCGTATTAACGGTTCACGTCGCTGGATTCGCCTGGGCAGTGCGGCCCTGCAGCCGTCCGAGTTTGCCAAGATTTCTGTCCCGCTGATGGTGGCCTGGGGGATGGAACGCGGGTGGAGCTGGCGACAGGAATTTCTGCGGGGCACTGGCGTGTTACTGGCACCGGTGGGGGTCGCTACCATCCTGGTAGTGATCGAGCCCGATCTGGGGGCGGCGGTGTTTCTCCTGATTGGAACGCTGCTCTCGCTCTTCTTTCGCGGCTGGCCATTGGGGCGACTGATCGCCGCCGGAACGCTGCTTCTTCCGATCGTCACGATCTGGCTGGTGCTCAAGCCGTATCAACTTCGCCGCATTGAGGGGTTCTTCGCCACGTGGACTGACTTTGAACAGGCCCCCTATCAGGTACAACAATCTCTGACGACCCTGGGGATCGGCGGCTGGTACGGCACCGGGCTGGGCGAGGGTCAGCAGAAGCTTAGCTTCCTGCCCGAGGCCAACACGGACTTTGTCTTCTCTGTCGTTGGAGAAGAACTCGGGCTCCTGGGAACACTGGGGGTCGCCAGCCTGTGGCTGGGGGTGCTGTGGGTGGGGCTTCGAGTCGTGCGGACTTTGCCATCCGATACCTTCGAACATACCGTCGCCATGACGCTGATTTGCCAACTGGTGACACAGGCGGCCATTAATGTCGGTGTCACCACCGCCATGCTCCCCCCGAAAGGGATCGCCCACCCGCTCATCAGCTACGGCGGCAGTTCTCTGTCGGCCACGCTGTTGTCGCTGGGGATTGTCTTTAGTCTGACCCGCCCGGGGGCAGTGCTTTCGCCTTCCGGTCCCCCCGTGAATTCTCCCGACTCGCTCAGATCGCTGTCGACCGGAACTCGTCGGCGAGTCACGGACGTCGACTGACTGAATCGCGCCCGACAAAAAAGAGCGCACCGGACTTTGCCGGTGCGCTTTTGTCGAGCATGTTCTTCAGCTTCGCCCAACGGGCGGCGAACCAGGCATTAATCCGGTAGCCGCTTCACACGGATATTCTTGTACGCAATCGTGCTGTGCGGGTCGTGAGCCTGCAGTGCGAAGGTGCCGCCCTCGCCCAGCCGCCGCTCGAAGTCGTTGCTGAACGCAGCCTTGTCAGCGGGTTCTTCGTAGTCGACGACGACCTTGTCGTTCAGCTTGATGGTGATGTGCCGTCCCTCCACGATACAGGTCTCGGTCCACCACGTATCGTCGGCAATGTGCTGCTCGGTGACATCGACAATTCCGTACAGACTGCCGCTCTTCTTCGGATCCTTGATGTAGCTGTTGTTGACCTGGCACTCATGGCCGAACTTGGGCCAGCCGGTTTCCTGGTACTTGGTGCGAATGTAGATGCCGCCGTTGCTGTTGTTGGTGGCCTTGCAATCGACCTTCAGGATGAAGTTCTTGAATGGCTTGTCGTAGCCCACAAAGAACATGTGGCTGCGTTCGCCGTTGGCGACGAGCGTGCCATCCACGAGCTTCCATGAATTGGGATTTTCCGTGCTCGACTTCCAGCCATCGAGCGATTTGCCGTCGAAGATCACCCGAAAGCCCTCTTCGTCCTCGGCCTGAGCCCCAGCGGCCCAGCCCAGAACGATGGCCGCCACGCATGCCAGCATTCCACGTTTCATCATCAGTCCCTTCGTCAGGAAGTCGTCACATTCTCCGCCCCGGCGGAGCGACCACTCCGTCCGGACGATCGATTCTGCCCGCCGGACGGGACGACTGCAACCGAAGGCCGGGAATGTCGGCTGCGGAGCACTGTCCTTTTCCAATCGCACCGCTAACAATGTTCTTGTGAATCCGGAGTCGCTGCACCCCGGAAACCATTCATTCTTGCTCGGGAGATGTCGATGCTGCGTGTTTGTTGCTGTCTGCTGGGGCTGGTGGTTCCAGGGATGTTGTGTGCTGAAGAGTCTGTGGCTCCCCCGGCGGAACCCGCGGGCATGAAGGCGATTTTCAACGGGACGGATTTGACCGGCTGGGACGGGGATCCCCGGCTCTGGAGCGTCAAGGAGGGGGTCATTCACGGCGAAACAACCGAAGCCAACGTCGCGAAGGGCAATACCT
>QWPB01000044.1 GCA_003671275.1 Planctomycetota bacterium | reverse complement strand
GTCACCAACTTCTTGACGTTCTTCCGAGGCATCCAAGTCTCCTGGCTGGCCCCACCAGTCTAAGGAGTTGGACTGTCCGTCAAACCGACAGCACCTCACTCTCCCGATACAGGCGTCTGAAGGAATGAAGCTTACGGCCTCCAGCGACTGGAGAGTCAAGCGTGACTTTTCAAATTCGCGCGAGATACATTTCTAACGCGTTCGGGGCCGGTGGAGTCCCAGGTTCTTGTTTGGAAGAGTGCTCGAGTCTTTGCATCCATTCTACCGTGCCTTGGGATGCTGAAAACATTGCCGCCAGATCTAGGACTGAACTATGAGCGTGAAACTCGGCCTTGATGCGAAGCTCTACCGCAACACGGGCAACTACGCCGCGCCCAACTGGCAGGAGATGAAGAATGTCAAAGACCTGACGCTCGCCGTCGAAGCCGGAGAAGCCGACGCCACGACGCGCGGCAACGCGGGCTGGAAAGCGACCTTGGCGACGCTCAAGGACGGTTCCATCGAGTTCGAGATGGTCTGGGACACCGCCGATGCCGGATTCACGGCGATCCGCACAGCATTCTTCGGCAACGCGCCCATCGAGTTTGCCGTTCTGGACGGCGATAAGGCGACGACGGGCACACAGGGTCTTCGTGCCTCAATGGCAATCACCAAATTCAGCCGCAACGAACCGCTCGAAGAGGCGATCACGGTTTCCGTGACGGCGAAGCCGACTTACAGCGACCATGCCCCGGAGTGGATGGTCGTGCCGTAAGCGAGTCAGACGGCATCGGTCGCTTTCGATTCTTTCCCCAATGAGATCACGTTTCCATGAAATCATTCGCCGACGCCAAAGGCCAGACCTGGACCATCGAGATCAATGTCACCTCGCTGCACCGGGTCCGCGCTGTGACGGGACTTGACCTCACGAAGCTCGTCGACAAACAAGCCGATGTATTTCCCAAGTTGGCGGGTGATCTGTTCGTGCTGTTCGATGTGCTGGCCGAACTGGTCCGGCCGCAACTTGAAGCCAAGGGACTTTCCGCACAGCAGTTCGGCGAATCGCTCGATGAAGAGGCCGCCGAGAAAGCGGTGACGGCGCTGGTGGAGGCGACCCTCGATTTTTTCCAGGAAGGGAAGCGGATGCTCCTGAAGCGAGCGTTCGCGAAGGTAACTCGGGCAGCCGAACAGCGCCGGTCGATGACGCTGAGCGCAGCGCTGCAGAAAGTCGAGAGTTCGGAGTTCGATCAGGCGCTGGAAACGGCCCTCGCGAAGGGGTCGATACCTGGAAGCTGATCTACGAACTGGCCGGGCTGCTGCGGCTCGATCCCGGCCCGTTCACGCTCCGTCAACTCTGCTGGATGGCCGATGCCGCATCCCGCGACCGCTGGCAGCACACCGCTTCCCTGATGGCCCTCCTGGCCAACTGTCATCGCGACGCCAAGAAGTCACGGGCGTTCCGGCCCAAGGATTTTCACCCGTTTGAGAAATCACGCCGCTCCCAATCTGAGCGAAAACCGCCGAAAGTCGGCATCGGCGTTCTGAAGCAAGTGTTCGTCGATCGTCGCCCGTTATCGGCCACGGAGTGATCTGAACCCATGCCCGCTTCGTCACAGTCAATCCGTGCCGGTCGAGCCTATGTCGAGCTGTTCGCTGACGACTCGAAACTCGTGCGCGGATTACGGGCGGCCCAGCGAAAGCTGCAAGCGTTCGGCTCGGCAGTGCAGACGTTGGGAAAAGGTCTGTTCGGAGCGGGTGCAGGACTGGCTGCTCCGATGGCCACAGCCGCCAAACTGTTTGCGGACGCAGGCAGCGATCTCGTCGATATGAGCCAGCGAACCGGGGCGTCCGTCGAGGCCCTTTCTGAACTCGGGTACGCCGCCGAACAGTCCGGTGCTGACCTGGCGACCCTCGAAGGGGGACTCCGCAAGATGCAGAAGGCGGTGGTCGCTGCCGCGAATGGTTCCGACTCCGCCGTCGCCACGCTCTCCCAGCTCGGATTGACCGCGCAGCAATTGCAACGGCTCAGTCCTGACCAGCAGTTTGAACTGATTGCTGACCGGCTATCGCAGATTCAGAACCCAGCGGAGAAAGCCTCGCTGGCGATGGAACTGTTTGGCAAGACCGGGACTTCGCTTTTGCCGCTGATGAACAACGGGGCCGAGGGGATTATCGCCCTGCGACAACAGGCCCGCGAACTCGGTTTAGTGATGTCGACCGAGGACGCGCAGGCGGCGGAAGAGTTCGGGGACATCCTCGACACGCTCTGGAAAGTCCTGCGGATGGGTGTGGTCCAGATCGGCGCAGCCGTCGCTCCGGTGTTGTCCGATCTGGCCCAGACGATCATCCGCGTGGCAGTCTCCGTCGCCAACTGGATCAAACAAAACCGGGAGTTCATCGCGACCATCTTCAAAGTGGCTCTCGGCGTGATGGTCGCCGGGACGGCGCTGTTCGCCCTTGGCACTGTGATCTCCGGGATCGGCACCGGATTCGGCCTGTTGGCCACGCTCGTTACCGGCGTGGGAACGGCGCTGGGCGTCATCGGCTCCGTTCTGGGAGCCATTCTGTCGCCGATCGGAGCCGTGATTGTTGGAGTCGCTGCCCTCGGCGCATACCTCTTATATGTGTCCGGCGCGGGAGCGGCTGCTCTCGACTGGCTGGGCCAGCAGTTCGCAGCGCTCCAAGCCGAAGCACTCGGGGCCTTTCAGGGGATCAGCGATGCCCTCGCCGCCGGGGACTTGGCATTGGCAGCCAAGATTCTCTGGCTGACGCTCAAACTCGAATGGCAGAAGGGAATCAACGCCCTTAACTCTCTCTGGCTGAACGTCAAATCGTTCTTCGTTTCAGTCTGGACCGAAGCGGTTTACAACGCTGCCGAGGTCGCGACCAACGCCTGGGCCAGGATGCAGACCGGCTGGACCGAAACCGTTGATTTCCTGGCCGACGCGTGGTCGCTGTTCTCCACGGGCCTGATTCAGGGCTGGCACACGACGATCGGGTTCATCCGCAAAGCGTGGGTCCGACTGAAATCGCTGTTTGATTCCGACATCAACGTCGAAGCCGAGGTCTCGCGGATCAATGACGAGGTTGCGGGGAAAAACGACAGCGCCACGAATGCCCGCGATCAGGCGATCTTCGCTCGCGAGCAGCAGCGGAAGCAGCGGCTGGCCGAGATCGAACAGGGACGGACCGGCACACTCGATGAACTCGGCCGGATGCGCGAAGCCGATCAGGAACAGCATCGCAAACAGTTCGAAGCCGACCTGCAGGAATCGGATGCCGCCCTCGCTGCTGCCCGCAAGGAATGGCAGGCAGCGCTCGACACTGCTGCCGAGAAGAAGGCCACTGTCGACAGTGAAGGTGTTTCCCGGCCGGACAAGATGCAGGAACTCGAAGACCTGCTCGCCCAGGCGGGCGATGGTCTCGACGGGGCCGCTGCCAAGGCGAGCGTCAGCGGTTCATTCAACGCCGCAGCCGTGCGGGGACTCGGCACCGGCAATCACGCCGAACGCACAGCCAAAGCGGCCGAAGAAACGGCTCGCAACACGAAGCGTCTCCTCGATGAAGCCCATCACGGCGGATTGCAATTCACATAACGGAGCATCATGCCAGTCACCGTTGTCGAGAAGTGGGACTCGCGCGAACAAGGGGCCGGGGATCAACCCTCGGTCGACCTGCGGTTCCTCGTTCTCGGCACGCCGGACGACATCCCGGCGCACAGCGAGCTGATCGCGCAGACGCCGCAGGTCTACAACGGCCTTGTCCGGCAATCGACACATCTCGAACGGATCGCTGAGGATGCCTGGGAAGGCTCGGTCCGCTATGGCCCTTATGAACCACCCTCGACCGGTGATTCGTCGTACTCGTTCGACACCGGCGGCGGCACGCAGCACATCACACAATCACTCGGGACGGTTGGTGCCTGGGGCGCTCCCGGCATCTTCCCGCCGAACTTCCACGGCGCGATCGGGGCCACGCAGGACAGCATCGAAGGCGTGGACATCACCGTCCCGATCTACAACTTCAGCGAAACGCACTATATCGATGCGGCGTTCGTCACCGGGGCGTACAAGGCGGCGTTGTTCTATCTGACGGGGACCGTCAATAACGGCCCGTTTCGCGGGTTTGCGGCCGGTGAAGTGCTGTTTCTGGGAGCCTCCGGTTCGGTCCGAGGTCAGGAAAACTGGGAAGTGGCGTACCGGTTCGCCGCCAGCCCCAACGTGATGGGTCTGTCGGTCGGTTCGATCGGCGGGATCAACAAGCGGGGCTGGGACTACCTGTGGGTCCGGTACGCCGACATCGAAGACCCGGCTGCCAAGATGCTCGTAAAGCGTCCGCTGGCCGCGTACGTCGAGCAGGTGTATCCGTTCACCAACTTCCTCGGCCTCGGGATTGGAACGTGATGGATGGGCGACCCGTTCAAGAAAGTCCAGCGCGGTGAACCGCTCCGCATCCCGGCGGAGACGTTCAACACGTTCATCGACGCCGCAAAGGACTTTCGGCAGCGAACCCAAAATCGCGGTCAGTCCTCCCTGGCCAACTTCGCCGAATCGGGAATCGTGCTGGTCAAGAATGCCAGCGGCGGCGATCGCGACCGCTACGACGTATTGGGTATCGAACGTCCGATCTTCCTGCCGTCCGAGAACCTGCTCAGCTTCACGAACCAGCTGGCGGTCGTTGGCGTCACGCCGGATGAGGACAAGCATGTGGGGCGGTTCATCGTCCTGCTGGAGCCGCTCAAGAATGGACTGATCGGCCGCGGGCTGATCAGCGGCGTGACACCGGTTCGGCTCAATGTTCTCGATCAGGAACACGAGTGGGCCGACATCGAAGATGGGGAATCGGACTCGCTTAAGACCGACACCGCCGGGAGTGCGTTCATCCTGTGGCGTGACGGGCCAGGGAGTGGTTACGGCGGCTATGGATACGGGTACGGATACTACGGAAGTCTGACATGGGCACTGGTGCGGATTGGTAACCTGAGTGACGGCGATCAATGGGGGAGCGTGTGAGCGAAGTTGCCGAACTCCTCGCCGAACTGACCCGACGCGGCGTCACGTTGGAACCACGCGGCGACTCGCTGGCATTCCATCCGAGAGCAAAAGTCACCGGCGAACTGCGGGAACGGCTGCAACAGCACAAGGGACAGATCCTCGGCCTGCTTCGCGGCGAAGTCGGACTATCGACTCCCAGCGTTGCTCCGACAACCTCAGTTCCAACGGCGATCGACTATTCCGTCGTCGTGATGGAGCCGCGCACCGAGACGTTCGAGTCCGCGCTGCTGAGTCTGTTCGCCCAGCCGTTGGCCCCGCGTGAAATCCTGGTCTGCGGTCCGATCTCGAAGGCCATCCGCAAGACAATCCGCACCTATGCCGGTCGACATGTGCGCGAGGCCGCGTCGCCGACCGAAGCGCGACAGGAACAAATCGTCCTGCTCGATGGCCGGACGCTGCTCGGTCGAGACTGGATCGTGTCCGCTGTTGGGTCGCTCCGTGATGGCGTCGGAGCCGTTTACTGTGACCATGAGTTGCTGACGACCGGCGGTCGGACGAACTATCCCGAGCAGGTGACGGGCGACGATCTGGCCCGCTCGGGGTTCGAGGCCAACACGGTCATCGTGCGACGATCTGTCCTGATCGAAGCCTGGCAACCCGGAGATGGGATTGCGGATTGCCTGCGACGGCTCTCCCGGCGTGGCTGGAATTTGCGGAAACACGCGGTCCCGGTTTTGTATCGCGGGGGGAGCGAACCGACCTATTTCGACCGACAACGGCTGGCCCATGAAACCGTCGCGCTGTTCATCCCTCTGGCTGGTCGCGAATCACTCTGGCGTGAGCTGCGGAAGTTCCTCGATCGACAGACATGGCCGCATGACCGATTGCGGCTGATCCTGTGTGATACGAGCCAGGACGAGCAGTTCAGCCGACTGGTTCGGGACTGGATCAGCCGCTGCGACTATCCCGATGTCCGGCATTTGAGGTTCGCTCCCGGCACCAAAGGCCTGGCCGACATGCCTCGCGACCAGCAGATCGTCGCCGTCAACGAAGCGATGTGCCGCATCTACAACCAACTGCGGCAGAACCTGACGTCTGATTACGTGTGGGTGCTCGAAGACGACATTATTCCACCGGATGATGTCCTGGCCCAACTGTTGTGGTCGTTTGATGAACACACGGCGTCAGTCTGTGCGCCGTACCGGTCACGGTTCGATGGCTGGTATCTCGTCTGGTCGCGGGAACGACTCGGTGACAACGGCGTCCATCAACTGACCAAGCCACTCCCTGACAGTCAGCAGGTGCAACAGATTCGGGGAAGCGGATTCGGCTGCGTCGTGTTCCGTGCGGAAGTGCTGCGTGAGCACATCTTCCATCTCCCCACGGGCGAACACTGGTACGACGTCCGATTCTTCAGGGAACTCCTCGGCCGTTGGAAACGCAAAGTTGACTGGTCCTGCGAATGCCAGCACCTGCACAACACGCCACGTCCGGCCAGCAAGATCACGAAGCGGAACCTGCTGTACCACGTCACGCCGTTTGCGTCGAACGACATCTGGCTGCGAAACACCCAGCAGATGGTGAAACGGATCGACCTGTTCAACGGACGCCGCATCATTGCGGTGGCGACGGGCGATGGATTGGTCCCGCCCGACGAAGTCCGCGCCACGTTCGGTTCACATGATGTGGAGATCGTCCCACATCCGAATTCGCGTGAGCTCCGCGAGAACGCGACGTTCCTGAAACTTTTGGAACAGGTCGATTCGACCGATCCCGAAGAAGCCACGTTCTACGCCCATGCCAAGGGCGTCGCGAAGGACATCCTTTGCTCGGGCGATCCACTCGGTTCAAGGTATTGGCGGAACGCCATGTACCACGAACTCCTGGATGGCTGGGATCGAATCGCCGAATTGCTCGAAGAGTACCCCGTCGTCGGCTCGCATCGCAGACACCATCCGCAACATCCCACGATCTATCCCGACGGCCAGAGTTCGTCCGACTGGCACTTCGGCGGCACATTCTTCTGGTTCCGTAACCGGGACGTGTTCGCCACCAACCGCTGGCGCGAAGTCTGGCAGCCGACCGGTTGGGGAGCGGAAGCGTGGGTGGGCCGCATGTTTCCATTCGATCAGTCGGCCTGCGTCGCCTACGACGGCCTTGAGGATGCGTACAACCCCGACAGCTATTTCCCGCAAATCGATGACGAGGTAACCGCAGATGGATGTCACACTAACGACGATCCTGTATCAGCCCGACTGGTCCAGGACGGGACCGATCATCGAACAGAACCTCGCCGCGCTCGACGCCTGCGGTCTCAACGGCAAACTGCTGATCGTCGACAACTCGCCGATGCCGACGGTCCCTGCCCTGGAACTCGCGGCGCGTGATGACCGGGTTCGACTGCTCTGGAATGATGGCCACAACCTTTATATCGCGGGAGCATTGAACCGCGTCCTGCGCGTGGCCCAGAGTCCGAAACTGGTCTACTTCTGCGCATCGCATGGACTGGCCCGTGATCCGACCTGGCTCCAGGACATCCTGACGCCGCTCGACGATCCGGCAATTGGAGCAGCGGGTTGCGTGCTGCCGTGCCAGTTCAGCGCCGTCGCGGCAGTCCCGGAAGACATCATCGATCCCCAGCATCACATCCAGGGAGGCGTCTGGTCGGCGCGGCTGGATGTGCTGCGGCAGGTTGGGTTCAGCCATCGGTTCCCGTTCGAGTTCTGTGATGTCGATCTCTCGCGCCGACTGCTGACAGCGGGATATCAACTCGCATCCACTGCCACGATCGTCTCGGTCGCGGGGGGCGTCATTCCTGATCCGGAGCGTTACAAGTATGTCCACGACTACCGCTGAACCTGAAGCCCCGGTCACAGGCCGGTTCGAGTTCCCGTTCCGGCACATAGTCCTCGACAACTGGGCGGAACCCGAACTGGTCCGTGCAGCCGAGATTGAGTGGCCCCAGCCCGACTGGCCACATTGGCACCGCTACGACTCCGGAAAACTGGCGACCAAAGACCCGCTACGGTTCCCGCCCGCCTGTGCCGAACTGATTCGCCGCTTGCTCTGCCTGCGGGTCGGCGAGTTGATGGGACTTGACGACACGTTCGGCGACTGGAACTGCCACGGGGCCGGATTACACGCATCACCGCCGGGCGCGAGTCTCGGCGTCCATCTTGACAGCGACCATCATCCGAACACGGGTTGGCAGCGGGCCTGCAATGCGATCCTGTTCGTGAACTCCAGTTGGCGACCCGAGTGGGGCGGCGAACTCGAACTCTGGAACGCCGACGGCACGGAATGCCTGAAGCGGATCACTCCCCGGTTCAACCGGCTGGTCCTGTTAGAACCGAGCGACGTGGCGTTCCATGCCGTGGCCCGGAACACCGGTCCCGAGACCCGCAAGACGCTGGCGACATTCTATTGGCGCGAATCGTTGGCCACCGGCGTCCGTCCCCGCGCTCAGTTCTGTTGAGGTGTCCAATCAAAATGGCCACCACCTCCTTGCACTTGGCGGCTTTGGAGAATCGGGAGGGATGACCGAACGCAGTCGGATGACGCGATCGTGAAGTTGCTCCATCTCATGTTGAATGCGCGAATCTCGGTTCCGGAGCGACATCTCCGTCATCGTAATGTATGGACCTGTCTCGGATTGGTGAGGATTGTTCTGCTCCCAATTCGTCACGGCATGATGCAGCTCAATATGACGCATGGCCATGAGGGCCGCCCGTGACTCGGCCGTCGCCTCATGATCTCTCGTTTCTTGGAGTAATGCCAGCAATAGATTGTGGGACCAAGGTTGATCCAGAATCGCCAATGCGGCGGCAGCCGTGATTCGGTCCATCGGAACGTCGGACCGCAATGCCCGTCGAAAGAGCTCCACCGCTAGATCGGGAAAGTACTCCAATGCGAGGATCGCGGCGTCACCCAATGATCGTCTGCCAACTCTCGGAAATTGCTCGCGGAGATCGTCAACGTGGGCACGGCGACCCAGCAGGTATTCGGCACACTTTGTCCATGTGTAGGGTTGAGGCAGTTCTCCGCTGGGGTCCGTGCGGCACATTAGGCCATAGACTTGTTCCGACCAGTCTTCAGCGGAACGTCGAGCGACGATGTCCAATGCAGCTGATGTCGTTCCGCTGGGTGACTTGCTCAGGGCGTGGCGGAGGTACTCCGTCGAATTCGGGACAAGATCACAGAGAGCCATCAATGCCAATCGCTCAGATTTCGATTCCGCAAATCTCGATTCCAGATACTGCCGTCGCTCGGAAATACATCTTCCAGCATCGGGATTCGAAGCACGAGAGTCCCCTTGAGATTCGACGGTGACGGTGAGGAGCCAGTCGCTGAGGAAGTTCGCCACCGACACACGTTTGGTGTCTTTTCCCAATTCTGTGTTGATGACCTCAATGTCGTCGGCCAGATCCTGAAAATCGTCCAGCGGCTTGAAGACCTTGGAATCGGAATGCTTTTGGAGGAGTCCCTCATCAAGCAGTTGGTTGATTCCCAATACGACGGTCTCAATCGTGGGGTGAAGATGAATGAGTCGGTGCTCAATCGGTTCGGGTTTCTTCAGAGATTCCAGGAAGCGAACGAAGAAAAAGTCATCGATCCAGTCTGAAATGCCATCGTAGAAATCAACATCGATGGATTCCCCGGTAATCCGATTGGAAAGACAGCAGCCACGACCGTGAAAGTAATACTCCCAGTCTGTGTGTTCGGGAACCAACCCCGATTGTGGGACCGGTGGATGCGCCAGTGCGCCCGCAACCGACATGCCATCCATGTCGACACCCAACTTGGACACGAGAATGGAAGTGACCCACCTTTGTCTCTCGACTTGACGCACCAGCGACATCAGCAGCCAAACGGTCCAAGGGGTCAATGTGCATCGTGACAGCGATTGTCGGTCAATCACCAGTTCGGAATGACTGATCCGCCGAGCACATTCGGTAATCAGGCTTGCGACAGGATGCACGTTTCGCCACCTCGGTTGACGACAAGTTGTTCCACTAATCTTCCAATCCTATATCGGAAATGATTCGAACGTCAGTAAACAACACTCAAAGACGGTATGAGGTGACCGATGAATTTCACGAGCGACTGGCACAGCATGCACATTCCCAACTGGCAGGAACATCTTGGTGAGTTCGATGGCCGTCCGGTCCGCTGCCTGGAGATCGGCAGCCACGAGGGCCGCAGCGCCGTTTGGATCGCCCAGCATCTATTGTCGCATCCCTCCGCCACGTTGATCTGCATCGATCCTTGGCCGGATGCGGAAGCCGAACACCGGTTCGATGCGAACATCGCCGAGACCGGACGCGCACCCCAAGTCCGCAAACTCAAGACCGACTCATGGCGCGGGCTGCTCAGCCAGGGTCCGGGATTCGACCTGATCTACATCGACGGCAGCCATGAAGGCCGTCAGGTACTGGAGGATGCGATCTTGGCATTCCGAGTCCTGAAACGCAGCGGCCTGTTGATCTTCGATGACTATGAGAATGTGCCGGGCGATGTCCGGCAGCCGCCGGAGCCGGCGATCGATGCGTTCCTGCTGTTGTGGAGCGACCAGTTGACCGTCCTCCATCAGGATGCCCAGGTCATCGTTCGCAAATGCTGACCGTCACCAAACCTGTTTCATCCCGTTGAACCGCGCTGGACTCGTGCCATCGCGGTTTCGTTGTTCCCGGAGTCCCTCATGTCCACCAATCTCGAAGCTTTTCGCCAGCAGTTCGACGCCCTCGGCCCGTGGACGACGCGGTTTCGGATGCGCGGCGAAGTGTTCGGCGGCGGCTACGAAGTCAGCGAAGATGATCCGCTCATGCGGATGTTCATCGAGCATATCCCCTCGGCTCGTCGCGTGTTGGAACTCGGCTGCATGGAAGGAGGCCGGACGTTCCCGCTCGCCCGCCGCGTCGGCCATGTCGTGGGTGTCGATGCCCGGCGCGAACATCTGCAGCGGGCACGGTTCGTCGAGAGGGAACTTGGCGTTGCCAACGTGACGTTCCTGGAGAGCGACCTCGAATCGGGTGACCTGGCATCGCTTGGGCCTTTCGACGCCGTGTTCAATGTCGGCCTGCTCTACCACCTGAACGATCCCGCTCGAATTCTGCGTCAGTGCGCCGAGGTCGCCCCGGAAATGCTGCTCTGGACGCACGTCGTGGATGACACGGACGCTGAACATCGTGGTTACCGAGGACGGTTCACGGGTGAGAATCCGTCCGACCGGATCGGCGGGCTGCGATCGCGATCGTTTCGGCCCGAGCGATCCGAATTGGTCCGGATGCTGGATGATTGCGGCTGGCGCGATCTCGAATGGCTCCAGGACGATGCTTCCTCCATGACGCTCTGGTGCCGCACCACGATCGGTCCGCGACCGAAGCGCTCCGTGCAACTGATGCCTACGCTGGCGGTCATTATCACAGCCCACAATTACGGTCAGTATCTGGATGAGTGCCTGCTGAGCGTCCTGAACCAGAGTCGTCGACCGGATGAGATTCTCGTCGTCGATGATGCCTCGACCGACAATACGGCTGAAGTCGTATCTCGCTGGTCGGATCGGGGTGTGAAGTATCTCCGAGTCGACCATCACGATCCCCGGCAATCCCGATTGTCCGGGTTGCAGGCCACGAATTCCGAGTTCATCTGCTTCCTCGACGCGGATGATCGCCTGGCTCCCGATTACCTGCGCGGCGGACTGGCCGAGTTCGATCGGTATGACGTGGGAATCGTCTACTCCGATGTCGATTACTTCGGCGACTGGAACCGCTGCCATCAGGAGCCGGAGGTGATCACGCTGGCCGACATGGGCAATCTGAACTACATCCACAACGGCTCGATCGTTCGCAGTGAAGCCCTCGAAATGAGCAAGGCACTGGAAGTTCCATGCGACTCGAAACGGTCCCACGAAGACTGGCTCGCGTGGCGGCGGATTCTGGAACAAGGCTGGAAGGCCAAGAAGCAACGGGGCATCTATGGCTACCGCCGTCACGAGTCCAACCGCACCAACTCGAAGTACAAGACGGCCAACTACTTCAACCAGCGAGCGATGGAGACCGAGACGATCACGTTGTTCGTGGCGCTGTCCGGCCGCAATGCCGTCTGGCCCCGCTTCCAGCAGTTTCTGGAACAACAGACCTGGCCACATTCGCAGGTCAAGCTGTGGCTGCTCGACACCAGCCAAAACGAACGCTTTGGAAATCGTGTCAAACGCTGGGTCAGCCAGTGTAACTACACCGATGTGCGGTATCGGACAGAATCCGTGGCCACCCCTGGTCTAGCCGACGCTCCCCGCGACAACGGCGAAACGCTCGACGCCGTGCGGATGGCTGCGGCCCGCATCTACAACCGGCTGGCGCGCGAAGTGACCGGTCACTACGTCCTGACGCTGGAAGATGATGTCATCCCGCCCAACGATATGATCGAGAAACTGCTGCGTGGGTTCGATCACAACGTCGCCTCGGTTGCCGCCCCCTACCCATCACGATTCCATAAGGGCTACGTTGCCTGGACCGCTGGGCGTCAACTGATTGAAGAACGGCCTGCTCCCGCTGCAGAACCATCGAGTTCAGACTCGGGCGAACCGAATCTGCGGTTTGCACAGGTCGAAGGCAATGGGTTCGGCTGCACGATGTTCCGCAGCGATGTGTTCCGAGAAGCCCTGTTCACAGCACGGCAACAGCCGTATGTCGATTTCGATCCGGCATTCTACGAGCGGCTGAAAGCGACCGGACTGCAGGCCAAGCTCTGCTGGGACGCCGAGTGCCAGCATCTCGCCAACAACGAAGAGCAGATCATGCTGGCGTCGCACTGGCCGAAGTCCTGGGAGACGCTCGACCTGACCGAGTACCGCTCGAACATGCTCCACGGTCGCGAAGCGTGTGAGTGGATCGTCAAAACGCTCAACGGTTCCGAACCCGCCGCCATCTGGGGCCTGTCGGACGGCGATGTCGCGTGGTGGTGTTACGACGCGTTGGCTCGGGAACTCAAAGATGCGATGAAGACCGAAGGCCCCAATGCCCCTGACTACCTCCGCTGGCTCAAGTTCCTGGCCGACACCAGCGGACTGCATGACGAAGACCGCGACGAACTCTGGCCACTGTTCGACCAAGCCTGCCGTAACTCCCCTCACTGGCTGGTCCAGCACTGGTGGGAACCCGCCGAACGGTTCACACTTCAGGCGCTGAAAGCCCATGGCGTCACCGTCGACGCCGAAGGGTTTGGCTACGCCCGCAGCCATAAACGCAAAATCGACTGCAACGCCGTCTACCGTCTCATGGACGAAGGACTCTGGTGGCCCCTCCTCGAAAACAAACGCCTCGCCATCGTCAGCGGCCACGCGGAAGCGTTCGCCGCGCGCCTCTTGGACCCCGAGTTCGTCCGGCTCACAGGCGGCGGCGAGATCACCTGGACTATCGCGACTCAGGTCATATGCCCACCGGTCTACGAACCAAAGCACCTGTATTGGCGGCAAGTTCGAGACCAGTTGTTCGCTGTCGATTGGGATCTGCTGCTCTGTTCCGCTGGAGCCCTGTCTGCGCCGCTGTGCGACGAAGCCCGTGCCGTCAACAGGAAGGGACTTGATATGGGTACTCTTGACCAGACGGTCCTTGGAGTCTGATCCTCGTTTCAAAACGGAAACAGTCACGCTTTGATAATCAAACGACCTGTGTAGTCGATCCGGTGCGTGTAGTAGGTCTCCGCTAGCCCAGCAAAATACTCATCGACCGCCTGCTTGGCTCCTTGCCAATGGCCGTAGTCATCCACGATCAAGACGCCACCGGGACTGAGCTTGGGAAAAAGGTGAATCAGTTCATGCTTGGTCGACTGATACCAGTCCGTATCCAACCGCAGCAGTGCGATGTCGTCGGATGGACTCTGGGCTGGCAACGTCTCTTCGACCGGACCTTGGACCAGTTGAATTCTGTCGCCCGGGTAACCCGTCGAGAAAACGTTGTTACGGACATCTTCAATTCCCGCGACACACCAGTAGTGACCAGTTCGATGGGCGTCGTGCTGAAGATGAGTACTGGCAGCGATGCCATCAAACGTCTTGTCCGCTTCAGTCGGCGGCGTCATGCCTTCAAAAGTGTCGTAGAGGTAAATGTTTCGGTCACTGATTCCAGCGTTCAACAACGCCAACATGGCAGCCATCGCGCTGCCTCCACGCCAGACCCCGCACTCCACGATACAACCTGGCACGCGCCTGCGAATCAGATACCTGACGGCTTCGATCAAAGCCGATTGTCTTTCAACACTCGTCATCGTGTACGGAGCAATGCGAGCGAGAATCGCCTGATCCGATTCAGAGATGTCGAGCGGCATACTCATCCCAAACACCGCTGCCTGTTTTCGATGACGGCCAAGCCCAGCCGATCATCCTCGGGTGTTCCCTGATCCGCCGTCCAGAGTCGAGAAACACCGTAGCCCTGACGTTGTATGGCATCCAGAGCTTGATCGACCGTGCTGTTCCGCAAGATCGCGTCATGAACCAAGATCAACCCACCCGGACAGACCAATTGTCTGGCAAGTTCGAACTCCCGCAGAACATGTTCAGCCGTATGGACGGTATCCAGAAGTGCGGCATGATAGGACTCGCCGGAAGAAAGTGCGAATTGCAGACCATCGATGGCATCGTGCTGTCTTGGTACGATGCATTGACGCATTTCAATGGGCAACCCTGACCACAGTTTTTCGCGATCTGCATGGGAATGCATATCAATCGTCACCACCGCTGCCCCGGAACGATGTGCGATAGCGGACGCGATGCAAGCAGCCGAGACTCCTCGCGCTGTACCTGTTTCGATCACTCGGCAGCATCCGTTCGTGCGGATCAGGTAGTGCAGTGTGGCGAACAATGGGAACGTGGAAGCATCCACAAGGTTCGCGGAGGCACCATCACTCGTTCCGTAGAATGACCAGGTGAGCGCATCCATTCCAGTGTGTCCAATCCACTGCCTCAGGGCTTTCACGAACACTTCATAGCCGTCGCTCGCGGTCTCGGTCCTTGTCAATGGGCGCGGAGATGACCGATAGCGTCCCCGCCATTCCGGCGATTGATGCTTGCTCACTCCATTGAAATGAATGACGCCCGCTGGCATTCCATGACTATGGGCAGTGATTCCGGCGGGACTCTGCATGAATTCCGCGGACTGAGATTGCGCTTGAATATTGTATCGAGCATCAATCTCGACTCCGCAGTCAGCTTGCGCCAAAGCCAAGTTCAGAATGAACTGATTTCTCCAAGGCTTGTTGGCGACGGGATCATCGATCCATCTCTCCGGTTGCGAGAGGCAGCGAATCTGATTATCCAGAGCACGCAAGGCGGTTCTCGATCCCGCAAATAAGCCATCGTTCACGATGAACGGGTAGCGACGCTCTCTTGTCGACTCCTCACCGGTCAACCGGGAAATGTCAGCCGGAACGCCTCCGTAAATGGAGGTCACGGCTTGTTCCAAATCTCTGGCCCAATTGGCCTCGCGGCAAGTCAATATCGACCCAATGGGTGCTGCATCGATCATCGCAGCTATAGGGCGCAGGTCTTCCAGGACAAGCATGTCCGCATCCAGGCAGATGAACTTGTCTGCATTGAGGACATGTCCAGCAGAGTAGAGAACGGACTTGCTGGATGCGTTCAACGCACGAAGAGGGCGACATGGAATCACCACTGCTCGGTACTTCTCGGCGACACGCCTGACTTCGGGAGAGTCCCCCAGCGAGAAGATGGCTAGGAGGGCTTGAGTACACTGAGCGTTGGCACAAACCGAGCCGAACAGGTCATCAATCCAGCCTTCGAATCCCTTTGAACCTACAGTCGCGATACATAGATCAGTCTTGGGCCGGTCCGCTGGAATCGTGATCTGTGCTCGCTGCAGCCCATCAACGATGAATTGTTCCGTTGTTGCTGATCGGCGGCTGATCAGGACCGGATCAGCCCATACCGCATGGCATGAATTCCAGCGGCGAGTTTGAACCAGGAGTTCCAGACGCTGCACTCCCTGGACATCGACGGAGATGATTCGTGGCATTTGGCCTGGACGAACATTCTTCGCGACCCCGCTGACGATGCCGTCGGCAAGCACGTAGAACTCAGCGTGGGTGGCATCGTCGGGGGCCGTGTCGTTGATCGCCACGCGACTGCGAAAGGTTTCGAATCGCCCGTTGAGATCGTAGACCAGCCGCGAAGGTGCATGAGCACTGATCGCGTGTGGCATTGATCCTCCACAAATCTCGACGACCTTTCCTTCATATCCCAAGCTACCGTGGAAACCTGCTTCACCGAACCCAACGCTCACAGATTGAGGCGAAAATCGATCCAACCATATCTCGTTCTCGCCAAGTTCTGCCCGGCGAAATGAGTTGATCATGTTCTGACTGGCCAAGCGACGCGTCGCGTTTTGTTCACGCCGTCGAACCATTCCAACGGCGATTCGTTGCAATACGGGATCAGCAATCGGTCCTGGGATCATCTCGATTTCTCC
>QWPB01000018.1 GCA_003671275.1 Planctomycetota bacterium | reverse complement strand
CTGGAAAAGGTCGCTGAAGCCATGACAGACCTGCAGCAGCAGAATCTGGCCAGCACCGACGCGACACAATCCCAGGCTGCTCAAGCATTGCAGGATCTGCGCAATCAGCTGGAGGGAAAGCCGACCGCTGAAGAGGCCCTGAAATCGGCACAGCAGAAGCAGACAGAAATTGCACAAGCCGCCGACAAAGCTCAGGAAGCAGGCGACCAGCGCGGAGCCCAGCTGCATCAGCAGAAGGACCAGCAGCGCGAGTTGGCAAGACAACTGGAGCAGATGGAAACGCCCGCAGCTCCGGCCCTTCGTGATGCCGCCCGGCAGGCTGCCCACGAAGCTGCCGACGCCTTGGACCGGGCCGCCAATGATCCCCAGCAATTTTCTACAGCCGAGCAGGCCATGGATCGTAGCCAGAATCTCTTGAACGAACTGGCGGAAGCGGTGAACCCAGAGGAGCAGGCCTCCACTGCGGCTGCGAAAGCTCTGGCGCAGGAACAGGCTGCTGAAGCCAAGGCCGCCCAGGAATCCGCAGTGGAGCCATCGGCTCCCACGATGGAGGCCGTTACCGCAGCGCGGGACGAACTGCGGGAACGGCAACAGGATCTCTCCGAACTCCGGGCCCCGGTTACAGCTCAGGCCGAGAAGATGGCTGCCCAGCAGGCATTGGAGCAGGCGGCTCAGAAAGAAGATGCTCTGCAGGCTCTGCTGAAGAATCAGCCGAAGACCCCGGAGGGCACCCCGATGGTGACACCGGAATTGCAGACCGCCGAACAGGCCGCCGCACAGCAGCAGCAGAATGCAGCTCAAGCTTTGCAACAGCTGGCCGAAAAGCTCAATCAGCCTGAGGCGGTCCCGGCGTTGGCCGAAACCGATCAGGGGGATGAGCGGAATGCGATGGCTCTCGAAGAACCTCGGATTGCCGAATTGCAGGCATTGGCCGAAAAGGCCAGCGCACTCGCCGATCAGCAGGAGGCCCTTCAGGCTCAAGCCAGCGAGGCCATGGAGAAGAACGCCGAGAATCCCGAAGCCCAAAAACAAGCTCTCCAGCAGCAACGCGGAGCCCAGCAGCAACTGGCACAGGCCGTTCGCGACTTGCCTCAAGCGGCGGCCCCGCAAGCTCGCGCCGAAGCTCAAAATGCAGCGGAAGCAGCAGAACAGGCTCTGGTCCAGCAGAATGGTGAGGCTGCCACCGACGCTCAGGAAGAGTCCGCCGAAGCTCTGCATCAACTGGCTGAGCAGGCAAAACGCCAGGCGGAAGCTTTAACCGAGCAAGCTGCTCAGGCGATGGCTGCAGCTGAGCCCCCAATGGGGAATGCCCCGGCGGAATCTCCTGCCGGTAATCCACCCGCCGGAGTGGAACCCCAACCCGGCCAGCCGAAGGGTACGGAGCCCCAACCAGCCCCATCCGCAACGCCGCAGCCCACCGATCCGAAAACCGGCCTGGCTCAACTGGCCGAGCGGGCTCGTGAGCTGGCCGCCGAACAGCGAGCCCTGGCCGCTGAAACCGAACAAGCGGGGGATGAGAACGCCTTGGCCATGAATCAATCCCCAGCTGAGGACAGTGCTCCCGCCGGGGACCCCAATGCTCCTCAGCCCAGTACCAGCGATCCAGCCAATCCAGGCAACATGCCTCCCGCGAATGCCCCAGGCACACCGATGCCTGCCGGAACTCCGGCTGAAGCGCAACCCGCCGCTCCCGAAGAGTCAGTTCCGGAACAACTCCTGAACGCACTTCGCGAACAGCAGAAACTGGCCTTGGAAGCACGCGAAATGGCCCTGAATACTGAACTCCAATCGGGAGCCGAGTCCGCAGTGGCGAAGGCGGCGACTGAGTTTGCGGAGCAGGCTGCGGAAGCCGCTCAGGAATTGGCTGCTGGTGGAATCCCCGCTGCCGCTGAAGCGGGACAACAGGCTGCGGAAAGCGGCGAGCAGGCCGCCCAGGAATTCCGTCAGCAACCGCCCAGTCAGGGGGGGGCCAATGAACAGATGGCTGCCAGTACCGAGCAGTTAGCTCAGAAGCAGGCGGCCATCGCAGAGAATCTTGCTGAACTGCAACAGTCCGCAGCGGCTCGCCGTACGGCCCAGCGGCAGGCTCAACAGCAGTTGCGGCAAGAGACCCAGCAGTTGACAAACGATCTGGCCAAGGTCGCCGAATCGTTCAGCATGCAGCCACTGCAACAGCAGGGCAAAGCGCAGGAGGCGGAAGCTTCTGAAACCTCCGCCGAGCAAGCTCAAGCAGCGATGCAATCAGCACAGCAGAACCTGAATCAGAGCAATCCGGCGGAAGCCGCTGAGCAGGCGGCAGAAGCCGCCCAAGCTCTTCGCGATGCCGGAAAACTTGCCACAGCCAGCGGTCAGCCCGGACAACAAGGGAAGCCGGGACAGTCGGGAAAACCCGGTCAACAAGGGCAGCCGAATAATTCCCAGGGGCAGCCGCCTCAGGATTCGGCGGTGCCAGCCGAGGGAGCCCTGACGGTTGCCCAGGCCGCGCAGCAACTGAACCAGATCGGTCAACAGCTGGCGAATGATCAAGGGCAGGCCGGGGAACAGGGACAGCCCGGCCAGCAGCCGGGTGACATGCCCCCGGAAGGGCAGTCCAATGCCGGTGAAGGCAATAACAATGCCTCCCCCATGGAAGGCGAACCGCAACAGGCGAACGCCGAAACCCAGAACGGCCAGCAGCAGGGTTCACAAGGTAATGGCCCCTCGAAAGCGTCCGACTCGCTCAAGCAAACCGCATCCAACCTGCGACAGGCGATGGCCCAGTTTGGCATGCCTTCTGGCCAAAAACCAGGCAAGCCCAATGGCAAGCCGAGCACTCAGGAGGCCAAAGGCTCGCAGGAAGGCGAAAACATGAGTGACTTCGGAAACTCGGACGAAGCCCGGATCGTCGAACTCGAAAACCATCTCAAGGGGCTGTCGACCCGAAACTGGGGGGAACTGCCAGGTTCGCTCAAAACCGAGATTCTGCAGGCAGCCCGCAAGAAGCCTGATGGCGACTACGCCAAGCTGGTTCGCAAGTACTTTGATGAGATCTCCAAGACGCAGCGTCCGGAAGAGGCTGCTGCCCCACAATCTCCGGCGGAAAAGATAAAACCATGAGCCTCTCACGTCGTCAGATGATGTTGGGAACCTTGGCAGGCGTGGCTCTGAGCCGGGCCATACCAGCGTGGGCTGTCGATGCCGACACCCAGCGTAAAGTCGATGATGCCATCGTGCGGGCGCTCGACTTCCTGGAATCACAACAGCTCCCCGAAGGCGCTTGGCGAAGCGACTCTTACGGAGAATGTACCGCCGCCACTTCACTGGCCTGCATGGCCTTTATGTCCGCCGGTCACGTCCCCGGAGAAGGCCCCTACGGCGACATGCTCAACAAGGGTATCCGCTGGGTCATGTCGCGGCAGGAAGACAACGGGATGCTGATTGCCAAACGCAGTCACGGTCCCATGTACAGCCATGGCATCGCCACGCTGATGCTGGCCGAAGCGATCGGCATGGTCGACGAGTCCCAGGCCAAACTCCTGAAGCGATCCCTCGAACGGGCCGTCCGTCTCATCCTGGAATCCCAGGCATACGAGAAGGACCATCGACATGCGGGTGGATGGCGCTATCAGGTGGACAGCCGGGACAGCGATCTGAGCGTCACCGGGTGGCAAGTCATGGCCTTGCGGGCGGCGAAGGATGTGGGCTGCGATGTGCCCGCCGAGGCGATTGATGCAGCTGTGGCATATGTCAAGAACTGCTCCACTCGTGACAATCGGGGTTTCGGCTATCAGCCGGGCAGCGGTGCCACACCGACTTTGACGGGCGTGGGGATCACCTGCCTGGAAGTCTGTGGCGCCCATGACACCGACGAAGCGCGCGGCGGGGCGACGTGGCTCAAGGACCACCCCTTGCGATTCGACAGTAACTACTGCTATTACGGCATCTACTACACCGGGGTCGGGTTGTTCAAACTCGGAGGCGAGTTTGCGGAGCAGAGCCACAAGCATCTCTGCGACATGCTGTTGACCGCACAGCAGGCCGACGGCTCATGGACTCCCGAACACGGCAGCGAACGCGGCGTCGGTAAGAGCTATGCGACAGCCCTGTGTATACTCGGACTGGCCATCGAATACCGATACCTGCCGATCTACCAGCGATAATCTCGGCGGCACGCTCCTGTGTGGTGGACGCTGGCCCGCCTAAAAATGGATCGAGACGGTTTCGCCCCCAGCGCGTGTTCCAAGGGCCCACCAGACCGTCAAGTCAATCGGGTCTGCGATGAATCGAACTGATCCATCAGCCAAGGCCACATAGACTCCGCCGGAATGCATACTGGAAGCAGTGGATGCGTAGGGGACGCTTCCGAGTCCTGCGATGTTCGGCCCATTGGAACAACTGTTTCCATTGGGAGGCATTACATGGGTGTACGAGAGTGGCGTAAAATAGGAAAATGGAGGGGGGCGCCATTGGCCGGACCGGCACCCGTTAACAAATGCCTGCATGTCTGAACTGATGAATGGAGTATAGCGAATCCTGCGGTTCCAGTATTCAGGGTGATCCTGTGGGTCATACTCAGAAACTGTTTGGGGGACTGGTAGTTTTTCGGCTACAGCCGCCGTATTTGAAAGCCCGTCCGTAAAATCACGGGTGGAGTTCCAGCGGGTATATGGCTCAAATCCATCCCCCGCCTGGCGAACACCTTCCACTCGCACAATCCCCGTTCCGCTGCTGCTAAGATAAGAGATTTCCCAATTGTACCGTCCCTGGGCTTCCGGGTCTGAGGGGCAACGATAAATCGCAGGACGTTCATTGAACTCAACACCCAGGAATCGATCCAGTCGACCCGGCCAGCTAAATCCGACTGAGCGACCGCAGAATGCGCCATACGCATCGTGATAGTTATGCTGAGCCACCATGATCTGCTTCAGGTGGGAGGAACATTCGACGCGACGAGCCGACTCGCGAACTTGCTGAATCGCTGGGAGTGTGAGTGCAAGCAGCAGACCGACGATACCTATCGATACCATCAATTCCACGACGGTGAATCCGGTTGTCGCCGGACGATATTGTGGCCCACGAAGTTCCGGGTGGTTGCGTGTCATTTTCGGCCTCCCGGCGCGGCCTGATCTGACACGAGAGTGATCGCCACTGTTCCCAGCAAAAAAACGCGGTTCTTCCCTTCTGAACTGTCTTTCAATTCGTAAAACAGATCTGCGCGGTAATCACCGGGAACAAAATACCTCTCCGTCTTCCATCCTCCATTCGGCTTCACGACGTTCTGATCGTAGCCCGCAGCCAGTTTCCAGCAGCGTTGAGGATGAAACTGATCGGGTTCGATTTTCCACTCACCGTCCGCTGTTTCGGCTGGACGGAGAGATATCACCAGATCATGCCCCCAACTTTTGGGTGGACCAGCGGGAGGGCGTGGTTTGAAGAATCCGGTCATTTGGCACTCGCTATATCGCAACCGGTGAGGCCCTGGAAAAAACGGGCGTCCATTGATTGTCAGATCGAGACGTTCGACATGACTCCGGTCAATTTCCCCGGGGCGGTAGACCGTAATTCTCGAAGCATCCTGCCGCAACCGAGTCATTTCCGCTGCGAGTGAGAAATGGCGATTCCACACAACACCCATAGCAGCGGTTAGAATCAGGATCACAAGAGAAATGAGACCAATCCGCCACCGCATCCACCACGATGACGGATCTGTAGAAAATCTTATCGAAACCACGGGATGACCTCCTTGTCTAAGTGGCTGTTTTCCGCATTCTCATGCCCCCGGGATAATTTCGCCAGCAGCAGAGGCTTTCAATGCTCCCTTGGTTTCGTTGACGTACGCATAAACCTTAACTTCCCAAGAAACATCATCGAGGCCGAACGCCTCCGGCTGTGGGCTTTCCGGTTCAAGCCACCACGATCCAGACATGACCGTGGCGACGAATTCGCGTTCTTCGTAACCGTTGAAATTGTAGTACCTCACCACGACCAGAAACTGTCCATCCGATTCAGTGGTTGACCCGAACGGGGAATCGATTGGAACAGTTACAGGTGCCGTATAGGTGTACTCCTGCCCATCGTAGGGCGAAGTGATCTCGGTTGCAGCTGTGGCCATAGTATTAAATATTAACACAAGACAGACAGACAGACAGATCTCATAGCGAATCTCCAGGGCTCAAAGACAAGTTGAGAGGGCGAATGACCGCTCATTGCTAGCCAGACTAACTGCCGAATCGTTGATGTCAATGACCTGTTCAGGTCATTCCAGAAAAAGACTCTTCTCAAAAACACTTGCATTCAAGGTTGAGTTCATCGATCACTTATAAATATGGCCACCCGGACATTGCATTCGATGTCTGGGTCGCAGTGCAACAAGAGACTTGGGCGACATGACGGGTGGCGTTCGGGGAGATGTGAAATCGAGGGCCGACCGGCGGAGATTTCGATCCAGAGGGAGGATAGTGCGATGCAGCCGTGCAACCTTCTTGTTCCTGCATCATTCAGTCTCTCAAAGCACTGTCTGGGGCATCTCGCCACACCCGTCGTTTCCCCGATCCTGTTAACCGACCACTTCATGGCGGGTGCCATCGAAGCCTAGAACTCGCATCCGGTCATCCATCACGGTCTCAATATGGACCGGCCGCCCCCACAGGCGGTGCAGGTTCGTCAGTGTCGCCTGAGCATAATCGGGCTTCAGTTCGATCCCCTGGTACTCGTGCCGCAGGTAGAGTTCGCCGCGGTTCTTGTAGTTCCCATCCACGACCGAGATGAACGGGCGACCGTGATTGGTCAAGCTGTTCAGCAGATGGGCCTTGATCTCCTGGAACTCGCGGCTGGCGATTTCGTAGGTTTTTTCCTGCTCGTTGTAGGCGAAGCTGAACAGCTTGTGTTTGCGGCAAAATTCCTCGGTCAGGAATGAATCGACAAAGGTCACGTCGTTATGAATCTTGCGGACCTCGAAAATCTTTTCGCGGCCCAGACCGGCGTTTGTGTTCCAGTGCTTCTTCTCTTCCTCGTCGTCGCAGCTGTTCCACTCGGCCCCGAACTGGCCGCGGTTCCAGCGTTCTTCGATATCGCGGTATAGCTCAATCCCGATCTTGTAGGGATTCAGCCGTCGCCCGGACATGGCCATCGTGCCCGAATGGTGATCGGCATAGTCCACGACCTCGGCATCGGTCAGGCCATGCCGCGTCATGATCGTGGAGTGCCAGTAGCTGGCCCAGCCTTCGTTCATGATTTTTGTCATTCCCTGAGGGGCAAAGTAGTAGGCCTCGTCCCGGATGATGGCCAGAATGTCATGCTGCCAGTCCCGCAGCGGGGCGTGTTCCAGCAGGAACAGCATCACGTCGCGTTGCGGCTCCTCGGGGAATCGACGCTCGGCGGCGCGGGCGGTGTCAAATCGGCGGCGTTCTTCGTTTTCGGCATGCAGGATGGCGGGGGGATTGATGTACGGGTCCATGTACTCCTTGGCGGCGAATCGGCCGCGCGTTCCCTCCAAGCCATGCTCGTCCTCTTCTTGTTCCTGCTCCTGCTGGGCCCGTTTGGCGGCGATCCGCTTGAGATCGGGCCGACGGCGGATATGGACCGAGTGCGGGTCGATCAGGTCTTCGATCGACAGACAGGCATCGATGAACTGCTCGACCGGTTCATACCCGTAGCGGTCGATGTACCGATTGATGCGGGCTGCGTGGTTGGCCATCTGGTCCAGCATTCGCACGTTTGTGCCCTGGAACCACGCATTGTGTTTGAAGAAATCGCCATGCCCGTAGACGTGGGCAATCACCAGCTTCTGATCGGTCATCCCATTGCAGTTGAGCAGGTAGGCGTAACACGGGTCGGTGTTGATTACCATCTCATAGATCTTTTGCAGACCGTACGAGTACCCTTTGCTCAGCTCATCGTACTGGGCTCCGAACCGCCAGTGCGGATAGCGCACGGGGAAGCCGCCGTACGCAGCCATCATGCTCATTTCGTCGTAGTCGACGAACTCGAAGATCGTATCGGGAAAGTCGAGACCGTAGCCCCGAGCGATTTTGGCCATCTCGCTCTGCAAGGCCCGGATCTCCGGGGGCAGATCGTGCTCCGTGGGAACGACCATGACAGCCGCCTCTTGAGAGGGCGTCCGATGCAGCCCTGGGGCGAGCCAGCGGGACTGAGGAATTCTACGCAGCGGGTTCACAGCCGCATAGATCGGTCTATGCGGCTGTATAATCCTGAGTGCGAGACGTACTTTGTGCCCCTGTTGATTGCGAGGCGTGATCGTTGCGAATCTCGTGAATTGAGGATCCACAGATTTCGCAGATTGGCACCGATTTTCAGGCGGTTCGGTGGCTCGGATGCTCTGCGAAAATCTGCGTAATCTGTGGATGATCCGTCTCCCCAGTGCTCTACGACGGCAGACTGCCGCGCGACGGGGGCTGGACGCTCGGCAGATTGACGTCTTGCCATTCCCCGTCCACGAACTCAAACCTCAATCGCAAAGTGCGACTCGTACTCTGGAATCCCAAGTGACAGACGCACTTGATTCTCAGCGAGTCATTCCTGTGCTAACTTTCATCAACTGTCTTCGATTTGATCGAGCATTCGCATTTGAGGTGTCCCCATGTCTGACTTGCCACTCTTCGCTTCCACATTGCCATCCGTCGCTCGTCGGTCGTTCCTCGCCGTAGCGGCGGGAGCGATGGGACTGGCGGCTGTTCGAGCTGAGGGTCGGGACTTTGGTCCCGGAGCAGAGCCGGTCCGTTATCCAGACCCGGACATCGTGACGCTCGACCCGCGGTTCAAGAAGTACGCGATCGGCAATACACCCATTCAGCGGATCTACCACAGCCCGAACATGCTGTGGGCGGAAGGCCCCGCCTGGAACGGAGTCGGGCGGTACCTGCTGTGGTCCGACATTCCCAACAACATCCAGCATCGCTGGCTGGAAGAGGACGGGCACGTCAGCACGTTCCGCAATCCGGCGGGGAACAGCAACGGCAACACGTTCGACTTCCAGGGGCGAC
Organism: Planctomycetota bacterium; assembly: GCA_003671275.1. Classification (GTDB taxonomy): domain Bacteria; phylum Planctomycetota; class Planctomycetia; order Planctomycetales; family Planctomycetaceae; genus TH-plancto1. The sequence continues at coordinate 7,568 of QWPB01000018.1, read as the reverse complement.
AGATCTCCTGCGAGCACGGCAACCGCCGCGTCGTGCGTTACGAGTACGACGGCACGATCACCGTCCTGGCCGACAAGTTCGATGGCAAGCCGTTCAATGCCCCCAATGACGCAGTCGTGCACCCCAACGGCGACATCTGGTTCACCGATCCCGGCTACGGCAGCCTGGGCCACTATGAGGGGGAGAAGGCCCAGAACGGCTCTAAGCAGCCGTATCAGAAGGAAGCTGTCTATCGCATCGATGGCAAGACCCTGAAGATCGAGAAGGTCACGGATGAGATCTTCAAGCCGAACGGCCTGTGCTTCTCGCCGGACTACAAGAAGCTGTACGTGGCTGACACGGGGGCCTCGCACTATGAGGAGGCTCCCAAGAACATCAAGGTCTGGAATGTGGTGGATGAGAAGAAGCTGACGGATGGGAAGGAGTTTGCCTCGATGAAGCTCACCCGAAACATCAAGATGACTCCCGCTGAGCGACAGCGGTGTATTGAGGATGGCATCAAGAACGGTCACATCAAACGTGAAGATGTCAACGAGTTCATGTGTGCCGAGAAGAACAGTGAAGACGCCGGTTTTGCGGACGGCATCCGCTGCGACATCGACGGCAACATCTGGGCGAGTGCCGGCTGGGTCGGCGATGGCTACGACGGAGTCCACGTCTTCGAGCCGACCGAAGGGGTCCGTATCGGCCAGATCCGCCTGCCCGAGATCTGCAGCAACGTCTGCTTCGGTGGCCCCAAACGCAACCGCCTCTTCATGACCGCCAGTACCTCGGTCTACGCCGTCTACACCGAAGCCCAGGGCGCCCACATCACGTGAGTACACCTCCGTCGAGGATCTCCGTCCCAAGCTCCGCTTGGGACGGAATATCCCCGAAGCTCCGCTTCGCCGCGTGCCAATCCGCCCCGTTTAGCTGTGACGCGAAGGCTCTACGCAGCGGAGTATTTCCAACGGACCTTCCAGAAGCGAGACGCGACACCTCTGGAGTGGTGGCCTCCCTTCAGACTACGACAACATGAGATTGCACGCGATTAAAGCGGAGTTTTGGAAGGAGGAAACAGCTGGAACATTGTCACGAGGCAAATGGAGTTGAAGATGAAACGATTGAAGTATCCCGATGTTGCTGACGAAGCGACGTTGAAAGAACGGTTCGTAGTTCAGTTCGTCTCAAATGGCCCGACCGATCGAGGATGGGAAGGAAATTACTTGAAGTGCCCCGAGTGTGGAATCTTTATTCGAAAGGGGGGTGGCAACAAAGGCTGCCCTTGTGGAAACATCTTTGTGGATTCAGACATGTTTCGTGTCAGTGTAAGATCTTCTTGTGAATCAACCGTGGAAACCTACCAAGTCGATCCAAGATGATTCCAGCTATTCACCTGCCTCTCGGTCACACGCGAAGTTTGAGACCGAGATCTCCGACAGGCTGGAAGCCTCTCCCACGGACCTCTAAACTGCTCTCGTTCTGGCTCATCCCCGAGCCGCAATCTCCCCTGCCCCACTGCTGAGCGAGCAACTCATGGCTGAGTTCTTTCCGAACATCCCCAAGATCGAGTACGACCCCAAGTCCAAGAATCCGCTGACGTTCAAGCACTACAACCCCGATGAAATCATCGAGGGGCAGAAGATGAAGGACCTGTTCCGGTTCTCGGTCTGCTACTGGCACACCTTCCGAGGGACCGGCTCCGACCCGTTCGGATCGGCGACTCTCCAACGTCCGTGGGATGATGGCTCGAACTCGGTGAGCAACGCCCTGACCCGAGTCGATGCCGCCTTTGAATTCATCTCCAAGCTGGGCGCTCCGTTCTATTGCTGGCATGACCGCGACATTGCTCCCGAAGGTGCCACCTTCAAAGAGAACAACAAGAACCTCGACGAGATCGCCAAGAAGCTCAAGGCCAAGCAGAGGGAAACCGGCATCAAGCTGCTGTGGGGTACAGCAAATCTGTTCAGTCACCCGCGTTACATGCACGGGGCGGCGACGACTTGCAATGCCGACGTGTTTGCCTACGCCGCAGCGCAGGTCAAGAAGGCCCTCGAAGTCACCCACGAACTGGGCGGCGCGAACTACGTCTTCTGGGGCGGACGCGAGGGATACCACAACCTCTACAACACCGACATGAAGCGCGAGCTGGACCACCTCGCCAAGTTTATGCATATGGCCCATGACCATGCCAAGGCCATCGGCTTCAAGGGAATGTTCCTGTTCGAGCCCAAGCCGAAAGAGCCGACCAAGCACCAGTACGACTTCGACGCCGCTGCGTGTCTGAACTTCATCGGACGCAACGGCCTCGACGGGATCGTGAAGCTCAACATCGAGACCAACCACGCCACGCTGGCCGGTCACACGATGATGCACGAGTTGGAGTACGCCCGCATCCACAATGCTCTGGGCTCGATCGACGCCAACACCGGCGACTTGCTGCTGGGCTGGGACACCGACCAGTTCCCGACTGATATTTACCTGACCACGCAGATGATGCTGGTGCTGCTGAAGCAGAAGGGGATCAAGCCGGGCGGAGTGAACTTCGACGCCAAGGTCCGTCGCGAAAGCTTCGAGCCGGTCGATCTGTTCCACGCCCACATCGGCGGCATGGACGCCTTCGCCCGTGGTGCCAAGATCGCAGCCGCGATCCGCAAGGACGGCGTGCTGGATGACTTCGTCAAAACCCGCTACCGCAGCTTCGACACCGCCTTCGGCAAGAAGATCGACAGCGGCAAAGCGACCTTCGCCGACTGCGAGAAGTACATCTCCGACAAGGGCGAAGCCGCTCCGAACGAATCGGGCCGGCAGGAGTACCTGGAGAACGTGATCAACACGTACCTGTGAGGTGAGCGTCTGACATCAGCTGGATGGTCAGTGGGGCAGACATTCCTGTTTTCCTCTGCGACACCATCGACCCCAAAGGGGGCAAGTCTCATCGCCCAGGGTCGGCCGCGCAGCGGACGCCCCTGGGTGTGAGAAGTTCGATATCCTCAACCCCAGCGGGGTTGCATTCGACGGTAGTCGTATTTTTTTGCTACCCCGTTGCCGTGTTCACCCGCTCGTCGGAAGTGGCGTCCAGGCTCTGGACATGCTGCGCGGTTTGTGGCACTTCTTTTAGTACGAGCAGCGGTTCCGTCTCCGTGACCGCCCCTGCCGACGCTCCGTACGAGACTCCGGTGAATTCTTCGACCAAACGGACATGGGCGCGATGCGGCGGGAAATCCCAGCCAGCTTTTGTGACACACACTCCACCCCAGCCATCCCATGGAGCGAAGCGATCTCCTGCATCAGGGCGTCGCGGACGCTACAATCGTGGTCAGGGCCACGACCGCTGGAGGTTGGCGGTGGAACAATTCGACAGAACGAATTTGGCATGGTGACTGATGACCAATCCGTACCAGTGGGTGGACTCGCTGAATCGGCGTGTGTTTTTGCGGACTTCGGCAGCGGGGATTGGGGCGGCAGCTCTGGCCTCTCTGGTGCCGCCGAGCCCTGTGTTGGGAGACTCGCTGACGCACCATCTTTCCAAAGCCAAGCGAATCATCTACCTGTTTCAGTCTGGGGCTCCTTCGCAGATGGATCTGTTTGATCCCAAGCCGGCCCTGGCGAACAAGCGGGGGGAAGACCTGCCTGATTCCATACGCCAGGGACAGCGTCTGACGACGATGACCTCCGGGCAGGCGAAGTTTCCGGTGGCTCCGTCGATCTTCCGCTTTGCCCAGCATGGGGAAAGCGGGATGTGGTTCAGTGAATTGATGCCGCACATGTCCCGCATGGCGGATGAGTTCTGCATGATTCGCACGCTGCATACCGAAGCGATTAATCACGACCCGGCAATCACCTTCAGTCAGACCGGCTCTCAGCTGGCTGGTCGGCCCAGCATTGGAGCGTGGGCCAGCTATGGTTTGGGAAGCGAGAACAAGGATCTGCCCGCCTATGTAGTTCTGACCTCATTCGGGTCGGGCCGACCGGACGATCAGCCGCTGTATGACCGATTGTGGAGTTCCGGGTTCCTGCCCACCATGCATCAGGGGGTCAAGTTTCGCAATCAGGGGGACGCGGTGCTCTATCTGTCGAATCCCCCGGGGGTCGATAGCACCGCGCGTCGCAGCACTCTCGATCGGCTGAAGTCACTCAATACCCAGCATCATCAGATCCTGGGCGATCCCGAGATTCAGTCTCGCATCGCACAATACGAGATGGCATTCCGGATGCAGTCGAGCGTGCCTGAACTGCTCGATGTGAAGAGCGAGCCCGCGCATGTGCTTGAGATGTACGGACCGGATGTGAATCGTCCTGGATCGTACGCCGCCAACTGCCTGCTCGCCCGTCGGTTGGCAGAACGGGACGTGCGGTTCGTTCAGCTGTTTCATATGGGATGGGACCATCATGGGGGCTTGCCGAGTGCGATTCGGGGGCAATGCCGTGACACGGACCAGGCCACGGCCGCGCTGATTGTCGATCTCAAGCAGCGCGGGCTGCTGAACGATACGCTGATCGTGTGGGGAGGAGAGTTCGGCCGCACGATTTATTCCCAGGGAGGAATCACCGAGGACAACTACGGTCGAGATCACCACCCCCGCTGTTTCACAGTACTCATGGCGGGGGCCGGGGTGAAGAAGGGACTGACCTATGGGGTCACCGACGACTACTGTTACAACATTGTCGAGAACCCCATGCATGTGCATGACCTGAACGCCACGATTCTGCATCTGATGGGCGTCGATCACACGCGGTTGACCTACCGGTATCAGGGCCGCGACTTCCGCCTGACGGACATTCATGGCGAGATCATGCACAACGTGCTGGCGTAAGGTGAGCGCATCACGTCGGGCCTCCCACTCCGGAACGACCTTGCTGAAGGGTATCATGCAGGAAGCCAAGAATACCGCTCGCGCCCTAGTGAAGATTGGATACGATGGTCGTGTTCACAAGTTCTTTCGCGCGGACAAAGCAGCGGAACGATTTGAAAATGAACTGGCGGTCCTGCAGTACCTGGAACGGCGCGGATGTGACTTTGTTCCGCGTGTGCTCGGGTACGATCGCGAGAACCTGGAACTGGTGACCAGCAACTGCGGCGCCCGCGTTGAACGTATGGGGGACGAACGCGTCAAACAGCTGTTTGACGAGTTAGAACAGTATGGGGTGCGGCACGAGGACGCCTTTCTCCGCAATGTCACCTACCGGGCCAGCGATGGTCGATTCTGTTTGATTGATTTTGAGTTCGCCACGATTCTGGAACCCGATGCGGTGGCAGGGATGGTTCCTGAGTTTGAAGCCTCTGCGCATGCGGCGGACGCCTTCAAAACTGATTCGACTACATTGAAGCTCAGATGGTCCGCAGCTACGGATATCGGCAAGTATCGGACCAACAACGAGGACCAGTACGTTTCGATCGCCTTTAACACCGAAGAGTTTAGTTACCTCGCGCGGGAAGGAGAGGTGCATTTCGGTGATTTCGACTTTGTCTACGGAGTCAGTGACGGCATGGGGGGGGAAAAGTCAGGCGAATTTGCCAGCCGATTTGCCATCGACAACATCACCCGATTGCTCTCGCGGCGGTTCTCGCTCTCCGTAGCCCAGACATCGACCGGGATTCACGGTTGCCTGGATGAGTTGTTCCACGGGATTCATCGCCAGCTGTCAAACCTGGGTGAGAGCTACGAAGCTGCCAGGAACATGGGAGCGACCTTAAGTATGGTGTGGTACGTGCAGGGGTGGTTCTACTTTGGGCATATTGGCGATAGCCGAATCTATCATCTGCCGAAAGCCGGCGGGATGACTCAGATCACGGAGGACCATACTTACGTTGGCTGGCTTCGTCGTCAGGGCCAGATCAATGAACGTGAGGCCCGTTATCATCCTCGCAAGAACGTCCTGGCCCAGTCGCTGGGGGCGGGAAATCAGTTTATCCAGCCGCAGATCGGGGAACTGAACTGCGAACGTGGCGACCGCTTGTTGATTTGCAGTGATGGAGTTGTCGATGGGTTGTGGGACCGAGGGATACTGGAACTGCTTGATGAGCCTCCCGAGCCTCTCAAGTCGCTGAACCCCGCTCAGCGGATCGTCCGGGCAGCCGTCGACGAGTCGGGGCGGGATAACACAACCGCCGTGGTGCTGGAGATCGTCTAAGGCAAGCCGCGGGAAAACAAGCACCCTGTAGAACGCCTTTTCAGGCCGTATGAGATCGACTATTCCTGGCTAAGACGGCCTGGAAAGGCCGTCTTGCGGGGAGACGATGTTCGCCGCCTCCCTGAGGAGGTTGGGGGGCACGCGGTTCGAGGTCTTGTGGCCACTATGGGACATTCGGTGGAAAGCTTACAGATAGCCGATTAAGCGGGGGGTCACATACTCCGCAATAAACTGCGGGCTGGTCACCGACAAATGGCCGCCCCAGTGGCCCGTGCGGAGCATGCTGAAATCATAGGGCAGTCTGTGGATCTGTTTTTTCCCAGAGAGGTGTGATCGCGTCATTACTTCCGGCGAAAAACCGACGTTGCCTGCGGAGATGCAATGTCTGCCATCAACCGTTCCGGCGATGAGAGTGCCCAGCCCCAGGAACCACAGGTCCCAGCGGGAGGTGACATGCCAGAGTCCGTGTTCCGTACGGGCCACCGCCGTCTCCATGGAATAACTGGGCGAGAGGGCCGGGACCAGCAGCGCGGCGGAAGTGATCGAACGGTCTGTCGGAAGCTTCTCCAGAGTCAACGGGATCATGGCCGCTCCCCCCGAGTGGCCTACGATGAAGACGGGGCGCCCAGGGTGATGATCCTGGTAGTGCATGATCTTTTCCGCCAGGACTTGTGCCTGTTCTTGGTGGCGTTGGCGGGATCGCAAATTCCAAAGATAGAACAGCTTGCCACGCGTCCAGTCGTGGATTTCAATCGCCCCACGAAAGCCGCCCCGGTCAATCCCATGGGCTATATTTCGATTCCAGCGGCTGAGTCCTTCGATACCCGGGAGAACCAGGGTCAAGCCCTGCTCCAGACGCTCCGTTGTGTTGAATGATTGCATGTGGTCGATCTCGAACATCAAATCCGTGTCACTGTTTTACGAAGCCCCTTTATACTCTGGATCGTGACACTTCCTGGATGTCGGTACAACACGGATTCCGTTTCTGCCGAGGTTTCCCCCATTCGGGGAAAAGGGGGGCGAGATTCGTTAAGATGACGGGCTTCGTGCTTCATCCTGTTTCAGAATGGCAACCGCGCATGTCTTGGAATACCCACACGGTGGTCGCCGGTGAACTGGATGTCTGGACTCCAGAACATCCGACAACGGACGGGGTGATCCTTTTTCTGCATGACTGGGATGCGGTAACGCCACTCGAACGGGACGACTGGCGAACAATTGTGGAGGCCAGCCCGCTGACCGTGGTCTGTCCCCGGGCGGGGCGTACGTGGTGGCTGCCGGTGCCGGTGCCGGGTTACGGCGAAGGGCCTCTCCACTGGGTATCACACGATGTGGTTCCCTGGATCGAGAGTACCATGGGAGTTCGACCACCTCACGTAGCGGTCATCGGCATTGGCATGGGCGGCGGCGGTGCTTTGAATCTGGCATTTCGCCATGCACGGCGCATTCCGGTG
>QWPB01000010.1 GCA_003671275.1 Planctomycetota bacterium | reverse complement strand
TACGAGTGTTACCTCACTAGGCCCTCAACCTAGCGCGTCTGCCAATTCCGCCACGTGGGCAGCGGGAAGCCGCGAACTTTATCGCGCTCTTGCCGGGACTGCAAATCTGTACCCGTTGAAACCCTGAAAAATGTTTGAGGTGGCGTCGTGGAGCATGTGCGTGGATTCCAGATGATGCGTGTCACGGCTCATGTGCTGGAAAGTCCGGGTTGGTCGGGTTTATAGTGGACTGAACCTGACGAACCTTGTGCCGCGTTGTGCGGTATGATTTGAAGGTGGGCGAAGCGATGCCCGGGGTGTTCCCACGAGTCTGTCTGCGAGGCGGCGATGAATTGGCGAGTTTTTCTCAAGTCATTTGTTGCCTTGGGGTTGTTGTTTTTTGGGTGCCTGTCGATGCTCTCGGCGGCGGTCACTCCTGAGCAGAAAAAAGAGCTGATTGAGTTGAATCGGACACTGCCCGCCGTTGCGGTTCATATCCGCAAGAAGGAATACACGGAAGCTGAGAACGCTCTAAAAGCAGTGGAAGACAAGATCGTCGAAATTGCCAAGGCGGCAGAAGTTGAGTCCACGGACAAGGCTTTCAGCGCCATCAACAAGACGATCGCGACGCATCGCAAGAATCTTGACAAGGCGCAAGGTAAGACCGCTCCGAAACCCGGTAAGCCCGAGGCGGTCAGCTTTGCGAAGAATGTCGCCCCGCTCATCAATGAGAAATGTGTCAGTTGTCACGGTCCTAGTATGCAGTGTGCGAATCTGCGGCTGGATACGTTTGCCAACTGGAAAAAGGGGGGGAAAGGTGGTTTGCTGCTGACACCGGGTGTGCCCCAGCAGAGCCTGATCATGGCCCGTCTGACGGTGGCGGATGCCCGGGCGCGGATGCCCAAGGATGAAGACGCACTCGAACGGGATCAACTGGCCCTCGTGTCCAACTGGATCTCTCAGGGGGCGATGTTTGATGGAGATAGCGAGGATACGGTGCTGTCCCGATTGCGGCTGAAGACCGAAGTGGAAGAAGAAGAAAAGTCGATTGTCATCGCCAAACCGAAGGGAACTGAAACTGTTTCCTTCACCAAGGACATTGCGCCGTTCATGGCGAATCTGTGTGTCCGGTGTCACTCCGGAAACAATCCCAACGGCGGGCTGTCCCTGGAGACGTTCTACAACATGATGCGGGGCGGGGACAGCGGCAAGGTTGTCCTGCCCGGCGAGCCGAAAGACAAAAGTCGTCTTTATCGTCTGACCGGTGGGCTGGAGAACCCCCGGATGCCGCAAGGGCAGGCCCGCATCACCCGCCAGAATTACAATGATTTGACCAAGTGGTTCGAGGAAGGTTGTGTTTTTGACGGGGTCGATCCCAAAACACCGTTGCGTTCGTTCGTGAAGTCGGAGGCCGAAATGACCGCCGACAAATACGCCAACTACTCCCCGGCGCAGTTCCAGCAATTGCGGAAGGACCGCACCGCTGATCAGATGAAACGGGCGGTGCCGAATGATCCGGTGACGTACCTGGAGAGTGATGACTTTCTGGTTTGTGGCAATGCGAACGAGGCTCGACTGAAGCAGGCCGAAAGTTGGGCCAAGGAGCAGGTCGATGCGCTCCGTAAGGGGCTGGGGGCTCCGTCTGGCCCGCTCTGGAAAGGGCGGCTGGCGGTGATCGTCATGAAGGACCGTTTCAGCTATACCGAGTTCAACCAGACCGTGAATGGACGCCAGGCGCCCGACGGAATGCAGGGGCACTCGGTGGTGGCTGATACGTACGAAGATGCGTATGTGGTGCTGGAAGATGTCGGTGATGAAGTGGACCTGAAATCGCCGGGACTGCGGGTCAACCTGATCGATCAGGTGACCGGGGCCTACTTGAAACGCAACGGATCTAAGCTTCCGAATTGGCTGATTCGGGGAACCGGGCTGGCGATGGCCGCTCAGGTGGCCGGACGAAATGCCTATTTGGAGTCTCTGCCACGGGAATCGATGACCATCGTGCCGACGCTCGTGAATCCGCAGGATGTCTTCGCGGATGATTCGTTTTCACCGGGGACGATTGGCGCGGTCGGGTATACGCTGGTGGAATATCTGCTCAAGAATGGCGGACCCGTGAAGTTCGGCCAGTACATCAACGAGCTTCAGGGAGGGGCTGCGGCGACCGATGCCAGTACGAAGGTTTATGGAATGGATGCTGCAACCCTGGGCGCCCAGTTCCGTGCCGGGCTGACGGGCAAATAGTGCGCTTTCGACCGGGTAGAGCTTTCGGCAAGGGCAGTCGTGACACCTGAATGTCGAATTTGAATTGTTTCAAATTCTGCCTTCAGTACGCACAGACGGAAATGTTAGTGTCACCGATCGATGGGGCGGGCATTCCTGTCTGCTGCATGTCCCGCAGACCAACACTGAAGCTGCTCTAGAACGTGAGTCTCTCTGTCCATGGCGATTGATTGTCTGGTGATTGGGGGCGGCGTTATCGGTCTGACCGCAGCTTGGACGCTCGCCCAGCAGGGGCTGTCTGTTCGCGTTCTCGACCAGGGAGAGCCAGGACGAGAAGCTTCGTGGGCGGGGGCGGGGATTCTTCCTCCCGCGCTGCTCGGACAGGATCTGCTTAGCCCGTTGATCGATCAGGCGAATGCCCGCTGGCCGGAGATGTCACGCGAATTGTTGGAAGTCAGCGGCGTGGATAATGAATTCCATCGGTGTGGGGCGATCGAGTTGCATGATTGTTCCGAAAATCAGTCCGATGATCCGGAGGGGACTCATCGGGAACAAGCCCATTGGACGGCCACCGGGACGAAGGCCATCTGGCTTTCCGCCGATGAGGTGCGTCAGCAGGAGCCCGCGCTGTCGGGGCAGGAGTCGGGGATACTTCTCCCGGATCTGTGCCAGGTGCGGAATCCGCGACATATCCGGGCCTTACTGGGGGCATGTGTACGGGCGGGCGTCGAGATTTCGTCCCATCAGGGCGTCCTCCAGTGGCAACGGATGGGGGCACGCGTGACCGCAGCGGTCACCGCCGCAGGTGAGGTGGTAGCGGGGGTGTTTGTCGTGACCGCCGGGGCGTGGTCGGGGCGATTGCTGGCTGAGGCGGGGGGAAGTCTGAGCGAAGTCGTTCCTGTCCGGGGACAGATCGTCTTGTTGCAGGCTCCGCTGGGGATGTTGTCCCGTGTGATCGAGCGGGGTAAACGCTATCTGGTTCCTCGGCGCGACGGTCAGATCCTGATCGGTTCCACCGAGGAGTGGGTCGGATTTGAAAAAGCAAATACCCCGGAAGGCGTTCAGGATTTGCTGGCTTTTGCCGAGCGGATCATTCCGGGAATTACCCGGTATCCTATTCTAAAAACCTGGTCCGGGCTGCGTCCGGCAGCCGTTCGCGGACGCCCGCTGATTGGAAAGGTGCCCGGCTGGGATAACCTGCATGTGGCGACCGGGCATTTTCGGACCGGTCTCCAGTTGTCGCCAGTGACCGCTGAGATGGTTTGCCAGTCTGTGCTGGGATCGGGTTGCGATTCGCGTTTCTGGCCATGAGTCCGTCGGCGATGATTTGCAGAGTGGGGACATTTGAAGTGCGTGTTTTTCCGGTGTCGTCGTGAGCAGGATGCTTCTGTTGAAAACTCTCGGTATTTCTTGCCTAATTCAGCAACTCGTTGCCAGACCATGTGATACGGTGGTAATGCTCTTGTGAACGAACGGATCGACCGTTGAGACGGGGGCTGCGGAGCCGAAACTCCAACAGTCGCGGCGGCCCATGTTCTTGTGAATAAGGGTTGGAGCTTCGGAAGCGATCACTGCGTCGTCTCCGCGAGTTGTTGGGATTCCTGATCGATCGGGTTCATGATGTCAGTTCAATCTCGTCGGGGCATTATTCTGGCCGGGGGCAGTGGCACACGGCTGTATCCCGCTACGATCGTTGTCAGTAAGCAGCTGATGCCGATCTACGATAAGCCGATGATCTACTATCCGCTGTCGACGTTGATGTTGGCGGGTATTCGCGAGATGCTGATTATCAGCACTCCTCACGACTTGCCACTGTTTGAGCGTTTGCTGGGTGATGGTCAGCGGTGGGGGATGTCGTTCCAATATGCCGCCCAGCCCCGTCCGGAGGGACTGGCGCAGGCGTTTCATATCGGGGCCTCGTTTGTCGACAATCATCCGTCAGCCCTGATTCTAGGAGACAACATTTTTTACGGGCATCAGCTTTCCACGAGCCTGCAAAGTGTCAGTCAGCGGGAGTCTGGTGCGACGGTATACGCCTATCATGTGCGTGATCCGGAGCGGTACGGAGTGGTTGAACTGGATGCGGACGGCAAGGCGATCAGCCTCGAGGAAAAGCCTCGGGAGCCCAAGTCCAACTTGGCGGTGACCGGGTTGTATTTCTATGACCAGCAGGTCGTTGATTTTGCCCACAAGATTAAGCCCAGTGCCCGCGGTGAACTGGAGATCACGGATGTCAACCGGCTTTACATGGAGCAGGGCTCGCTGCGGGTGGAGACCTTGGGGCGGGGTTCCGCGTGGCTCGATACCGGGACGCACGAATCGCTCGTTGATGCCACGCAGTTCGTTTCCGTGCTGGAGCAGCGGCAGGGGTTGAAGATCGCCTGTCCTGAGGAAATTGCTTGGCGCATGGGGTATATCGATACGGCTCAGCTCAAGTCACTGGCAATGGTGATGAAGAACAGCACATATGGCCAGTATCTGCTGGGACTCCTGAACTCGTAGCTTGTCGGTTGCGGAGTTTGCCGGGGATTCTGCCGACCGGCCTCCGCATGGATGTGTGGCTTACTGAAACGCGAACGGCTGGCGGAACGAGATCTCGCTCCGTCAGCCGTTGTTATTTGAATTCGATCGAGTCGCGGAACCGCTCTTTCCGTTAACGCAGACCGGCGACCTTGGAGGCCAGGTTGTCGATCGCATTGAACAGCCGCTGCTGAATCGCCATCGGCAGAGACTGGAAGTCTTCGAGCACTTCCGGCGTCAGGGCCTGATTGCACTTCTCCAGTGTTGAGACGACGCGTTTGGCGACTTGCTCCGTGGGGGCGGTACTCTTCTCCCGGTCTTCATCCGACGGAGCGGGACCACGGGCCCCCTTACCGAACGGGGCGTAGTCATCGCGCCCTTCACGAGCGACGGATTGTGCGGTCGCGGCCAGTTCGCGGTCTTCGCTCACGGCAGCATTTCCGGCGATCGAGCGGCGGGCCCCCTCATAGCCCATCTCCGCAGGATCGCGAACGACTCCCGTTTCAATCGACAGAAATTCACCCGTCGGATCGAAGGGGATCTCCGCTTCATCTGCGTCCATCGACAAGTCTTCACCGTGCTGCGCCCGACGCCAAGCCCGCATTTCGGCGACGGTTGCCTGCAGTTCCTCGGCCCACGTGAGACAAGCGGCGGCGTCATCCCAATTGATCGCCGCGTAGAAGTGCGACCACTTCAGTGCGGAGTACTGTTCGTGAACATCACCAAAGGTTTCCCATACTCGCCGCCGCTGGTAGACCTGATCGGCACTCAGACCGATCATCTCGCCAAACGCGGCATCGGTCCGCCCCTTCGCGTACCGCTTGGTCCACAGGGCGGCACATTCGCCTAATGTCCAGCTGCATGCGGAGATCGCCTGCTTCGCGCGGTCGATGAGCTGGTCTTCCGATTCGAGTGTCTTGTCAACCATGGAGTTTATTTAAGTTGGGGGAGGGCCCGGGCAGCGCAAGCGTCCGCGCTGTGGGGCTCCGGGGAGAGGGCTTCAATGCACGGTCGTCGTGACGGTGGGCAACCGTGCCAGCGTGCAACGATTCCCCCGGAATCCACGGGGGCGGATGGGCCATGGTACTCGTGTCGGGGTCGCGAATCTACCCGCTGGATTGGAGAAACAGCATTTCGAGACGGCGCCCTGGCGCATGACCATCGCGACCGTTATTTTCGTACGGATTTGCAGTTCCATTCCACAGGACACCTTGGCCAGGGCCACGGACCGTTGATCCGAGAACGGACTTTTGGGGGCCCGTGATCCCGGTTTGGGGGGGCGTGCGTCAGGCTGGATTGTCCGCCGTACCAACTTTCCGGACGCACGCACGACGTTGCTGAACACAGCGGTTCTTTGGTCCGGGGAACGGTGGCGATCTGATACAATCTGAAGAGTTGACTGCGACCCGTTTTTCCCTGCTGGGAATTGTTGGACATGCCTCTCACTCCCGAAGCCCAGGCCTACTTGAATGCATTCCATGCCTCGGGAACGCCGATGCACACGGTGTCGCCGGAACAGGCCCGCGAACTCGTGGCCCCGTTGAAACTCAAACGTGAGAAGGTTTCAACCACCCGCGAAATCTGGTTGGCCGGGCCCGCCGGTGAACTGGCCGCCCGCGTTTACATCCCGCTGTCCGCGGAGGATGCCGAAGAATTGCTGCCGACCGTGGTCTTCTTCCATGGGGGGGGCTGGGTGGTCGGTTCACTCGACAGCCACGATGCCCTGTGTCGGAGGCTGTGTAATGCGAGCGGGGCTCTGGTGCTGTCGGTGGACTACCGGCTGGCTCCCGAGGCGCGATATCCGGCTGCGGTGGAGGATGCCTACGCCGCAACGGTCTGGGCGTCGAACTTCATTGAACATTTCGGCGGCGATCCGGCGCAGCTGATCGTCTGTGGAGACAGTGCTGGCGGGAATCTTGCGGCGGCAGTGGCCTTGATGGCTCGCGACCGGGGGGGACCGACGATCATCGGTCAGTGGTTACTCTATCCCATCACGGACTACAGCTTTGAGACAGAGTCGTACCGTACGAACGGGACGGGGTATTTCTTGACGACCGAGACGATGAAATGGTTCTGGGATCACTACTTGGCTGATTCGGCACAAGGGATCGAGCCGTACGCCTCGCCACTTCGGGCGGCCCTGGCCGGGCTTTCCCCGGCGGTGGTGCTGACTACCGAGTTCGATCCATTGCGAGACGAGGGGTTGGCCTACGCCGATCTTCTGGAGCGGGCGGGAGTGCCCGTGGCACGCGTGGCGTGTGCGGGCCAGATTCACGGCTTTCTACGCCGCATGGATCTTTTTCCAGAAGCGATCACCTCCGCTGTCGATGCCGTGGTGCAAGGCTGGCAGGGCCTCCATTCGAAGTAGCGGGCTCCCGGTAATGGGCATGCCGGTAATGGGCATTGTCGGGAGTGCGAGTTTGCAGCGCGAGACCTGCCGGGCTACTGAAAGAGCTGCTTACCCTTCTTCGTGCTGGGGGCACTGACTTTAGGATCGGGGGCTCCGTCGAGCCGATCACCCGCCTGAATGGATGAGAGACGCTTCAATCCACGTTCGATGTACTCTTCGCTAATGTCGAAGGCCACGTACTGGCGTCCCAGCTTCTTGGAGACGGCCACCGTTGTGGCGCTGCCGCTGAACGGGTCCAGGACCAGTTCGCCGGGGTTCGAACTGACCTTGATGATCCGCCCCAGCAGCTGTTCCGGCATCTGGCAGCCGTGAAACCCTTCCCGCTCCTTGAACGTGCCCGCCACACGCGGGAAGTACCAAGTCGTCTCATCGGGATGGAACCCCTCTGCCAGATCCTGCGGGCGCAGAATCCACGTGTCGTCGGGCAGACGACCTTCCTTGGCTCCCCGTTTGTCGGCATAGACCAGTTGTCGGGCTGAGGGAACCAGGATCGCTTCGCGATTGAACGTGAAGGTCTTCTTGTCTTTCACGAAGTGAAATAGATGAGTATGCGACCGGCTGAACTTGAGTTTGCAGTTCACTCCGAAGGTGTAATACCAGATGCACCAGCTGCGACAATGAAACCCGACTTCCTGGGAGAGCAGCTTGAGTTCGGCGGCATAATCGTCGCCGATGGCCAGCCAGAAAGTTCCGGTGGGTTTCAGGGCCCGGAAGACCCCGGCGATCCATTCCCGAGACCATCCGAGGTAGGTCTGGGAGTCTTTGCGGTCCTCGTACACATCGTATTTGTAACCGATGTTGAACGGCGGATCGGCAAAGGCCAGATCAATGCTCCCCACGTCCATCTGGCTCATGGCCTCGATGCAGTCGAGATTGTGGATGGTGTTGTGAGGAAGCATGGCGGTGGGGCTGAGCGGGAATGGGAAATCCAGAGTGCTACGCGTTTAGTTTGAACGACACCACTGGGGGCGACACCACTTGCAGCAACTCAGTGAGGTGGGCCGGCGGTAGAACGAGGCAGGGGGTCGGGGACGCACACCTGAATCTCGTCATCGGCGATGCGCACTTCGAATGAGTCGCATTTGACCTTCGAATTGGGGGCGTCGAGCCAGGCTCCGTTGCGGACATCGAATCGCCAACAGTGCCAAGGACACGATACGGCATGTCCTTCAACTGCTCCGGCTCCCAGGGACGCTCCCATATGCGGACAGGCGTCGCTGATGGCGTGGTATTCTTCTCCCACGCGAAAGACGGCCACCATGCGACCGTTGACGGCATACGATCTTCCCTCGCCATCGGGGATCTCACCCACATCGGCGACAGTGCGAAATTCGGACAAGAGGACACTCCAGTAGGTCGCGGGACTCAGCCCCTGTATTCTTAGAGAACGCCCCCCTGCAGGCAATGGTCGCGAGGCAATCTTGCGGAGTGGAGTGATCCTTGTGAGATTGGACATTCCGAAGAAGCCTCGATCGTTACAAAATTTGTGATTTGCGAGCGTCTTGGGGGCTGCCCGGGAAGAATTGAAGCCGCTGGCCCCCGTCGTAACTTCCTGGCAGTTGATGTGGTTGATACCGAAGACATGAACGCACGTCCCTCCGGGGCTGTGTCCACTGGACGGTGTCGCTGCTCTTGTCCTGGGCGGTATCATTCGAGGAGGTGTTTCACCGGATTGATCCGTGGAGTCTGTCGGAGAGCGGTGTCATGGCGAAGTACAAGGTGGCCATTATCGGGAGCACGGGACGTGGTGATTACGGCCACGGTCTGGATGCTGTCTGGCAGAGATTTGACGACTGCGAAGTGGTCGCCGTCGCCGATCCGGTGGAGGCCGGACTGGTCAAGGCCCTCGCTCGGACGGGCGCCGCGCGGGGTTACGCCGACTATCGCGAAATGCTCGACAAGGAACACCCGCAGATCGTCGCGGTCTGTCCCCGCTGGATCGATCAGCATCGTGATATGGCCATTGCCTGTGCCGAACACGGTTGCCACATGTATATGGAAAAACCGTTCGCGCGGACATTGGGCGAAGCGGACGAGATCATTCGGGCCTGCGAGATGCGGCATCTCAAGCTGGCCGTGGCCCACATCAGCCGCTATTCGCCGCAACTGGGGCTGGTGAAGAAGTTGATCGCCTCGGGTGAGATCGGCGATATTCTGGAGATCCGGGCCCGAGGCAAGGAAGATGCTCGAGGCGGTGGGGAAGACCTGTGGGTGCTGGGGACGCACGTGCTGGATCTGATGCGGGTATATGGCGGCGATCCGGTGTCCTGTTACGCGACGATGCGGCAATCCGGGCTGCCGGTTCGCCCGGAACATGTCCGGGCCGGAAATGAGGGGCTGGGGCCGCTGGCCGGAGATCGCATTGATGCCATGTACCGCTTCCAGTCGGGGGTGGTCGGGTACTTCTCGTCCCAAAGAGGGGCAGGGGGAAATCCCAATCGATTTGGTTTGCGAATTTACGGCTCTCGTGGAGTGATTGACCACACCAGCGGTTACGGAAATCCCGCTTATCTCATCGCGGACCCGCACTGGAGTGGACCCACGTCCCGGGCCGCCTGGCGAACCATCAGCAGTCAGGGAATCGACCAGCCGGAAACCCTTACCGCCACGGGCTACGAAGGGGGCAACCCAGCTGCGGCTCGCGATCTGATCGCGGCGATCGAACAGGATCGCCCCCCCCTGTGCTCGATGACCGAAGCACGCGGGGCCATCGAAATGGTCCTCGGCGTTTTTGAGTCCCATCGTGTCGGTGGACCGGTGTCACTTCCGTTGACAGTGGCGGGGCATCCCCTGGAGGGCGGGAAGTCACGAGGGCTTTGATTAATCGACCGACTCACGAATGGGAGCCCGATCCAATCGATTGACGAGTCGTGCGAGGGGGGCCGACAACAGCCGACCATCACTGTGGAACGCCTCCGGAGGGAAC
Source organism: Planctomycetota bacterium (assembly GCA_003671275.1). Taxonomy (GTDB): domain Bacteria; phylum Planctomycetota; class Planctomycetia; order Planctomycetales; family Planctomycetaceae; genus TH-plancto1. The sequence goes on along the minus strand of QWPB01000010.1, from coordinate 7,024 downwards.
AGGCTTAACTGCGTCCGCAGGAGTTCGGTTTGCAGTTCGACCGTGGCCGCATCGAGCGGTGTCGTGGGAAAGCTGCGACTTAGTCCGGCAATGGTCAACGGCCATGCGGCGGGAGGAAGCACGCTCGCAGAGGCGGCGTTGTTGCGACAGTTATCGGGATCAAACGCGACATTCAGTGCCACGTCGAACCGTTTGATGTTTCCGATCAGAAAATCCGTCCAGCGTTCGACTCGTCGACGCAGTCGATCCAGACGCAGCAGCTCACTGATCTCGGTGCGACCGTATTTGTCGATCATCTGCGACAGTATTTCCTGTCGCGATTCGATCAGCTGGCGCATCGCCAGTCGAGCCAGGCGGAGCCCATCCGGGTTCCGATGATTGATGCAATGGGCGTAGTACACGCCGGTCCAGACGCGGGCAGGCATCTCCGACAGAAGCATTTCTTCCGCCAGTGAAACCAGCTCTCCCAAACCAGTGGCCCCCGTGCGACGCTGAATCCAGCTTTTGGCCCGTCTCCGGCACGCGACCCAGTACGCCTCCAGCGCCTCGGTCTCGACCGGATGATCGCTGTCGATAATCAGGGCCGAATGTTGGGCAAAGAGGGCCGCCGCATCCGCAAAGTCTCGTAGATTCACCACGGGATTCCTGAAACGGGGTCGACCGCAATAGACGGCGGACAAGGGGATGGAACGAACCGCTCTGTGCTCATTCGCAATTTCAGGGCCGACCGGGAGGGAATTGCGACAAGTGGGTACACACGAAATGTGCGATCACGGCAACTCCTTTGGTGGTCACGGATTGTGATGGGTGAACAGATTTGGGGCGACTGGTTGGCCACAGCCGAACGAGGAGCCACGGGAAGCGGCTGTCTCCAGATGGCAACCTGCGATGTGGCAGATGTTGCCGATTGGCAACGGCTAACTCCAGCCGTGATCGCGTTTTGGCCTCAAAACTTGAGACATTTTTGCATAAATCGTCGCATGTCCGATTCAACCGGTCAGGTCGTATTGCAGCTTCGGAAAAAACGGGGCTATAAGCCGAACTCTCCTCAAGCCGGGGGTCAGTCCCTGGTCCTTCCTCGCTTTCGCATGCGGGTCCGGGTGTTCAAGCCACCCACCGCGACAGGAATCGCGAACATGCGCATGATGACTCTCCAACTTTCCAACTCTTCCTCGGCATTTGTCCGCAAAGCTTCGCGCTGGGCGGTCGGGGCTGCTGGCATACTCTGGGTGGCCCTCGCGGCTTCCCTCTGTGGATGCAGCCCGGTTGCTCCCGTGAATGGTTGGGTGATGAATGAATCCGGTCAGGCCTACTACCGTCGGGGAGACTATCGGTCTGCCCGGCGCGAGTTCGAACGGGCCCTGATGGATCGTCCGGAAAGTGCGGACTACGCGTTTAACGTGGCCGCAGCCATGGACCGTCAGGGGGACAAGCTCGCGGCGGAGAAGATGTACCGGCACGCTTTGAGTCTTGATCCCAGTCATCAGCCTTCCTATCACGGCTTGGCCTCGATGATGCATGAGTCCGGGCGATCCCCGGAGGCCAACGATCTCTTGACCACTTGGGCAGCCACTCAGCCTTACATGGCCGAACCCTACGTTGAGCTGGGATGGCTCAAGCAGGAGCAGGGTGACATGGAAGGGGCCGATCGGGCACTCACTCGGGCCTTGCGAAACAATCCTCGTCACTCCAAAGCCCTGGCCCAGCTCGGGCGTGTGAAGGGTCGCCGCGGTCATTCGGACGAGGCTGCGGCAGACTTCGCTCGCTCGCTCTATATGGACCCGCACCAGCCACAGGTCCGTCAGGGCCTGACCTCCATGGAATACGACACCTCGATGTCTCCTGCGCTGCAGATGGCCGCGATGATGCCGAAGTATGATCCGACAATGGCAGGTGGATTTCCTGCGGGCAACTCGATGAACTATGGAGCCCCCGTCAACGGTTACAACATGTCCTCGCCCTCCATGTTGGCCCAGATCCCACAGCCGGCCTACGGTGGAGCGAACTCTGGAATGATGAGCAACTTCGGTGCAACCAGCTATGCCCCGCCAAGCTATGCCGCCCCAGCCAACTATCCGGTCGCCTCGAACTATCCAGTAGCCAGCCCCGGCTGGAATGCACCGCAGTCCTCGGCTCCGATGAACTACTCGCCGACGGCGTTCTCTTCGCCACCGACCTACTCGACCGCTGTGATTCCGACGAACTCCGGGATGGTGTATCCGGGGGCGGTGCCGATGGGCGATCCCTTGGCTTCGACTTACATGACGGGGACCGCACCGTACAGTCCCGCGCCGGTTCCAGCTCCCGCTTACTCGGCTCCGGGAGCGTCCAATTCTCCGATTCAGGCCACCAGCTACTATCCGCAGACGATGAATCCGAGCATGGGCCCCAATGATGCCCCGACCTGGATGCCCGAGCCTTCCACCGGAATGCCGGGGAACGTGTACCCACCGACCATGAATGCGAATTATGGTGGATCGATGCCGACTCAGACGTCTACAATTCCAGTGGTTCCCGCCTTCTAGAGCCTGGGCGGCGACGGATTGTCGTCAACGTATTCGCGGGTGCGGATTTCTGACGGTCATCACGGGAGCAGGGTTCTCTTCTCCGGGTGATACTGCTCGTGACGCAGCCTGCTGAATACATTCGACTGCGTTGTCATCATTGCGGGTATGCGTTTAAGGTGCCCCGCAGTGCTGTTGGAAAAAAAGGGGCTTGTCCGAACCCCGCTTGCGCCCAATCGTTGACCGTTCCGCTGCGGAATACTTCCCAAGATGAGGGGGGGGCCGTCAGGTCTGCCGATGATCGCATCCGTCCCTCATCGAAGCCGCTGGCTCCCGCGCGATCGGTTCGCAGGACGGTCTTGCCCGTAACCTCCTCCTCCGATCTTGCGGATGACTTCAGCGACCTGCTGGATCCCCCTCCGGAAGAGGCACTGGAATCCTCACTCAGCCGTTCCCGAAAAGCGAAACGCAGCCGTAAGAATAGCCTCTCAACTCCCATCTGGTGGGCTGCTGGCGGCATGGCAGCACTGGCCGTGGGAATCGTGGTGTGGGTGTTGTGGTCCCCCCGTGGAACCGCTGTCGATGCGGCCGTTGCCCTGGCGGAGGCCACCTCGTCACCCCCAGCTCCGCTGGACTACAAGAGCGAGATTCAGCCATTTTTCCAGCAATACTGTTTTGATTGCCATGGCCCCGACACCCAGGAGGCCGGTCTGGAACTGCATCGCGATCAAGCGCTGGCGGATCTGCTGAAGAATCGTCAACGTTGGGACAAGGTTTACGCCCACGTGAAGATTGGGGCGATGCCCCCCTCATCGTCTTCCCAGCCAAAGCCGGAAGAACGAGACAAGGTTGTGGCGTGGCTCGACCACACCCTGCACTTCGTCGATTGTACGGGAGGGGCCGACCCGGGGCGTGTGACGATTCGCCGACTCAATCGAGCCGAGTACAACAATACGGTTCGCGACCTGGTGGGCGTTGACTTTGATCCTGCCCAGGACTTTCCAGCGGACGATGTGGGGTACGGCTTCGATAACATCGGGGACGTGCTGTCGGTTCAGCCGCTGCTGGTCGAAAAATACTTGAATGCCGCTGAACAGATTGCCGTACGGGCCATTCCGACCCAATTTGCGGATGGTCTGGATCGCGTCATCTCCGGGCAGCAGATGCAGGCCAGCAACAAACTGACGGTCAATCCGTTGCCCAACGGGGCAGTCATACTGGTGACCCGCGGCTCGGTGACCGCTGAGGTGCAGATCGCTCGCGGTGGGGAATATGCGCTTCACATCCGTTCGGGAGCCACTCCGTTCAAGCCGAACACCGGAGGGGCCCAGATGGAACTGCGGGTCGATGGCAAACCACTGAATACCCTGGAGGTTACTGCGAGTCGCGACAAGACTCAGAACAACGAGTTGACGGTCTCCCTGATGCCGGGGAAACATGCGATTCAACTCGCATTTCTGAACGATGACTACGAGAAGGTCGGCGACAAAACCTTTGACCGAAACCTGATCATCGAACAGTTGCACATCTCGGGGCCGCAGTTTTCGCCCGACGATCTGCCCCCGCTCCAGCAGGCTCTTGTTCAGCATCGACCATCCCAGGATCGTCCCTTGGCCGAGGCTGTCCGTCAGAATCTCAAACCGCTCGTTCGACGGGCTTTTCGGCGACCGGTGAACGATGGAGAAATCGAACCGTTCGTGAAGGTCGCCCAACTCGCCGCCGACCGCAAAGAGTCGTTTGAACGTTGTATGCAGATCGCCTTGCAGGCTGTCCTGGTTTCGCCGCAGTTCCTCTTTCGGGTGGAAGACCCAGTTGCCAACGGCCCCCAGGTCCGGGCTGTCAGCGATCACGAATTGGCCGTGCGGCTGTCGTACTTTTTGTGGAGCAGTATGCCTGATGCGGAACTGTTTCAGGTGGCCGAGCAGGGGAAGCTGAACGACGATGCCACGCTGATCGCCCAGGTGGATCGGATGCTGGCTGATCCGCGTTCGTATGCCTTTGTCGAGAACTTTGCGGGACAGTGGCTGGCTCTCCGTAAACTGAACTCCGAGGAAGTCTCCCCTGATCCGGATTTGTTCCCGGAATGGAATGAACCGTTGCGGGCGGATATGGCGACAGAGACCAAGATGTTCTTTGCCTCCATTCTGCGAGAGAATCAGAGTCTGGTGAGATTGCTGGATGCTCGCTACTCGTTTGTGAATGAACGTCTGGCGAAGCTGTATGGAATGCCGAATGTGAAGGGCGACGAATTTCGTCGGGTCGAATTTACCGATGGTCGCCACGCGGGAGTTCTGACGCAGGCGAGCGTGCTGACGTTGACCTCGTATCCCACGCGAACCTCTCCGGTGAAACGCGGCGAGTGGATTCTGGCCAATATTCTCGGCGATTCGCCGCCGCCGCCGCCGCCCGTGGTCCCCGCCCTGGAAGAGACTCAGAAGTCGAACCCCAATCTGCCATTTCGGGAGCAGTTGATCCTGCATCGACAAGACCCAGGCTGCGCAGCGTGCCATCTTCTGATGGATGATTTGGGGTTCGGATTTGAGAACTTTGACGCCATCGGTCGCTGGCGTGACAAGGATGGTCCACACTCGATCGACTCGTCCGGAGTGCTTCCCAGCGGCCAGAAGTTCACTGGTCCGATGGAACTGGTCACGATACTCAAGGCCCGGCAAGACGATTTCGCTCGATGCCTCTCCGAGAAGTTGCTGACCTATGCCCTCGGTCGCGGGTTGGAGTATTACGACAAATGCGCCCTCGACACGATTGTCGAGGGGGTCCAACGTGACCAGTACCTACTGACGGCTTTGGTCAAACAAGTCGCCTTGAGCGAACCGTTCCGCAAACGTCGCGGCGAGCAGCCCCCCACGATGGTCAATGGTCGATAACGCATGATCCGGATAACCGAGCCGACACCGAGTCGGGGCTCGATTGGGGAAGTAGCCGGTACGGTGATCAGCTTGTTATTCCGGCCCGTCCAGTTCATCCATCTCTTGCAGGCGATGGGTCAGCCCGGAAACGGCGTCGGCATCGCCGCAGTCTTTGGCATATCGCAGAATGGCACGCAGCAATGGAGGGTCTGCCTGTGAAGCGTTGGCTAGTTCGAAGACCCGCCGTTCCAGAAGCTTGCCGCGGGCTCCCAGATCAGCATGTCGAATGGCCTCTTCCGTGCGCCCGAGAACCCGAGCGATCGTCCCCATCTCGTGGTGGGCTTTCCAGTCAAGTGGATGAAGCTCGATGGCTTTATTCAACGACTCCGCTGCATCTTGAGGAAGCCGTTGTGAATCCTGGTAGGTGGCGATAAACCGCCAATAGCGGCTGTCGCGCTCCGCGTTCGGGGGCAGGTTCTGAAGAGCCTGACTGAGAGCGGGCATGTCCGCTTGGGCGATAATCGAATCGATCCGGTAGGCTCGCAGTTCGAGGTTGTTTGGGTACTGTTTCAGAGCGGCTTCAAAGGGCGTTTCCCCCGGCGATTCGGACTGACCGGTACCGAAGTCTCGGATGCCTCGTCCAGCATTCGTTCGCTCTCGGAAAATCGCATATGCCACCTGTAGCGTTTCGTCCTCAGGGCTGGATTTCAACCACTTCTCCACCCGGAGATAGCCGTCGGAGAAGATCAGGTTGGGAATCGCCAGGAGGTAGCCATAGGCTTCTGGCGGCTCTGCGCGATGGCGGATGGCCTCCCGAATCTGCTGAGCCAGCGCTTCACGCTGCATAGTCATGGAGTAGATATAAATAATCCGCTGGTGAGCGACCGGGTTGCCGGGCTCTGCGGCCAAAACCATTTTCAGCGTGTCAATCGCATCGTACGGACGCTGGAGTGCGTTGAGCATCAAATCCGCTCGAAGCAGCTGCATTTGAACATACTTTGTATCGGTTGAAGGTATCCGTCGGAGGCACTCCGCAGTGGCTTCAAGGTCGCCCTGGGCCTTGGCGATGTCTGCCAGGGTAATCCATGCCTCCGCATCGTCGGGAGCCCGACTGGCCCATTCTTCCGCCAGGGGTGTTGCCAGGATCCAGTCCTGTTGCTGGACTGCCTCTTGGCACCGTTTGACCAATGTTTGTAATTGGCTACGGCGCACAGCCTTGATGATGGGCCAGGCAGACAGCAGTGCAATCGCCAGCAGGACCACCAATCGGCTTGACTGTCGGGTGTTAAGCCCCAGTTTCATGGAAGACCTGAGCCTGTTCCTGTTTTGGCCTGAAGGCGATGGGCGACTTTGCGGTGCTTGTCGGCCTCAGCGGCATTGCCTGTTGACTGATAATAGTTAGCCAACCAAGTTCGCAACTGTAGGTCCATCGGGAATTTCTGGATAGCAATTTCGGCCAGCGTTTTCGCTTCGTCGAATCGCTGCAGCTTCCCTAGAACATGGACGTGGCGTCCCAGCATCACACGGTCTTCCGTGTTTTCCGCCAGATACTGGCGCATCTGTTGTTCTGCAATGAGGTCTTGTCCAATGTCGTGGTTGGCGATCGCCAGGTTTTTCAGGGCGGGGATAAACTGCGGATTGATCGCCAAGGCG
>QWPB01000198.1 GCA_003671275.1 Planctomycetota bacterium | reverse complement strand
CGCGATCCCCAGATTGTAGTAGGCGGTAGCGTTTTTCCGGTCGCGGGAAACGGCCAGCCGCAGAGTCTTGGCCGCCGCCTGAAAGTCCCCGACACGATTCTGAACGGCTCCCAGATTAATCATCGCGTCGATGCGCCGGGGGTCCGACTGCGTGGCCTTTTGAAAGTGGTCGATGGAACGCTCGTATTCCTTGCGGGAGAAGTAGATCGCCCCGAGCGTCTCATGGGAAGCCGCGTGACGCGGGTTCACTTCCAGCGCCTTCAGCAGTAATGCCAGGGCCTCATCCACATGGCGTAGCTGAAGTTGTGATTTGGCTTGTTCATGGAGCTGGTCCGCAGAGGAGATGGCCGGCATTACACACACTCTCGCCCGAATAATGGATAGATCCGACGAACTTGATTTGATTGTAGGAGTTGCGATGAACAATGTCAGCCGGAAATCAGGCGACGTGCGAAGTGGCACCCGGTTCCACAGGGGGGCGCATGGATCGGTAGTACCGGGCGGCTCCTGAGGCTGTGGAAAAAACAACCAGCAGAAGTCCGAGCACACTGGGACTCAGGCAGAGCCACCAGATCACTCCCAAGCTGGCCAGTGTCCGGTACGGGTGGCCAGCAATCAATTCTGCCAGCTCGTAGCGACGAAAAACTTGGACGGCCCAGGTCAGCAGGAATACCGCGATTAGTGAGGCCAGAAGGGCACTGAGCGCCACCGTCCATTTGCGGGGGAAAACCCGTGGGCCGAGGTGCGCGACATCGTCCGCGATGGGGCTGAACCAGATCGATCCCGATGAGCCACAGAGTGCCGCCCCGGAGTGCAGTCCCTCGGGGGTCCAGGTCGTCGTCGCCGCTGCGTCGGCCAACGGAGCACTGGCAACATCGGCGGATCTCAGGAAGGAATCCCAGCGGGCATCCAGAGTGTTGGTGTCCGGTTTGTCGTGCACGGACAGGAGTGTCAGTCGCCGCAATTCCTGCCGGGATTCCGAAAGATGCCGGAGCAGGGGGCCGTCCACGATCCACGGGGATCCCGGAAACTCTTCTACAGTGTCGAGCATGGCGGTGATGCGCTGGGTCCAGTATTCCTCGCGGGTCCTCTGGGGGGTGTCGCCGACCAGGAGCTGCGCATGGTGCGGGACAACACCAACCCATCGGGGGAACGGACGGGAATCGGAAAATGCCAGCGGATTGAACAGGGCCTCCATGGCTGTCCCGTCGGAGGCGTCCCACCACAAGGTGACCTCATGGGAAAGGTCACTGGGCTGAAAAGGAATTCGGAATGAACTGGTCCGGGGAATGATGACCCCATCGACGGCGATCGCTCGCACGTGAGGCAGGGCCGCATCATCGATCCTCAGCTGGGCGTCCCCTTCGGCCATAATCATGTACTGGGTGTTTCCCTGGAGGGCGGGGACTTCGCTGGAGGCTCGGGATTCGTTGAGCCAGAGCATCGTTTCGGACCAGACCGGACGGACGAGTTGCTCTGTCGATACGGGCTCGATGGTGATCTGTTCACCCACACCGGCAAAGAGCAGGGAGCGCGAAGCGGACCAGCTGCTGGCCCAGGCAGGCGGCCACTTGGGGGGAGCGGATGCTTGCAACTGGCCCGTCAGACGGGTCGGACGATGCCCCCCTCCCTTGGGAAGGGAGACCCACAATTCGGTCACACGAATATGAGTCTGACGAGACTGGGCACTGGAGAGGTGGGGCAAGGGGATGGCCCATGGCAGGGTGGTCGGCGAATACCGGGCTCGTAACGACAGTTCATTTCCCTTGCTGGCTGTGGGTCGCCAGATGTAACCGGGGGCGTTGGTGGTCTGCCGCAGCTGGTCTCGCTTTTCACCTGGCCGGACATCCTCCAGGCCGGGGTGACTCCACTCAACGCGGACGGCGGAAGGGGAGCGGGGGGTATCGACCAGCTGAGCACGCAGATGCAATTGCCAGGAGAGATCGCTCTCCGGGATGACATCGATCCAGGCTCGGACCGACAATTCATCGCCTAATGGCTCGATCCGCAGTGAAGTGGGGGCCCTTGGCGAACCCACGTCATAATGGATTTCCTCAGTGGTTTCTGAGGACGCGGCCGGTGGTTGCAAGGCGGCCATGGTCGGCAGGATACGACCATTGGGGGGGGGCACAATGGTGACTGCTGAATCTGTGGTCTCACTGGAGAGCAGGGTGAACTTGGGCGGGGTCCAGAGGCCATAGGTGGCTGGCAACTCCCCCTCGATGGTCAGGAACTGCATTCCTGGTTGTCCATCGCGAATCCAGATCTGCAGCAGATCACCACTGCGTGACCAGTGCAGCAGACGTTCGACACCATCCTGTTTCAGAGAGACGGCGGTGATCTGCAGACGAGGATCGAGCTGGCACTGTGTTTCGAACGGAACCCCAGTGGAGTTGGTGATCGTGGCTTCACTGGACCAGCGAGCCAGTGGAGGGAGAAGTTCAAACTTCTGGGAGAGGCGGGCCTGGGATTTGGGAGTGGTCGCCCGCAGTTGCCACTGCACGGGAGCCGTCGAGCGGCGACTCCAGGCGAGATCGGGTATTCGCCAGGCAATTCCGGGGATCAGTGAGTCCACAAACGTCTGTGGCGTCATGGCTGGGGGGGACTGGTCTTCACGTCGATCGACGACCGTGTATCCGGGGATCGCATAGAGACCAATCGAACCCGCTTGTTGAGTGGTGCTTGGTATTGTGGACTGGGGGGGGGACCACGTTGGTCCCTGAAATTGTCCTGCGGCGGTGGTCGCCGCGACACCGCGGATCTCAATCGGAGACGAGGGGCCCGTCGTTAGACGCACTTGCAACAGGTTATGAGCGGGCTTCTCGATAATCTGGTACTGTTCGATGGAGACCCCGGTGACCGACTGAACCACCATCTCCGGCGGAAGCTGGAGTTGGAATTCGGTAGGCCGCACGGTGTCTCGGACCTCCGCCCGAACGCCGATCTGGATTCGGGTGCTGAGCGGTCCCGCTTCGAGCAGCGTCCGGTAGTCGAGTGAGGTCAGGTTGTCACTCGCCGGATCGGACGTACTGGTGGTATCCAGAATCAGCTGTCCGATCCCTCCCAGGGAGACCCGCCGGATGTTTTCGGTGCTGGAGTCTTCCGTTCCCCAGTGTTCGGACACCTGCCATCTCCGGGACGGCAGTTCGACATGGGTCGTGGGCAATGCCGGGATCATGGCTCCAACGGCGGTCAGAGATTCCGGCTGGGGGATCGGGCGAAAACGAATTTCGATCGGTACGAGCGTCCCGGGTGAGTCCGTCGACTCGACCGCTTCATTCTTCAGACGCGCGACCAGTTGCTGACTGACGGGAACGATGACCCCCTGTCCATCGCGGGCGGGGATCAGACGAACCCGTTCATTCCCGGCGAGGCCATCCACGACTTCCAGCGAGATGCCGGTCAGCGGGATTTTGACATGCGTGATCGGAGCCTGCCCCCGGACGATGGCTTCGAATTGGCCAATCAACAGCGGGGGATGATCGAGTGGCTGGGGATCGACAGAGGCCCACCGGTAAGTGGCTGATTGCATCAGCCACTCGGGAGGGATTTTTAAGGATCGGGCTTGCGGTTGGGACTGTGCCTTGGCGGAGACGTAGCGGGTCTCCTCGCCTGTCGTGGGATCCTGGATCAGGAACGACTCACGGGTAGTGTTGACCACAGGCATCGGAGTGTCCTGGGCGGTCAGCCAGGAATGCATCCCCACCCCCACGGCCAGCAGAGAAATGGATGTGATCGCCAGCGGGGTGGTGGGCTCCCAGCGTTTGAGCCAGTCCGGTGTGATGGCCATGCGGCGAGGCATGATCACGGCCAGCAAGCTTCCCAGAAAACCGCCCCCCGCGAAAGGGGCGTAAGGCTCGGGTAAACATAGAGCCAGGACGAGCCAGCTACCACCGGCGTAGATCCATGTCTGACTGAACCAGCGTCGTCTCGCCCGGCGCAAGGCCACTCCCGCAGTCAGGCAGCCCAGCAGGCTGCACCATGCAAAGGCGTGAGACTGGTCGCGATTCCAGGTTTTCAGTGTAAGCCGTTCGGGAACGCGCGGGGCCAGGAACCAAACATGCTCCTCACGGACGGCGGTGCCCGCTGCCGGGGTGCCGTTCAGCAACTCTCGCCAGGATTCCAGAAAGAAGGGATGAAAGATCTCGTCGCTGGCATGTCGAGCCAGAGGGCCGAGCAGGCGACTGCGCCACTCGGTGCTGGCCTGTGAGCTGGCGGCGGCGGTGAGGGGCAGGCGATAGAGTGCTCGTCCACTGTGGAGCCGGACATTCCAGGCGAACTCAGTGACGAGGCAATTGGGAACCGGGAATACAATGTCGTCCCGCGTAGTGACCCATCCTGCGTGTGTCGCGGTGCGGTAGTGCAGGGTCAGCTCGCGAAACGGCCCGCTGGTCTGGTTCAGAACAATCCTGGAATCGGTGCGGACGAATGACACTTCCCGCTCATTGGTCAGGACGCGGGTGATCTCCGCTTCCTCCGGCAGGCGAATATCGGGTGCTGTCAATGGGGTTACTGCGCGAGACAATCGCAGAACGGCTCGATGTTCGTGGAACCTTCCGTCACGCGGGGAGGTACGGGTCTCCAGTTCGACACTCACACACAATGGCCCCGAAGTGGGGGGGGGCTGGCGAACATCCAGCGGCAGCAGGGTGGTTTCGATCGGGGAGGATCCTTCCGTTTTCAGGCTCAGCTGAAACGGGGTTTTGCTGTTGGTGGTGATTCGCGTGGTTACTGCTGCCGGGTCCAGAAGCCGAGTCCAGCGGACCAGTTTCAGCAGGTCTTCACTGGCAGGATCGCTGGAGATAGTGACACTGTCTCGGGAGTCGGCACTGGTTTCCCAGGGCGCATTGTCCCACACGATCGCTTCGACGGTGCTGGATTGAACATTTCGCACGGCTGGCACCGGGAGGACGCGGGCTCCACTGAGGGGCAGCCGCGTTGACTTTAGTTCCATCCAGAGTTCGCAATCCCGGTCCGTCCGGATCGGTTGCCGCAACTCGATCGAGGCCAGGGTTCCTCCCGCCGCATCACTGGACTCCGCGACCGTCCACGCGGCCAAGGCTTCGACGGAGGCTCCCATCCCTTCGACACGGATCAGTTCCCATCCCGGGGGAATCAGCAGGCTGGGGGAGAAGATCTCACCTTCCCGTGTCGACAGCCGCAAGTGGGCCAGACTGACGGGGGAGTCGCCTCGCAGGTCGGCGACGCAGCGTGCCCGAACCTGAGGCACGGGCTTTGGCTCACTGAGATTGACGCTGAGCTGCGAGTCCAGTGAGTTGACTTCATAGCTCCACGATTCCTGCCCGTCCCGTTCCGTCAGCTGGACTTGTCGCAGGCCGGTCGGAGCCATCGAAAGAACCTGTAGCGGGCGGTCAACCGAAACTCGCAGGGCCCCTTCCAGCAATGCCGCGTTGGCCGGTCGGATACGGGGCAGCGAAAAGGTTCGATCTGTTCGACGAGGGGCTTCGCCGAGCAGTTGCACGGTGAGCCGCTGCCCCCCTAGTGATTGCAGGGGGACTTCAATCAGGTCTTCTTCGCTGCCCAGCTGCCGTTCAAACCGAAGTGGCAGTTCGGAACCCAGCATTACATTGTAAACACGCAGGGTTTTGGGGACGGTGAGCTGAAGAATTGTGGATGTCCCGCCATTAACGAGGCAGTCCCACTCCGACCGGATTCGCACCATTTCATCCGTGGCCCCCACGCTATAACTGGAATTCTCTTTGACCAGCAGTCGGGCTTCTCCTGTCCTGGTGCGTTTCTCCATGCGGAGCCGCAGATTGGACTGTCGTCCCATCAGGAATCGCCAGAGGATGTGGGTCGGACCCTGATTGGCCTGAGTGGCCGGGAGTGATGTCCCTTGGGCGACAATGGTCCACTCTTTCGGGACGCTCAATTCCACTTCGGAAGCCAGAGCTCGGGGAAGCGTTAATTCAAAATGAGGGTTTCCCAGCTTTAAGATGCCTTGTCGAGACCAGCGTCCCGACAAGGTGGGGTTGCCTTTCGGTACGTGCAGCAACCAGCGTCCCTCGGGAGCGATTCCGTGCCGGGCAGGCTGGTCGCCGAATTGCAGGTCATCAATGGCCAGATCGGTGTGTCCCAAGTCGACGAATCCGGCACTGGCCGATCCCGCCTGGTCGACGGGTGACTGAAAGATGCCCTCCAGCGTGCCGTCTCGCAGATGCTGACCATCGAACGTCGCCCGGTAGTGGGCGTTCATCAAGACGGGGGAACTGGAGTCGGCTTCGGTTGCGGGGCGATCCGCAGCCACCAGCAGATCCCATTCTGCGGAGGCAACGGGTGTCCAGAGGCCGCTTCGGACTTGGTCCTGCCAGTCGGCGGGAGCGGGAATTGTTCTCCATGCGGGCTCCGGGCTTTGTGCCAGGAGCGAGACTGCCATGGTCAGATTCAGCAGGCACCCCAGGAGGATGCCCGCGACGCGTCCTGCCTTCGGGAGCAGGACGGTCAGCCGATGCGCTGTGAGGCTGGACCGGGGCTGCCGGAATTTCCCCGACTCGCCGGTCATGGAGACACCTCGGGTGAATCGGCTGGATAAATGGCCGTCGGTGCGACCGGCCCCGCACCGCGGATCTGTGTCAGCGAACTGCCCCGGGGATGTGCTTCGATCCGGGATGGCGATGCCCCGCCGGGAGCGATCATGCTGGGCGGTGGAGCCGGTGGCTGGGGCGGCGGAATATACAGCTGGGAAATCTCCAGCGGGGAGGACCGTTGCCCTACCATCGTGGCCAGCATCGACAGTACCGCCCCCAGCAGAGCAGGCTGAAGAAACAGTTGAATCGGTTCCAGAAACCAGAGGCTCAGCAGACTGAACGTGAAGGCCAGCACCAGCAGGGCCAGCATGCTTCGGCTGGCGGGAACGCTCCAGAATAGGAATCCCAGTGCGAGTGACATCCCGGCCCCGAGCAGCACAATCAACGACCGGGTCATCGTCTGAAAACGGATCTCTTCAATGGGCCCGATGTTACTGAATTCGTAGATCGCACCGTTCCGTCGGGTGACTCCCAGCTGTTCCATTTCCTGAGTCAGTTCCCGACGTTCAGCGAGATACGCTTCGGAGGGGCCTCGCGACCAATAGAGGCCCTGCCGGCGCCAGTCATATTCGGCCATGACATTGCCGGGTGACACGAACAAATGCCGCCCCGGGGGCAATTCCAATTCCCAGAGTGAGCGGACCACGGAGACATCACTGGATAGTTTTGGAAGATGAACGGTTCGCAGGTCTCGATGGGCAAAGGCTGTGGGCTGAGTGGATCGATAGTGCAGGGCCAGCCGCGATTTGCCGTCGACGGCTGGCAGCCGGAAGATCAGCCGGGCGGGTGTCGAGGGGTCGATGACCACCTGTCCGGCGGCGGCGGTCAAGGTCTGGCCATTGAGCGAGGCGGCGAGAATCTCGCACCCTTCCGGTAACGTCAGCGGCAGTCCTCGGGCATCGCCGGTCCAGTGGAACTCACAGGCTCCTTCCATTAATCCTGTCGCATCGTAGCGGGTCCGGAAGAAGGCCCGCTCGATGCTGAATCGAAAGGTGGCCGTCTGGCTGGCCATCAGGGTAACAGGGATCGATGTCGCTTTGCTGGCGACCCACAACAGGGCGTCGGGGGATGTCGGGACCGGCTGCCATCCTTCGTCCGTGGTGACGATGCGGATGGGCTCACCCTCGGGGATGCGGACCCGGACGGAAGGCAGCGAGGCATCGCCGGGAGTCAGGAAGGGAATCTCGGCGGTGGCCTGGGTTTCGACGGGAATCGCATACTCAAAATAGGTCGTGATCTCGCCGATTCGGGGCTCCGGCAGCGGGGCTTCAATGACCCCGTTGACGATTCGCGGAATGCTTGGCTGCTGGTCGATTGTCATCCGAATGGCTGAGTCGGTTGTCCCGCTAGGGATCAATGACAACAGGTTTTTGGGGATCTGGTAACGAAGCACTGACAGCCGGCCATGCTGGACGGTATGGCGGACGGTCTGCTGGACCTGTATCCGGCCATCACCCGATTTTCGCAACTCGATTTCCGCATCGGCGGAGATTGTGCGGGGTTCGGGTTTCCAGGCCAGTTCCAGGGGCGCATGGATGGGCGACAGCCGGAGCTGATGTTGGATCTGTTCACGCGTGGTTGCCGGCAGATCGTCGAGCGTGGCGGGCTGCGATAGTGATTCGGCATCGGCGGGGTCTGCCGGGGTCAGGGTTGAGGCGTACTGATCTTCCGCAGCTACGATCAGTGTGGGGGGCAACCGCCGCGCGTTCCGGAACAGTGGCAGCGAAAGCGAAGTGCTGCGAGTGTCCGCGGACAGTTCTCGGACCAGACGCATCTTGAGATCGAATTGACCAGACTGCGGCGTCTTCCATGTGACTAGTAGAGATCCGCTACGCCGTAGCTGATCGGCTTCCGGGGAGATGCGGGCATCTTCCGAAATGGAGGCTGGATCGAGTCGCCATTCTTCGGCAGCGGCCTGATCCCATAACAGCTCAGCCTGTTCCACGCTGCCGGAGTCGACTTCGAAGCGGTAGCGTGAATCCAGTACCAGCCGCCCGTCACTGATGAACAGGACGTGGCGTGGGCGGACCGCGAATTTGGGGGCCAGACGCTGCACGTCCCACACAATCTGGAACGGTTGTCGCGTGAATTCGAAGGCTTCGATTCCCTGGGTCTTGCCCGAGGCATCGCGGCGGACAAATTGACCCGGTCGGGGAACCATCTGGTAACCCGCGAACTCCTGCAGCCGGATCACGCCGCTTTGTCGTCGGGCTTCCGGAACCACCAGACCATCGAATTGCAGTGTCCCGCCATTGGCATTCCAGGGAGCCGAAAGTACCAGGTTCAGGTCGATTCGCTCCCCCCCCGGCTCCCGCAGGAGGACTTTACGCCAACCCGCGCGACCGGCAATCGGCTCGTGACTTCGCACGAACTGTCCCGTGAGATCATCCAGCTCGAAGCCCGTGGGCAGCTTGATTTCGACTTCTTTGACTCCGGCATGCTCGGGTTGGAGCGACTGTTCCGCAGTGGCTTGCACGCGGTCGCTGAACCGTCGCAACGTCACGGAGGTGGTTGCCTGCAGGAATTGAGTCTGGACTTCGGGAGGCTCACTCCAGAGCAAGTCGAGGCGTGTGCCCCGCACATTGGCCGTTAGAAGTGTGGACTCTCCCTGACGGGTCGTAGCGAGAACGGTCAGGTCGCGACTCGATCGGACTACGATCGGGGGGCCCGGAATCTTCAGTTCCAGTTGGGCATCAAATCCGGGTGGCATCGCTGGCAGCGACAGCACCAGTTCCCGACCCGCCGGTGACAGCCGGATTGGAGCCCACATCTTCAGCTTCAGCTGGTGCGTTCCGCGCCCGGAGAACCGCCAGATGACCCCCTCGTCGGTGGGGCCATCAACGACCGGGCCTTCGCGACCGGTACCGAGATATCCTTTGGCCAGGATGTGAGCTTGATTCAGGCGAAGCGGTACATCGTACGACTGCCCGTCATCTCGATTGATGTCCAGATCCAGCGTGGCGGTCAGTTCCGCGCGGTCGCCGTTAATCTCACCTTGCAGGAGCAGCTGGGCGATGTGGAAGGCGGGGACGCTTTCGTCCAGGTGAGTCGCCGCAGGCAACGGGGGACGCTTTGGTTCTGGAACTGATCCTGTCGCAGGCGGTGAAGGAGACGGCTTGGCGGGGGAGGAGGGCTTGGGAGTCGCCGTCGGTTTTTCAGTGGTCTTCGGGACTTCGGTCTCGCTGGCGGGTGGCTCCGTGACGGGTGGCGTCCTGGTCGCGGGCACTGCCGAACCAGCACCTGCGGCGGACCCCATCATCTGACCGCGGGGCGGGGCGGGGGGTGTTTGTGCGGATGTCGGAGTCGGAGCGAAAAGTCCGACCCATGCGCAGACCGCCAGCGTTCCAGCCCACAGGCGGATCAGGCATGCGGATCGCGCTCGATACATGCAGACCTCCTGCTTGCGGAATCGGTTGTACACGGAGTGGGTGGGGTACCGCAGGTCACTGAGAGCCGATTCAGAGTCTGACTTCCGTTCGATCAGTCTTCCGTTCGATCAGACAGGATTATCGGCGCCACCGATCGGCGGAGCGGACATTTCTGTCTGCTTTACCGGAACCCCATTCTGACTCTGCTCGAACTGCCGAAAATCGACAACCAGAGAGGGTCATGGCGAATGCCGACCCGTGTGGACAGACGGTCGATTCTACCCGGTCCGGTCGTGACATCACAGCACTTTTCGGGAAATTCCCCCGAACCGCCGGGCTGGCGGAACATCCGGCATCGGAAACGGAACGTAGGTGGCCAGTCCCTTCTGACTCTCAAACGGAGCCGACGGTTTTCTCAACGGGATGGCGACCGATGAATACCGGTGACTCCTCCCCGGTGTACTTGCAACCATCGGTGGCGGAAGTACGGTTTCTCCCGGTCCGCGTGACGCATGGATTTCTACGCAAACCTCAATCGCGAGGGAGCGTAAGGTTCACCACGGCCGGGCCGGCGTCGACGGTCTTGACCTCTCCCCGCGCCAGCAGCGACGGGGCCGAGGCTCCGCTGTGGTCCTTGCCGTCGTACACATGGAAATCATTAAAGAACAGCTTCTTCGCAATCCAATAGGCCCAGCTCTTTTCCGGGACCGCACCAGCCGGGTTGTACTGCGAGGGGCGGACCTGCATCGCGTTCAGTTCGGCCATCGCGGTGGCGCGGACGGTGCCGTCCTTGGCCGAGTGCTTCGTGACGAGGTTCGCGAGCAGGTCGGGACGCTCCAGGACGATGCACCCGCGCGTCGTATCGCGGGCCAGGTCGCGGAAATCTTTGAGGAACGGCGACTCGAACTTCTCGACCAGGGTCTTCGACTCGTCATGGATCGAGTCGGTGATGAACTGCACAATGGGGCAGGGCTCGATGCCGCCCCACGGGTTGATGTGGTGGCTGATGCCGGTGGCTGCGGGGCAGAGGGCCTGCCCCGCGTGGTCATAGTAGGCGTCGACGAACACAATTGGCTTCTTGGCCCGCATCTCAACGACGAATTTTCTGATTCGCAGCATCTCGTCGGGAGAGAGGCACAGCTGTTCGTTGGCCTCCGGCCCCATCGGGCGGTAGACATGGAACCAGGTGTAAAACACCCCCATCTCAATCAGCCGGTCGACCCACTTCTCTGTGACGAGGTCGTCGATGTTGGTTTTGCAGACGCTGGTGCAGACTCCGGTGAAGACCTTGTTCTTCAGGCAGTTCTCGACCCCCTGCATCGTCTTTGAAAGCACCCCGGCTCGGCCCCGCCGCTCGTCGCTGACGATTTCGGAGCCCTCGACACTGATCAGCGGAGTCACGTTCCCCAGCTGGCGAATTCGCTTGGCGACCTCATCTGTGATGAAGTGCCCGTTGGTGAAGATCTGAAAGTAGCACTCTGGATGCTCAGCCAGAATGTCGAGCAGGTTCGGATGCATGAACGGCTCGCCGCCCACAATCCCGAAGAAAACATTCCCCGCCGCCTTGGCCTCGTTGATCAGCTTGCGCATCGCAGCTGCGTCGATGACCTGCTGCTTGGCCGCCACATCGACCCAGCACCCCTGGCACCGCAGATTGCAGCTGTTGATGACCGAGATGTACAGAAACGGCGGAAAGACCTGCCCCTTCTTGAGGCGGGATTTATACCGCTGAACCGACAAGCCCCCCTTGACGCCCATGTTCCAGATGAGCTTCCACAGGAGCCGCTTATCGGTCTCCATCAGGATTCGCTTGGCCATTCGCAGGTACATGACGCATCTCGCAGTGAGGGGACTCGTCGATTCTAGCACGCGGCCAGGCTCCCGACGATCCGTCGGACTACGCTTCGTCGATGACCGGGTTGGTCAGTGAACCGATCCCCTCGATGTCGATCGTGACGCTGTCGCCCGCTTTCAGGAAGACCGGAGGCGTTCGCGCCGCCCCGACACCATGTGGGGTACCGGTCAGGATCACCGTGCCCGGCAACAGCCGCGAGCTGCCGCTGAGAAATTCGATCAGTGTGGGGACATCAAAGATCATGTCATTCGTGTTCCAGTCCTGCATGGTCTGACCGTTCAGGATGGTCTGGATGCGGAGGGTATTGGGATTCGGAATCTCGTCTGGCGTGACCAGACATGGTCCCAGCGGACAGAAGGTGTCAAACGTCTTGCCTCGGCACCACTGGCTGCCACCCCACTTCAGCTGCCAGTCGCGGGCACTGACATCATTGGCGCAGGTGTATCCGGCGACGAACGAGAGAGCATTGGCTTTGGAGGCGTTCTTGCACTCACGTCCGATGACTATCGCCAATTCACATTCGTAGTCGACCATCGTGCTGGCCAGTTTGCGTGGCACCACAATCGGGCCTCCGGGGTGTTGAACGGTCCCCTTGTTTTTCATGAACAGGACGGGCTGTTCAGGGTGGGGCTTGCCGCCTTCGTCCGCATGCTTGCGATAGTTAAGCCCGATGCACAGGATGTCGACCGGATCGATCGGGGCCAACAGCGTTGCCACCTGAACGGTTTCGTCGGTGTCAGTCCACGGACCGAAAGGGCCTCCCGTGGCCCGGGTTGTCCGCCCCGTGGCATGCTGGACCCCGTGGTGGATGTGGCCTGAGCTGTCGCGGAAGCGAATGATTTTCATGGTGTCAATCTGTCGTGATGGTCGCGGAATGCAGTTCCGGTGATGGGGCCGGGTGCCCGATGGGGATTCTAACGAATCCACCCCTTGGGAAAGCCACTCAAGGGGGAGCTTTCCTCGGGCTGCCAGGTGGCCAGTTGTTCGATCTGGCGGGCCAGGGCGAAATCAAGGGCGGTGATCGCCCGGACCTGATGCGTCTGAAGTTTAACGACCACCCGTGCATACCCTAGCTCAAGATCAGGGTGATGCCATGCGGCCTCAGCCAGAAAACCAATGTGATTGGTCAGCATCAGCGTATGTGTCCAGCCCGGTGTGGTGAATACGCGGCGCAACCAGCCGTCATGAATCTCCCAACTGGTGAGACTCGCCAACTCATGTTCAATCTCGTCAGATGTCAGGACACGGGGAGTCACGCTGGGCCTCGCGAAGTGAGTTGCCGGGAGAATCGAATCAGGTGTATCCGTCGGAAGTCATACAGTCTACGTGGTTCCTGAATGTGTCGTATTCAGCAGACGATTGATCAGAATGGGACTGAAACCGATTGCCCGGCTTCAAACGCAGCGCACAGTTCATGCGGATGAGGTAGGGGAATCACGCAGATGCAGAGGAATTCATACAACTTCCCTGTAAGTCTTCTCAAGATGGCTGCGTATCGAAGGCAGGTTGGCAGCCTGACTATGGGTGTCGACCGAGTCGACCGCCGTATCGGGCCGATGCGGTTTGTTCCGAACTCGATCCCGACCAAGGAGCACTTGGCAGATGTCTCTTACTCGTCCTTCACTGTTATACAAATTGCGGTCGTCCGCAAGTTCCGATTACTGGCGGGAGTTCACACGCATTTACGGTGATGTGCTGGTCGAGTACGCCCGGCCTTACGGACGATGCGAACAAGACCAGAAGGATATCGTTCAAAATGTGTGGCTGATCCTGTGTCGCCTGATGCCGCATTTCGAGTATCGCCCCGAGGGTGGGGGCTTTCGGCGGCTGCTGAAGCGGATCGTGAAGAACTCTGCCATCGACTGGTTTCGACGGCAAGGGCCGGTCCGCACCAACATGGAAGTTGGGAATCAGGCATCGTCTCACGAAGATTCGCGGGAAGACTCTCAATCCCGACGGAAGCAAATCCTGGACCACGCGCTGAGCGAGATTCGCCAGAAAAGTCATCCCACAAGTTGGGCCTGTTTTGAGCAACATGTTCTGCAACGTCAACCCGCGCGAGACGTGGGGCAGGCTCTGGGGTTGTCGCCCAATGCGGTCTACGTCAACGCCAGTCGAGTCATGGATCGTGTTCGGTCCCGCTGTGTCGAGTCGAAATGTCGCGTCGAGGCTGCCATTCATGGATGACCATCCGCCCCGATCCGATCCCACGATTCCGCCTTCGCCAGCCGATTCTTGCCCTGACAGTGTTTCCCGTTTGTGGCCGAGAGTCGTCGGAGAATCGCTTTCCGACAATCTGGCGGTTCATGTCCATGGATGCCCCCGCTGTCAGTCACGCATCGACAATCTGCGTAAAGACATCGTCTCGCTGCGGGAGTCACTTGGGGAAGGGCAGGTGATCCCCACCCGTCCAGTGGAAGCCCCTCCGCAACAGATTGGGGACTATCTGATTCTGGCGATCCTGGGGCATGGGGGGCAGGCAACCGTCTATCGTGCCTGGCATCCCCGATTGCGCATCGACGTGGTACTGAAATGGTTTCGCAGTTCGTCCCCCTGGATTGTGGACCCCGAACGACTGTCCACCGAAGCCGCATTACTGGGCTCGATCCGCCATCCGCACCTCGGTCGGGTGTTCGATGTGGGCATCTGGCAGGGGCGGCCATTTCTCGTGATGGAGTATGTGCGTGGCAAGACGATGTCACAGTGGGTACGGAGCGAACAGCCTTCACCGCGACGGCTCGCGACCCTGCTGGCGAAAGCGGCACTGGCGGTCCATGAGGTCCACCGGTTCGGGGCACTGCATCTCGATCTGAAACCGCAGAACATCCTGGTGGATGAAGCCGACGAACCACGGGTCATCGATTTTGGAATGGCCCGGCTGTCGGATCGCCGGGCGGGGGCGGCTCCCCAGTGGATCGCTGAAACTCCCGAGTACATGTCCCCAGAGCAGTGCCTGGGGGATGCGGACCTGATCTCGGAACGGACTGATGTGTACGGGCTCGGGGCGGTACTCTACTGGGGAATTACCGAGTCTCCTCCCCGCCGCGTGGGAGATGTTCCCACGAAGTTGCCGCCAGCTCTATCGGCGGTACCCGGCGGCTTGCGAAAGATATGCCGAAAGGCGTTGGCAGTTCGCTTGCGAGACCGGTATGCCTCCTGTCAGGAGATGGCGGACGATCTGTTTCAATTTGCTCGCTGGAGTCGCTTCAAATACCGTCTGGCGGCGGTGCTGATTGGGTGCGTCGGCCTGATTAGTCTTCTGGCCAGTGCCTGGCAGGAGGGCGGTGTAGGACTGTTCTCGCTAGCCGAAGTTCGACTGCACCCGGACATTATGCTTCAGACCGGGGACCGCCGGGTCTCGCAAGTCCAGCTGGCCGTTCAGAGTGAATATCCCTGGCCTGCGGAAACCGTCGTGGCGACATCGTGCTTGCCGCCCTTCGTACTCCGGCAGCGGTTTGAGGGGCCCCTCTGTCTGGACTTACCGCCAGAGGAGGGAAAGTCTGAGTCGGCCTTTCGAGTGACCATGGATGCCGGTTGCCAACTCTACGTGGCCTGTAATCTCGAAGAGTGGAGCCGGGTTGATGTCAGTCAGATTCACCAGCATCTAACGCTGCTGAACCGTCATCCGTGGGATACACAGGCAGCCTGGCGGATCACTCGACAGGGGGCCAGTCCCGTCAAGGCCTGGGCGGAGGGAGTGAGGGTGACTTCGGAGAGCCTCGGCGGAACGAGGTCTTCCGTGGATTCACTTCACCGACTGTTGCGGAGTCATCTCTCGCGGTTTGATGCCGTTCTGGTAACTCAGCCTCAAACCGCCGAGGTGGAAGCTGAATATTCCCCGATGATCGCCGGTATGCCGCTCGCCGGTATGCCATAGACAGGCCACTCGCCCCGGTGCTCGATGCCTCCGGCTATGGACAGATCTCAATGGCGAGGGGCACCACCCCAAGGGAACGAGATCTCATGCCGGGGACATCCACAGTTCAGCCAGTACCACGGCTTATCGACGATTCATGTACTGCTTAATGATATCCGCAGCAGCTGACGGGATGTGGACTCCCGTGGCCGCAGCACCGGTGGTGGGAGCAGGGGCGGGAGGCGGTGGTTCTTTGGCACCGGTCGAATCAGGGTCCGGCAGCTTCACGGCGATGCCTGCAGCAGCCGTCTCACTGGCGACGGGCTCCGGAGCGGCGGGCGGCATCCCATAACCGGGCATCATCTGGCCCATGGGCATTTGCGGATAGCCCATCGGCATTTGCGGGTATCCCATCGGCATCGGCATTTGCGGATAACCCGGGTAACCGTAGGGCATGTATTGCGGCTGGGGGGGGTATCCGGGTGGCATGCCATAGCCCGGCATCATCTGCGGCTGCGGGATGTAGGCTGTTTCGCCTGACGGGACGATGGTCGGGGCGGATGCCATCCCTGCGGGGATCGTATCACTGTTGGGAACAGCAGGCTCGGGTGCGGCTGCAGTCGCATTGAAGGCGGGCATCGAAAACAGAGTTGAATTCGAAGCAGATTCCGGAGTCCCGGAAATCAGCACGGTTTCGACCTGGCTGGCAGCGGCTGGTGCGGCCCCTTCCGCCAGAACAACCTCAAAGTCCAACTTGCCAATCAGAACTCGATCGCCAGCTTTCAGTGTTACAGCCCCTTTGATTCGTTCCCCATTCACCAGGGTGCCGTTGGTGCTGCCCAGATCACGCAGGCGAACCTGGTATTCATCGACGGTGAAGACGCAGTGGTGTCGGCTCACCAGATCACTATTGGGGCGCAGATGGCAATCTTCTTCACGGCCAACGAGGAATTTGCCGACAGGTAAGGGGATCGAATTGCCCACTTTGTTGCCGGATGCGATCCGCAATTCTGCATGGATCATAGGATCACCGAATCTCCCTCTGAGGACGATGGAACTACGGAATCGAAGATCCCGTGGAGGTTCCGTCCATTTGCCGACAACTTAGAATACGTCTGAAACGTGAGATGTTCAATGTCGCCATCATGGGCACCATCTGAACATTGACACCGTCTGAAAGTTGACCGGCTTTGAAAATGCCAATCAACACTTCCCCTCAGCCCAAGGGAAAGTCAGAACAGAGAAAGACAGAACTCTAGAGTGTCGATCAACTTCCAACACTACCTCCATCGGAATTGATTGTCAATTACGGTTTTCACCCAGGGAGTTACCCGGCATGGATTTGACAGCACCGCTTTAGCCGCGTAGATTTCCACACCTTGCGTCAGCAACAGCAGTTTCCGTAGCTCAATTGGATAGAGCGTCGGCCTCCGAAGCCGAAGTAACAGAGTTTGAAGT
>QWPB01000154.1 GCA_003671275.1 Planctomycetota bacterium | reverse complement strand
GAGCCACCGATTCCGACTCTGCGGAAAGCAGCCTGGTATACACGCTGAGCGGTGTTACAAACGGTCGCTTTGAGTATCTGTCGAATTTCGGCGTGTCGATTACTTCCTTTACACAAGAAGATGTCAACAGCGGACTGATCCGATTTGTCCATAATGGGGGCGAACTCGCTCCTGCGGCAACGATATCCGTTGACGCTGGAATGACAAGTTCATCCGCAATCAGCGTGGAGTTCGCGTATACCCCAGTGAATGACACGCCGACAATTTCGGCAATTTCAAATATCAGCGTTCAGATTGGGCAAACGTTATCACCGCTTTCGTTCATGGTAGGGGATGCCGAGACGGCTTCCGCTTCGCTGATGGTTGACGCAATTTCGTCGGATACATCACGAATTCCACAGTCCAATATTATGATCACGGGCACCGGGGCCGATCGTGCCGTGACAATCGATGTCCCTGGGGGTGCCTTGCCGGGAACGGTCGAGATTACCCTGACAGTTTCGGATGGAGCCCTGTCCAGTAGTTCCACATTTAGTGTTAATCTTGTCGGTACTCCCACTCCGATTGCCACGGCGGATGAATACACGCTGAGCGAAGATACCACGTTCAGCTCGCATGCCAGTGGCTGGTGGGACAATCAGTGGACGGTCCGCCATCGATTGTCGCTGATCAATCTGGAACGAGCGGAGGACCTGACAGACTTTCCCGTATTGGTGACGCTGGAGCCGGGAACATTCGATTATACCGGAACGGCCACCAATGGAGCGGATCTGCGATTTGTAGACTCGGATGAAACATTGCTCGCCCATGAAATCGAAACCTGGAATCCCCAGGGCGTCTCGCGAGTCTGGGTGAATGTTCCACGGATCGACAGTCGTTCGAATTCCGATTACCTGTGGATCTACTCAGGAAACCCGACCGCATCGCCGCTCCCGTCTGTGAATATATGGGGGGGAGTTTATGAGTCGGTCTATCATTTCACCGAAGACTCCAGTAACTCCGGGAGATTGGCGGATTCGACAGGCAATTATGATGGAACTGTCGTGGGAGCGACGAGTGTGACTGGATTGATCGGCGGGGCCTATGCACTTGACGGCATCAATCAACACATCCAGCTGCCACCAGACAGCCCCATCCTTCGCAATGCCAGCGCGTTTTCGTTTTCCACCTGGATTCGCCCCGAAGATCTGATGGGTGAGCAGCATGTGTTGGCGATTGGAGTCAATACGACGACCGCTCTGAATGATTCTCGATTTTCCCTGGTCCTGAATGACAATAATCTCGAAGTCATTGTTCGAACCATCGACAATTCACTGGCAGCCAGTGTGGTCACCTCAAACGGTCCGTTGGTCGCCGGACAGTGGGTTTACGTTTCCTGGACAGCGGATCTCTCAACCAATACCGCGTCGTTGTATCTCAATGGCGATCTACTGGGGTCGGTGTCCAATCTGTTTTTGCAGTCGACAATGCCGGACACCAATTCGTCCCACTCCTCGATTGGTGCACAAGACTCGGGAACCTCGGGGTTTTATCACGGTCAGGTTGATGAGACTCGGTTACAGTCGGTCTCTCGGTCGTCCGAATGGATCAATGCTGAGTATGCTTCCATGACGGGTTCGCTCGTTACGATGAGTGGCGCGTATTATCAGGCCGGGGTTCTGGATAATGATACCGATCCCCAGAATGACACACTGACCGCAGCCCTGGTGTCCGGTCCTGCTCATGCTCGTGATTTTTCGTTCAATGGATTCGGATCGTTTACCTACACTCCCACTGAAAACTATTCCGGTGAGGACTTCTTTACCTATCAGACGAGTGATGGAAATGGACACCTGAGTACGGCGACAGTCACACTTCATGTCACCCCCCAGCCGGACGCTCCCCAGGCCATCGGTGTCCTCGATGCGAATGTTCAGGAAGACAGCTCCTCAACAACACTTCAGCTATCGAATTACTTCGTCGATCCAGACGGTGATTTGCTGACCTACTCGATCGATTCGATCGACAATTCATGGTTGTTCTCGTCGATACAGATTGGCAATGGTTCCAGCGAGCTGGTCTTTACTCCGCAGAGCGATCAGTATGGCAGTTCTTCGGTGGTTGTACGCGCAACGGATTCCACGGGGCGGTTCACGACTGACACGTTTCAGGTGAATGTGGCGAGCATCAATGATTCTCCCGAAATTCTGGTCAATCAGGGAGTGTCTGTAGCAGAAGGGGGAACGCTGACTGTCTCGAATAGTCAACTCGCAGCCTCGGATATTGACAGCTCCTGGTTGACATTCACCCTGACTAGTCCTCTGGAGTCTGGCCATCTGGAGTTGAGTTCTACTCCCGGAGGAATAGTCACCAGCTGGACCCAGACAGACATTGACCAAGGGCTCTTGCGTTATGTGCATAATGGTAGTGAGCCGGCCTCCGTTACGCTGCGTTTCATGGTGTCGGACGGATTGGCTGCCGTCTCGGGAAGTATCGCGATCACGATCATTCCTGTGAATGATGCCCCCGTCGTGTCGGTGAACACGGGTGTCACGGTGAATGAGGGCGGTCAGGGACTGATCACCAGCAGCCACCTGTCTTCGAGGGATGATGACAGTCATCCCGCAGATCGCGTATTCACGATCACTTCGGTTCCTGCCCATGGTCGGTTGGAGCGAACGACGGCCAGTGGCATCGCTCTCTCTTCGTTTACTCAGGAAGAGATCAATGCCGGGGTGATTCGCTATGTCCACGATGGAGGAGATACGTCGTCGGACGCGCTGTTGTTCACGCTGAGTGACGGGACGGCCTCTGTGATCGGGTCGATTTCCGTAACGATCAATCCAGTGAATGACGCTCCCATGATGACATCGCATTCTATTGCGATTCAGGAAGGTCAGACACGAGTGCTGACATGGGAAGACATATCGGCACTCGATTCGGACAGCTCAACGCTCACATTCATCCTGAGCCGCTTGACGCATGCCACCATTCGCAATACCCGAATCAATGCGGATGTCACCAGTTTTACGGTCGCGGACCTGCAGGCGGGAAGTGTCACGATCACTCACGATGGCAGTGAATTCGCTTCCACAGCGGAGGTTGAGGTGTCGGATGGGCAATACACCGCGCCACCTGTTGCTGTGACATTTCTGTTCACTCCGGTCAACGATATCCCCGAGGTGATCGGATTTGATCCCGCGTTATCGATGGAAGACGGTCCGTCGATGACTATCGATTTGCACACCGGATTCATCGATTCGGAAGGCGGTCTACTCAGCTTCCAGGTGGCTTCGCAGACCAATTCCAGTCTGCTGAATGTTTCTGTGAGTGAGAGTGGCATCCTGCGGATTCAGGGAACTCCCAACGGTCATGGTTCGAGTGACATCGTCATCGAAGCCCGCGACTCCGACGGAGCGATTGCAACGACGACCATTCATGTCAGCCTGTCACCCGTGAATGACACTCCCCACTCGGAAGGGGAGTCATTCAGTACCACCATGGGCAGTCGGTTTGTGATTTCACCGGATGCCCTGTTGGCTAATGATTCCGATATTGACGGAGATCGTCTCTCAATTGTGATTCTCTCTGGCCCCAGTCATGGCACGCTGACGGAAAATGCGGACGGTAGCTACACCTACGATCCGGCCATCGGATTCACAGGCGTGGACAGTCTGCAATACGCAGTTTCCGACGGGATGACGCTTAGTGCCTCAGCATCCGCAATCCTCAATGTGCGGGCTTTGGGGCCGGGCACCTCGTCCAGTCTGATCGACAGTTCTTCCACTTTGGGGATGTCATCAGGAGTGGCGATTCTGAATGAAGAGGTTCCGGTCACATCGGAAACCTCTGAGTCGACCAGCTCTCAGAGTCTCTCTGAAGGAACAGCGGCAACAAGAGGCCAAGCATCCGGAACATCCTCCTCACAGGACACCGATTCGGAAGACGACAATTATCTCGTCGGGTACTTTGATCGTGAGGATGACCAGGAGATCCTGGGCTTTGCCGTTCATCAACGACGAGGCGTGGATGAGGTCTCGCAGCATCAGCGAAATAACGTCGGCGTGGATGGACCTCGTGAGCGTTCACGTGTCAATCAGACGATGGGAACACTGTTTGGACAAGAAGAGGAAGCTGCTCAAGGTGTGCAGCTGGGCGTCACGGAGTCGATTCTCGAATTGCGATCCGCGTATTCGTCCGTGGCGAATCAAGAAGCATTTGATGAGGTGGCGGATTCCTTGAGTGGCCCCCTACTGAGCTCAATGACCTTTGAGGTTCCGATGTTGGCAGGGGCTTCGCTGACCGTGGGATACGTGGTGTGGATGTTGCGGGGTGGCATGCTGTTGACCAGCTTGCTGGCCCAGATGCCCGCCTGGCGAATTGTGGACCCGCTGGTGGTTCTGGATTCGCTCACCCGGAGTGAGGAAGACGACGAGTCACTGGGAAGTCTAGTGGAGCAAGGCCAGGTGGACTCCGAAGTGCCCTCGGTGAGGTTCTGAGTTCCGTATTGGATACGGAGGAGAAAGTTCCCATGTCATTTCTGAAAAACATCAGCGTCCGTTTTCGCCTGGCGCTTGCGTTGACGTGTATCGTCACGTCGGGATTAACAGTGGCGATGATCACCAGCATCACGCCATCGGTCGAGAACGAGATTCTGCGGGGGCGGGCCGCGTTGACTCACGCGCTGGGGTATTCCGCGCCGACCTTGGTGGAGTCGGGTTCGTCCGAGGGAATTGAGCGATTTCATGAATTGCTCAAACAGGTGGTCGATAAAAACGCGGACATTCTCTCAGCAGGGTTTCGCCGCAACAATGAATTGCTCATTGCGGTTGGAGACCATCAGAATCTCTGGCAACCGCTGTCCGATCAGACGGTCTCTACCGACAGTCATGTTCAGTTGCCCCTGACGTTGAGTCACAACGAGCTGTTTGGTGTTATCGAACTGCGATTCACCCCCACTCGGCAATCCGGCTGGCGAGGAGTGATCTGGAATGAATATACGCCGCTGTTCGGATTCATGTCCGTCGTCTGTTTTATTGCGTTTTCGTTCTTTCTGAAGAAGGTGCTGCAGGGCCTCGACCCCTCGCAGGCTGTACCGGGCCGCGTTCGTGAGGCTCTTGACTCGCTGGCGGAAGGTTTGCTGGTCATCAACAAGCAGGGCCGCATCGCCCTGGCAAATAGTTCCTTCGCCAGCTTTGTCGGTATCACTCCGGAAGTCCTGATCGGCCAGAAAGCTTCTCGGCTCCCTTGGATCGCAGGTGGTGATACTACCTGGATTCCTCCATGGCAAGTCGCCCTCCAGCAGGAACGACCGCAGGCCAACGTCATGTTACAGATGCGTGATCGTCAAGGGATCGTTCGCACCTTCATGGTCAACTGTTCTCCGGTACTAGGTAATGGCGGGGCGTATCGCGGCGTACTGGTCAGTTTTGACGATGTCACGCTTCTGGAAGAAAAGAAGAAGGAGCTGAGTGCTGCCAAGGAAGTCGCGGAATCCGCGAACCGGGCCAAGAGTGAATTTCTGGCCAATATGAGCCATGAGATCCGGACGCCGATGAATGCCATTCTGGGGTTTGCTGATGTGCTGCGGCGTGGGTTAGCCGAATCGACCGAAGCACAGTCGCATTACCTCAACACAATTCACTCCAGTGGAAAGCATTTACTGGATCTGATTAATGACATCCTGGATCTCTCCAAGGTGGAGGCTGGCCACTTGGAACTGGAGTCCACCGAAACGGAGATTCACAAGATCGCAATCGATGTGGTGGAGGTGCTTCGCGTTAAAGCCGCTGAGAAAGGGATCACCTTGCAGTATGAGTCAGCGGGTAAGGTGCCCGATCAGTTGCTCAGTGATCCCACGAGGTTACGCCAGATTCTGACGAACCTGATTGGAAACGCGTTGAAATTCACCGAACACGGGGGCGTGCTGGTCGTGACTCGTGTGGAAAAACGCGGGATCGATCAAGAACTGATCATCGACATCGTCGATACCGGAATAGGAATGAAGCCTGAAACGTTGTCGAAGTTGTTCAATGCCTTTGTTCAGGCAGACAGTACCACGACGCGCCGATTCGGCGGAACGGGACTGGGGCTGGCGATCAGCCGGAAATTTGCACAGGCCATGGGGGGGGATATCACGGTGACCAGTGAACAGGGCACTGGAACCACCTTCACGGTTCGGGTTCCGTTGATGCTGGCCGCAGAGGCTCGCTGGATCACCGCCGCTGCAGCGAAGCAGGAATTGCGACAGCTCCAGTCAGTGCAGGGAGCGGACCCCTCGCATCTGCGACTGAAGGCGGCTCGGATACTGGTTGTGGATGACGGG
Organism: Planctomycetota bacterium; assembly: GCA_003671275.1. Lineage (GTDB taxonomy): Bacteria > Planctomycetota > Planctomycetia > Planctomycetales > Planctomycetaceae > TH-plancto1. The sequence continues at coordinate 10,927 of QWPB01000154.1, read as the reverse complement.
GAACCGAATCGTGAACTGATTCGATTGGTTCTTCGTCGGGCGGGGCTGACGGTGGACGAGGCCGAGAACGGAGAACAGGCTCTACAGATGGCCACCAAGGACACGTACGGTGTGATTCTGATGGACATGCAAATGCCTGTAATGGACGGCTATGTGGCCACCACGGAGCTTCGCAAGCGGGGGCATCAGATGCCGATTATCGCACTCACCGGTCATGCGATGAAAGGTGATGAAGAGAAGTGCATCGCCGCTGGTTGTACGGGTTATCTGACAAAGCCGGTGGATATTGATCGCCTGCTGTCGGCCATTGGGGCGATTGTTGGTCGTGATGTGTCGCGACCGCTGCCGGTGCCCGCGAAGCCCGTCACGGCAGTCCGGGAGACGAAATCTCAGCCACAGGCCGACTCCCCGAAAGGGCGGATTGACACCATCCTGGAAAAGGTTCGGCCCAAGGTGCCCGCGAAGCCGGAACGAGAAGTCCGGCCGCTTGAACAGCCCCTGTATTCTTCGCTCCCCATGGAAGATTCGGAGTTTCGCGAGATTGTGATTCGCTTTGTGGATCGAGTTGATGGTCAGATCAAAAAGATGCGTGCCGCAATGACTGACCGCGATGCCCAGCAGCTGGCTCAACTGGCTCACTGGTTGAAAGGCGCTGGCGGCACCGTGGGCTTCGGACTCCTCAGTGAGCAGGCTCGATCTCTGGAGGAAAGCGTCAAGACCCGGCAGTGGGACAGCGCCGCTGAGCAACTCGCGTCGATTGAAGCGACGGTTCAGCGGATCGTTGTTCCGGAGCCGACTGTCAATCGTTAAATCCGAATCATTGGGAAGCGGTGGCATCACCCGCATGACTACTTCACACATTGAGGGCGTTTCATAAATGCAACCTGCATCGATTTTATAGGGACACATGAATTGTTCAGAAGCTATGTACTAATGATGGATCATTTCTGGAACTGGGTTGAGGAACCTTCGTCATGCTGCCAATGCCGTCTGGATCTCCCGATTATTCGCCTTTTTCAACTCACTCGCGAGCGTTGCCGCCGTCGGGAGCGTCGTTGCAACGCGTATTGGATGCGAATACAACTAAGAAGATTTCAGAAACGAAAAGTGCCCGGATTCTGATTGTCGATGATGAGGAACTGAATGTTCGCATAGCCAGAAAATATTTAACGGACGCCGGTTACATCAATTTTATCACTACCTCGGATTCGACGGAGGCCATTGAGCTGATCCGGAAGGAACGGCCCGATCTGATCCTGCTGGATGTGATGATGCCCGAAGTGAGCGGCATCGACATTCTGCATCTGATGCACCTCGACGACCGGCTGCATCATATTCCCGTCGTGGTCCTGTCCGCGGCGACCGATCGAGATGTGAAGCACATCTGTTTGGAACTGGGTGTTTCCGATTTCCTCAGCAAACCAATTGATCCAATCGAGCTTCTTCCGCGTGTTCGAAACACCCTCCTGAACAAACAATTCCGTGATCAGCTGCGCGATCATGCCGGGCAGCTCGAAGATCAGGTTCGGCAGCGGACAGCGGAACTGGCCGCCTCCCGCGAAGAGATCGTTCATTGTCTGGCCCGAGCGGCTGAGTATCGCGATGACGATACCGGGCATCATGTGATCCGCGTGGGTAAGTATGTGGGGGTGATCGCCCGCGAACTGAATTTTAATGAGTCCCGCGTCGAAGTGCTGGAACTGGCTGCTCAATTGCATGACATCGGAAAGATCGGCATCCCCGATGCGGTTCTACATAAGCCTGGGAAGCTCGACGAGGAAGAACGGACCACGATTAACAAGCACTGTGCGATTGGCAAACAGATTATTCAGCCTCTGACGCCTCACGAGTGGTCGATTCTCAAGAGCCATACGCGGCTCGGGGCCGGTCTGCTGCACGTCTCCAGTTCACCGCTGCTGATGCTGGCGGCCCGCATTGCCCAGACTCATCACGAACGGTTTGATGGTACCGGCTATCCACTTGGTTTGAAGGGCGAAGACATTCCCATTGAAGGCCGCATGACAGCTGTGGCGGATGTCTACGATGCGTTGAGCACAAAACGGCCCTACAAGGCCGCGTTCCCGCGTGAGAAGTGCTTCGAAATCATGTTGGAGGGACGTGGAACGCATTTTGATCCCAAAATTCTCGACGCGTTTTTCAAACGCAGCGACGAGATTATTCGGATTCAGATGGATTACATGGATCCGCTGGGCTGATCGAATCCCTGCGGGAAAACCGGCGTGCCGACAGCGTTCCTGCGAATCTTCAGGAGGTGGCTCCCGTGCAAAGTTCCTGCCAGAGTCGCTTGTAGTACCGCAGCAGCAGGACGCCGTGTGTGGGATCGACCTTCTCTCCGATTTCAATCAGTGTCACTCGGTCGTAATTCACCCGACGAAGTTCGCTGAACAGTTCTCGATACGGGTAGCCTGAATCAAGGGCGTTGATATGGCACGATTTGATCCATGGGGCGAGCAGCTCGAAGGATGGTTTAATGGCCCCCTCGACCACATCATCGCCGTTGGAGTTCCAGCAGACTCCTACCTGGGCATGCCCGCAGTGCTCCATAATGGTTCGCATCCGGGATGGTTTGGCCGTGTCTTTGCCGTGGACCTCGACCCAGACTTCACAATTCAGATCCCGGGCCGTCTGGCCACAGGGAATCAGCGATCGCCCAATCTGCTCCAAAGTCTTCTCTTCCGCGACCTCTTTGGGCAATCCATTAGGGCGGACCTTGACCCCTTGGGCGCCCAGATCGTGGGCGAGGTCGAGAAACTTTTTGCAGGTTTCGATTTGCTCGGCAACCACCAGTGGGTCCGGGCTGTGAAACTCGCACGTTGAGCCCAGTCCCCAGATCACGATGCCCGCGTCTTCGCAGCGTTTACGAACCTCGGCCCGCTGATCTTTGCTGAGTGTCGGCTCGACGCCGTGCTTGTGGGTCGTGCGAAATTCCACATGCTTGAGCCCGACTTTCGAGAGGTTCGCGATAATGGTCGTCAGATCCCAGTCGGCAGCGATGTTGTAAGTCACAATACCCAGTGAAAACGGAGGAGCCGCCGTTGTCCTCGGGGGAACCGGATCAGCTGCATTGGTATTCCGGGGCATCCACCCGATGGCCCCCGTGACGAGGGCAGCCGTGGACAGGAAGGATCGTCGGGAAGATTCGTGAGACATGGGGCACCTAGGGGGCTCGTGAAAGACGGTCTCATCGTAAACCGTGAAGCCACTCTGGTTCAATCCGAGCGGAGTTGCAGATTGATCGGACACGCACGACGATGTGGCTCGTGGTAATGTCGCCGCGAACAGCGGTCACGCTGGATGAACTGTCATGTTGAGAGCCAGGCGATGGGCGCTTTTCTTGTCAACTTTCATTGTCGGTCGGAATCGCCGCAGTCAGTCGCCCAGGTACTGGTCGATCAGGGCTTTGATCGTGTCTGGATGGCGGGACCAGTGAATGGCTGGGTCTCGTTTTGGGAAGAGCAAGCTTCCCTCCAGGATACGGGACGAATTCAGGATATCGCCGAGGCTGTGTCCCGTTCGCTGGAAACGCCTGTGATTGCATTTCTGGTCCACGACAGCGACTTCATGTGTTACTGGCTGTATGACTTTGGCCAAGTGCAGGACGAGTTCCATTCTTACCCGGAATTCTTCGAAGACAGCGTGAGCAGCGAAGCCCTGACGGGCGATCCGTATGTACTTCAGCGGTATTGTCAGCCGGAAACGTCAATTCCTCAACTGCAGGCGATCCTGGTGCAGGGCAGCCAGTTGGAGATGCTCTCCGGCGGGGAGATGTCTTATGTGTTTGCGGAAGAACGGATCTCCGGACTCGCTCCGCTGTTGGGAGTGAATGAAGACTGGGCCCGAACTGATTTCAACGATATCGGGAGCGACGTGACTCCCGAGGAACTGGGCGCCCACTGGATTGGGAGCGATGCTCCAGATGATCTCGGAGAATCATTCTGGGAGATGGACGAGGACGAGTAGTTTGCCTCGGTGGCCAGTTTAAGCAATCCGAAGAGGAAGTCACTTCATGGGGGAGCTATCCGGCATCCCGTTTGGAGTGCGGATGGGCGTTTTCGTAAGTTTCCTTGAGTCGACGTGTGCTCACGTGTGTATAGATTTGAGTCGTGGTCAGGCTCTTATGTCCCAGCAGTTCCTGCACACTGCGCAGGTCCGCTCCGCCATCCAGCAGATGGGTCGCGAAGGTATGTCGCAGGGTATGTGGGGAAATGTGCTGTTGCAGATGGCAGGTCGCGATATGCCCTTCGAGCATGCGACCGATACTGCGTGTGGTTAACCGCTTGCCAAACTTATTTAGAAAGAGGGCCGCAACCTCCTGAGGTTTGCCGAGGGGGGCTTCGACGCGGACTTCCATCCAGCGGTCGAGGGCTTTCGCAGCGTAGGTTCCCACCGGGGTAATTCGTTCTTTCTTTCCCTTACCTCGAATTCGCAGAATATTCGCGCTACGGTCCCAGTCGTCAACATTGACTCCGACCAGTTCAGCCACGCGAAGACCAGAGGAGTACATCGTCTCCAGGATCGCTCGGTCACGGAGTCCTTGAGCGGTGTTGGCGGGGGGGGCTTCCAGAAGTCGGACAATATCCTCGTTCGTCAGAAAATTAGGCAGCTTGCGTCCGACGCGGGGGGTCCGAAGAGCCTTGGCGGGATTGTTCGGCGTCAGCCCCTCCCGCGTCGTATAGCGGAAGAATGATCGCAAACAGGCCAGACGGCGAGCGATCGTCGTGCGGGCGTACTGGCACTCGTGCAGATAGGTGACGTAGCCTCTCAACACCGGGATCGTAATCTCTTCCGGTGTCAGTTCTGTTCCAACACGGTCTGTCAGGTATTCCGAGAAGCTGGCGAAATCGTCCTTGTAGGACTTGAGTGTATGTTCGGAAGAGTTGCGTTCAATGCGAAGATATCGCAGAAAGCCCTGGATGGCGGATTGCATGGAAGGGGTCCGTCAAGGAGAGCCAACAGCTAGAGTGGGTTTGATGCCGCTAAGCGGCCCGCCGAAAAGGGCGTTCTTCGCCATCCGTCGGACGGGTGGCACGCACCTTCTGGCTTAAGACGGCGGCGTCATACCAGGTGAAGCACAGTTCGGGATCAGCGGCAAACTTTCCAAGTGTCTGCAAAATCTGCGGAGTGCTACGGTCATCGTAAAGGAACAAGAAGCGTTCCCCATCCTTTACCAGAGCCAGCACGTTCAGGCTGCGTTCCATCGCGCCCCCCCCTCATTAGGAACTCACTCCAGAAGCAGCTCGGTAGTATTGAACCGAGAAGGGCCCTCCTGTGGGTGAGTCAAACGAATTATCGGATGGTGGCTACCAGTGGGGTGTTCCAGGGAACAGAATCCTTTGCAAATCTCATCGACCCACCCACGGCCGGGTGTCACGTATGCCATGGCCATCAAAATCGGCATTATCCCGATCGAGCGTTTTACTGATTTAACCGACAAAAACGTTAGTTGTCCTGGCCCATGACGCATTCACCAATTTCGCGAAACAGACGATTGGCAAGCTCCACGAGCGTGGCAACCGGCAACTCTTCAGCGCGAGCATTCTCCCCGAGCCCCATGTCGTTCAGGATTTCCGCTCCTCGAGCTTTGGCCAGATGCCCCTTGTAGACGGTCGCCAGCACACTGCGTAAATGCTTCCGACGGAGGGTAAATACCCGCCGCAGAAAGTCATGCAGAAATGGGCGGTTTTCAATCCGGGCCGCTGCCTCGGGATGGGGGTGGATGATGACAATGGCTGAGTCCACCTGCGGACGTGGCCAGAAGACCTGCGGTCCGAGTTTTTTCAGAATTTCTATTCGGCACTGAGCCTGTAACCAGATGGAGAGGGCACTGTAATCCCCGGTTCCTGGTGGGGCCGCCAGGCGTTCCGCCATTTCCCATTGAATCGTGACAACCATTCGTTCCCAGGGAAGGCCGGTCACAATCAGATTCGAAATCACGGGAGCTGCGACGTGGTATGGCAGGTTAGCCACCAGCTTCAGTCGACGTTGCGGGTCAACGGCCAGTTCGCGGGCAATGGTTTCCAGGACGAGTGGATGGAGCTGGTTCTTGTTTTTCAGTGCATCCGTTAACAGGAGCGTGATGTTGTCGATCCCGGCGGTCTTCTCTTGAGCAATGGCATGGACATGTCGGTCGACCTCGACAGAGATCACATGCCCCGCCTGCCGGGCAAGGAACGTCGTCATGCCGCCAGTCCCGGTACCGACCTCTAAGGCCACATCCGCAGGCGTTAACTCTGCTGCGCGGACCACCAGTTCGAGCAGATTGAGATCGATGAGGAAATTTTGCCCCAAGTCAGAGCGGGGATGCATTTTTCGCTCGCCAAACACCCGCATCAGGGAGGTGCGGGTCTGGCGTTCGGCTTCCTGTCGTTCCGTTTCATCCCGGGGGGATTCAGAAGGGGCCACTAAATGCTCGCAGTCCGAGTGGGAAACCGAGATCAAGGAGATCCGCCACCAACGAAAAAACGCCCAGAGACTGGGCGTTTTCTGGATTACGCGGGTTGATGGCCGCGCGAAACTGACAGCGGAGAGGGGGGGATTCGAACCCCCGGTCCCCTTTCGGAGACACAACATTTCCAGTGTTGCACAATCGGCCGCTCTGCCACCTCTCCGGTGCCGACTATTCGTCGGCCCCTTCACCAGCTTCCTTCGCGGCCTTGCGGGCTGCGACTTCAGCGGTGAGTGCTTCTTTGTCGCCTGCGCGATTCAAGCGATTCGTGATCTTGCGGACTTCGGCCCGGGCTTCACGCCAGACCGGATCCTTGCGGAGGGCCTTTTCTTCGGTCCCTTGCCCCTTCAGGCTATCACTAAGCTTGTCCAGCCGGGTCTTTGCCAAACCGAGCTGACGTTCCAACACTGCACGATCCAAGGCCATGAGAGGCTTTCCTTTCTGTCGATCCCGGGGCCGTCCGACAGCCCTCATGGGAAGCCAACTATTTTGGCAGACCATACCGGGAATTGCAATTCAAGGGAACGAAAAAGGGACAGGCTCGTTGGCCTGTCCCTTCCACGGTGCATTTCGCAAGCCCCGAAGGGCCGAAAATCAGTCGTTGTAGTTCACAACGACATCATGACGACGGGTGGTCACGTCGACCGAGTATTCGCCGTAGATGAACCGGATACGGTCCCCATGACGGTAGCACTTCACGGTTTCGCAACCACAGGGCGGAACACAGATCTCGACATAGATCTTGCAGCATTCGTCGCAAGGATCTTTCACCTGAACGATCTTGGAGACCGCACACGGGGCGATATTCTTGGTATCCCGCACCCGAACGTTCTCGTACAGCTTGATCGTCTCAGCGGACGGCTGAACGGCGAATTCCGCGTAAGGAACAGGTGTTCCTTTCTCTTCAGCCGCCGGGATCACCTGGGTTGGTTCAGCGGCCAGTGCCAGTTCCTGTGAAGGAACGAGCAGCGGCTCACGGGCGGACAGATTGGCTCCCAGGAGGGCCAACACACCGAGGATCATCATCTTCTTCATCACAAACTCCTTGGAGGGACAGCCCCTCAACTCCATTTTACTCCCCCGCCTGCCGATGTGTGGTCAGTTCTTTGAACGCTCCCGAGAACTAATCACGATCAAGCAGGATTCTCCCAATTGACATGGAGCCCTGAAGACTCCGGTTGTCACGGTTAGGAGAACCTTCCGGAACAGCCCAATTTTACGGATTTCAGACAGACATCAAGCCCAATGGCGACTCAAACCCCGTAGATTTCCAAAATCAAGACTCTTGGATTGAATATTGCCTGCCGAAACGGCACTTTCCGTGGAGGGGGCATCTCTCCACTGGAGGTGCCATTGTGGCATTTTTGTTTTGAGGGAGGTTGCCAGCGTTTGCGCTAGCTATTGATGTAAAATGATTTACGGACATTGGCACGACTGTTGCTTAATGACTTGCTCGCATTGCCGATTTGAGACTGTTCGTTGTCGACCAGGCTCCTTGAGATACTGTCCGTAGAGCGCGGAGGTCCATGATGTCCTTCAACCCTGAAAAATACACCATCAAGTCTCGTGAAGCGGTCCAGGCCGCTCAGGCTCTGGCCGAGTCCAAGGGGCACCGCCAGTTGGTGGCACTGCACTTGTTGCAGGCCCTCTTGGCCGAGGCGGACGGGGTGCCGCGGGCGTTGCTGCAGAAGATCGGCGTCAACTTCTCACAGCTGACGAAGATGATCGACTCCGAGATCGGTCGGTTGCCCTCGTCGACCGGGTCGAATGTCCCGTTGCAAGGCTCTTCTGAAATCATGCAGGTGTTCGACGCCGCGCAGAAGCTGGCGACGCAGATGCAGGATTCGTTCGTCTCGACCGAGCATCTGTTCTTGGCCTTGTGCCAAGTCGACAGCCCGGCCAAGAAACTGCTCGCCCTGAACGGGGTTGAGGAAGCGGATGTGCTAAATGCGCTCAAGGCGGTGCGCGGCGGAGCACAGGTCACGGACGAAAGCCCGGAAGACAAGTACCAGGCCCTCAAGAAATACGGAAAAGACCTCGTCGAGCTGGCTCGTCAGGGGAAGATCGACCCCGTCGTTGGGCGTGACACCGAAATCCGCCGGGTGATCCAAGTCCTCTCCCGCCGCCGCAAGAACAACCCGGTACTGATCGGCGAACCGGGCGTCGGCAAGACCGCCATCGTCGAGGGACTGGCCGACCGCATCGTCAAGGGAGACGTGCCGCAGAACCTCAAGGATAAGTCAGTCATCGCTCTCGATATGGGAGCCCTCATCGCCGGTGCCAAGTACCGGGGTGAGTTCGAAGACCGGTTGAAGGCGGTCCTCAAAGAGGTCGAGCAGGCTCAGGGCCGCGTGATCCTGTTCATCGACGAACTCCACACCGTCGTCGGGGCCGGAGCCGCTGAGGGGGCGATGGATGCCTCGAACCTGCTCAAGCCGGCTCTCGCCCGCGGTGAACTGCACTGCGTCGGGGCCACTACGCTCAATGAGTACCGCAAGCATATCGAGAAGGACGCGGCCCTCGAGCGCCGGTTCCAGCCTGTCATGGTGCAGGAGCCGAATGTCGAGGACACGATCTCGATCCTGCGCGGCCTGAAAGAGCGGTACGAATCGCACCACGGGGTCCGCATCACCGACGATGCACTGATCTCCGCAGCTACGCTCTCGGACCGGTACATCAACGACCGGTTCCTGCCCGACAAGGCGATCGACCTGGTCGACGAGGCAGCGTCGCGGCTGCGGATGGAAATCGACTCGATGCCGACCGAGATCGACGAGGCCAGCCGCACGCTGCCCCGTATGCAGATCGAGGCCGCCGCCCTCGCTACCGAGAAAAGCTCCGAGTCCCGCGAACGGCACGAGCACCTCAAACGCGAGATCGCTGAGCGCGAAGAAAAGGTCAACGCCCTCAAGGCCAAGTGGCAGGCCGAGAAGGAGATCCTCTCTGGATTCAAACCGCTGCAAGAGGAACTCGACAAGATCCGCAGCGAGTATGATCGCGCCTTCTCGAAGGCCCGGCAGACGAACTCGAACGATGACTACGCCAAGGCTTTTGCCGCTCAGCAGAATCTCAACGCCGCTGAACAGAAGCTGGCCTCTGTCAAGACGCGGTTCGATGAACTGAACGCCAGCGGCGGCGAACGACTGCTCCGTGAAGAAGTCACCCCCGAAGACATCGCGAAAGTTGTCAGCAGCTGGACCGGCATCCCCGTGGCCCGCATGCTGCAAACCGAACGCGACAAGCTCTTGCGGATGGAGGACGAGATCCACCGCCGCATGATCAATCAGGAAGAAGCCGTCACAGCGGTCTCGAACGCGGTCCGTCGCTCGCGGTCAGGGTTGCAGGACAAGAACCGCCCGATTGGGTCGTTCATCTTCCTCGGCCCGACCGGGGTGGGGAAGACCGAGCTGTGCAAGGCCTTGGCCGGGTTCCTGTTCGATGATGAGAAGGCGATGATCCGCATCGACATGAGCGAGTTCATGGAGCAGCACTCCGTGGCCCGCCTGATCGGGGCCCCTCCGGGATACGTCGGCTACGAAGAGGGGGGCCGCCTGACCGAAGCAGTCCGCCGCCAGCCGTACTGCGTGATCCTGCTCGATGAAGTCGAGAAAGCCCATCGCGATGTGTTCAACGTGCTGCTGCAAGTCCTCGACGATGGCCGCTTGACCGATGGACAGGGACGGACCGTCGACTTCACAAATTCGATTGTCGTCATGACCTCAAACGTCGGATCGCAGATCATCACCGAGCTGACCGGCACCGACGAGGAGTCGTCAATCCGCGAACAAGTCCTCGAACGGCTGCGACAGAAGTTCCTGCCGGAGTTCCTGAACCGGATCGATGAGATCATCGTCTTCGAGCCGCTCGACCGGCACGACATCCGCAAGATCGTTGACCTGCAGCTGACCAAGCTCGAAAAGCAGATGGCCAGCCACGGCTACACGCTGGAGGTCAGCGAGTCGGTGCGAACGTTACTGGCGAACGAAGGCTTCGACCCGGTCTATGGAGCGCGGCCACTTCGCCGAGTGATTCAAAACCGCCTGCAAAACGCCCTGGCCAACGCCCTCCTCGGCGGGGAGTTCACCGAAGGAGCCACGATCCGCGTCAACGAGCAGAACGGGGAACTGACGTTCGACGCGGGGTGAGTGACTCGTGGGACGGGCACATTTGCCCGTCCGCAGCGGGGTAGCACCGGTTGGCCCGCTTTCATTTCGTGACCAAGCTCCAGCTTGGTCACGCCTATCCCCGAAGCTCTGCTTCGTCGAACTACGCAGGGCTTCCGTCCCGCAGTCAGGACTGGATTCAGTCGGCCTGTGAAGGGATGGTTTGCAAAAGGGAGCGTTCTGGCACGCGGGCGAAGCGGAGCTTCGAGGATCTGCGGTCCCAAGCTGGAGCTTGGGACCGAGGTAATGAAAATCTTTCCGGAATGACCTGAACAGGTCATGCGAGCCAAAATTGGCG
>QWPB01000189.1 GCA_003671275.1 Planctomycetota bacterium | reverse complement strand
TCGCCTGATCCTCTGGACTCCACCGCGGAGCGTCCACGACTAACCCCGTCTACACGGATTCTGGCCTTTTTTCGCCATGGGGCTGGAGATCGGTACGGCAATCGCGTTACCTTTCACACATTGCGACGACCGTTCATCGGCCTCTTCATTCTGAGTTGTTCGGGTCGTAGCAGCCAATTCTGTTTGCCAAGGTGCCTGTCTCATGAATCAAGACGCAGCCGAAAAGCCGTGTCCCGATTGTGGTGAAATGGTTCGCCCGAACTCCGTGCGCTGCTGGAATTGCGGCGGATTCATGCGGAAAGATATGGCGGTTAAGTACCAGCAGATGCAGATGAACCCCAAACCACTGGGGTATCTGGACATCTCGGACAAGGATCTGAGGGCATTACCGCTGGCCGGGGATGATGGCGACGACTTCGAATTGTCCGTCCCGATGACGCAGAGTACGTCGTTCTCGATGCCCCCAGCGGCCGCTCCCGAGTCCGGAGCTTCCCCGGACGATATTCCTTCGCTCGGGATTTCTCCGTTGTCCTCGCTGACCGAGACCAGTGCGCCACTGCCCTCGCTCGACAGCGACAAACCGACAACGAAATCCGAACGTCCTAAGTCCGAAGATGATGCCTTCTTTGACATGGTGAAGGAAGAAAGCGCAGAGACCGCCAAACGTCGCAAACAGCGACCGATGGTCGGGGGTGTTCGCACCGCATCGGGTGGCTTCATTATTTACTGCCCGTACGGGTGCCGGTTTGAGGTCAAAGACTCGCATCGAGGCATGCAGGGGCGCTGCCCCCGCTGCAAAGCACCGTTCATTGTGCCCGTTGATCCCCCCGATTACTCCATCAGCAAAAAGCCCGATGCCACGGCAGCCACCGCCCCCACAGGGCCTGCGGATGCCGCCGGTGCCTTCTCGGGCTGGCTGAAGGATTTGCATCTGCATACGGTGGCTCCCGACAAGCTCAAGCTCAAAGCCGATAGCCTGCTGAAAGAGTTCACCGAATACGATGTGGCCTTTTCGGCGGACCAATTATTGGTCGTCAATCTGGCCAAAAAAGGCGGAGGTCTGTTTGGCGGCGGCGACAAGAAAAAGGCCGAAGCCCGCGAGACTATGCTCCAGCACCTGAAGGACGGAAAACCGCTGGCCGAATTGACGGCCACCGACAAGCAGATTTTCAGTGCCGACCAAATCCGGCAGATGCGGGTCGTGCAGCCTGCGGCCAACCGGGCCGAATCGATGTTCGCCGGAATTACGATCTTTGGAGCCGGACGGATCGCGGTGATGATGCCCTACTCGGACGACCCGAACGCATTGCCCCAATACCTGTCGTTCAATCTGACTGAGTTTCGGGCCTTTGCGAGCGCACTCCAGCTGTACTACGGCATGGAGAACTTTGGAGGCGACTCCGGGGCTCCCGTTACCGATGCCTACGACACCCACACTTGTAGCTCCACAAATGCTCCCATTCAGGCACTCCGGTATCTGGAATACTACAAGGCCGATCCGGGGATCAAACTGGCTCCTGTCGGCTACCAATGCGGAGCCTGCAAGTTGACCATCAGCGAAGCGGGGCGAGCCAAGGATCAACTGGGCGGCAAGGATGGCAAGGGAATGGCCAAGCAGAAATGCCCCAAATGCCAGCAGAAGATGGGCGACAATCCGTTGATGGGGTTTGCTCCCAATCCCGATCCCGTGGCAACCGCAGCCAAGTAGCGAGCGAACGAGCTGCGCCCATCCGCACGGGATTCTGGCGACAGAGAGTTTGCGACGTTGTTGTGGACGAGTGCGTCTTCAACCCCGAGAATCATCGGTATGGAAATCCGTGCCTATGCTGAGCGAATTCTCTTGTCTCCTTCCCTGGAGGCCAAACTGGCTCCTTGGGAGGGGCCATTGGAAGACCGGGAACCGGGCCCCGCAATTCGAATCGAACTCCCCGCTCGTCCGGCCAACCTGCAATTTGCAGCCCCGCGAACAACGCCTTCGATGCCACATCCGCTGGCCCTGGCCGAAGAGCCCAAGCGGGCAATCGCGCATCACATCATGGCCAATCACGAGTTACAGGCCCTCGAAGTAATGGCCTGGGTGCTGCTTGCCTTTCCGGAAGTGGAACCGCAGTTCCGCGAGGGAATGGTCCGCGTCATGGCGGATGAACAGCGACATACCCGCATGCATATGGAACGATCCGCCCGGCTGGGTGTCGAATTCGGCCAACTGCCAGTGAACTGCTATATCTGGAAACAGACCCGTACATTCCTGAAGGCGATCGATTACATCGCGGTTCTGCCACTGGTGTTTGAAGCCCGCAATCTGGACCACACACTCGAATTGGAGCGTGCCTTCCTCGCCGTCAACGATCCCAAGAGTGCCGCCTTGATGCGGCGAATTCACGAGGACGAGATTGAACACGTGGCGTTCGGGCTCGAATGGCTTGCCCGCTGGAAGGCCCCCGATCAAACGACTTGGCAAGCATTTTGCTCGCACCTGAAGTGGCCGATGAACCCCGGAAAAGCCCTGGGGGATGAGTTCTGCCGACCGGCCCGTATCCAGTCCGGCATGGACCCGGAATTCATTCAGGCCATGGAGGCACTGGCTGCGGCCCCCCGCCATCCACGATAATCCTGAAATCCCCCATGACTCCCCTTTTTCGTTGATCTCAGGAATGCAGCCGTTCGTATGTGGTGGTAAGTCCCGCACGATGTGAGACCCCTGCCTTCGGAGTTTCTGTGCCCCATGGCGATCGTTGTTCAATGTTCGTGCGGACGTACGCTGCGGGCCCCCAACTCCATGGCCGGCAAGGCCGCCCCTTGCATCTGCGGTGAACTGGTTTCGTTGCCAGAGCCCGAATTGCTCGACCACTCCGCTCCTGTCGAACCGGAGTGGCAGGATGCGGACGAGGCGGCCAGCGAAGCCCCCATTCTGCACCCACCTCGCAAGAAACCCAAACGCCCCCGCGTCTTTCAGACTCACCTGGATCAGCCCGCGCGGCCGGATATCCCCGAGGGAACGACTTCGGGCTCCCTGATGCGCCCCTCATCCGGCAAGCGCAAGCGTCGTCGCGATCAGATCACCACCGCCGAACGCAAACGGCAGGGGAAAGAAACGATCCTAACAGGCATCAAACGCAGTTTCCTCTTTCCCCTGCGTGCGGAAAGCCTGATTACGATCGGCATCCTGGCTTTTGCTTACTCGTTGTTTACCAGCGTCCTGCAATTCGTTCCCGGCGGCATGCTGGCAGGTGGGTTTCGCATGATGGCACTGCAAGTGATGGGAACGATCCTGATTCTGGGGTACTTCACTCACTTCCTGTTTCAGATCTTCCGGATCGCTTCGGTGGATGAAGACGATCTCCCGCTGGCCATGGACTTTGATCAGGATGCCATCCTCACCGACCTGTGGAACTGGCTCACAGCCGCCTGGTGGAGTTTCCTGTTCTATGGCGTGTTTGCCTTGATCGCAGGCGATCTGGGCTCACTGGGAGACCAATTCATCCTGCGTGGAACCATCCTGGGCTGCTGCCTGGCCCTGCTCCCGATGGCGCTGATGTCCGCGGCCCTGCACTTGCAGTGGCTGGCCTCGAACCCCTGGACGGTACTCACCGCGATCTGCCGCACCGCTACCGAATACTTCCTGACACTGCTGATGTTCGGAACACTTTGTCTGGTGCCGCTGGCGATCGGTTACCTGCTTCCCCCGATCCCGGTGGTACGCCATCTGATCGTCTGGTTGCTGATGTTTTATGCGGTGACCGCTTCGGCGTACGGATTCGGCAATTTCTATTACCGAAATCGTAAAAAGATCGGTTGGTTTGGAGAACTGCCGCCGCTAGTCTAACACCCGTGGTCCAATGAATTGTCCGTTGTGGTTCGTGAATCGCCACCGTCCGTGGTGTCGATTCCTCATAAAAAGGCTGTGTCATGTCCGCAAACAAGTCGTTGATGGTTCCCTTGCTGCTGATCACGATGGGGACCGGCTGGCTCCTGACGACGCTTGGGTTTGCCCCGGACATCGACTGGATCTGGACACTGGGGATCGCCATCGCGGGGATTCTGACCTTCGTCGTTGGCGGACTCGACAAGGTGACTTTTGTCGTGGGGGCGTTCCTGCTGATTACCAGTTTTCTTTCGATCCTGCGGCAGACCGGAAGGATCGAGTTTAATGTCGAAGTCCCCATCCTGGTGATCGTCGCGGGCGTGTTGCAACTGATCGCTCGCAATCCCGCAATCCCGGCACCGCGGTGGCTGGATGCCATGAAGTCCCCCAGCGAGTGAGGTCGCCTGTGGATCGGGCTCGCCTGGCGCAGCTCCCTCGCACGAATCGAGTGCGGACTCCGAATGGGACTTCAGCCAGTCCATCGACAGCCAGAAATGTCTGCCTCGCCGAATCTGCGCCAGACACATCGACCATTTCAAATGCGACGAATCAGCCGGAAACGCGTCATGAGAAGAATGCGGATTACTCGTGATCCGCGATCTTCAAAACCTGCAGCTTCAATGAGCCACGCGGCAGCTTCACTTCCACTTGATCGCCTTCCTTCTTTCCCATGAGGGATTTGGCGATCGGGCTGGTGGTCAGGATCTTCATGACGGGACCATCGTAGTTTTCCTCGCCGGGACCGACGAACTCGTACATCTCCTGTTCATCCATATCCAGATCTTTGACCGTAACCGTTGAGCCGAAGGTGACCACTCCTTTGGGCATCTCCGACTTGTCCACGATGTAGCATCCCGCGAGCTTGGTCTTCAACTGGGCGATCCGGGCAGCCAGACGCCCCTGCTCTTCCCGTTGGCCGTGGTATTCGGCGTTCTCCCGCAAGTCCCCTTCGGCACGCGCTTCGGCAATCCGTTCCGCGATCGCGGGCATTTCGACTTCATCCAGCCGGCGCAGTTCCTCACGCAGCTTATCGAAACCTTCGCGGGTGATCGGTTGGCGGTCCATGGCGGCAATCCTGCGATATGCGAGGTGGTCATCCAGCACGCGTCAGAAAAACGCGAACACGGGACGCGCACCTCGCCGCGACCCGTGTTATGCAAGAATTGTTATCGGTCCCCGGTGGGGTTGTCTACATCGAAACGTCGATTTCACGGCAGCCGCTTTCATCCCCTGCCAATTCCGACGCACTAAGACCGGATGTCCGCGGGAAAAACGGCCTGCCGCCCCCGCGAAATCGAGAAGATCGTCAGCATGCTTGCCCCTGCCCCAGCGTGTCGGGACAATCACGGGTTGTGTTCCTGTTTTGTGATGTCTTTTCAGGGTCTTCCCATGTCTGTCCGGCCTGCCCCCCGTCCCGAGGAATCCGGTCTCGCCGCCAATCAACCGCTGCGGATCGGCGGCCATACGCTCACCTCCCGTTTGATCGTGGGGACTGGCAAGTACCGGACCTTTGACGAGATGCGAGACTGCCTGGAAGCCAGTGGAGCGGAGGTCATCACGGTTGCCGTCCGCCGGGAACGACTGATCGATGCCCAGGGACGCAATATTCTCGATTTCATTGACTTGGACCGATACACGATCCTGCCCAATACCGCCGGATGTTTTGATGCGGATGAAGCCGTCCGCGTCGCTCGACTGGGACGGGAGATTCTGAGTGGTCTTGAAAACCCCGGTGCCGACTGGGTCAAGCTCGAAGTTCTGGGAGACAAAAAGACTCTGTTGCCCGACCCCATCGCCACCTTGCAGGCGACGGAGGCACTGGTCAAGGACGGCTTCCAGGTTCTGGTCTATACCACCGACGATCCTATCACCGCCCGCCGACTCAAACATGCGGGAGCCGCTTCCGTGATGCCCGCAGGCAGCCCCATTGGAAGCGGTCAGGGAGTCTTGAATCCGAACAACATCCGCATCTGCATGGAGTACCTGAAAGAGAACGATCCCGACTACCCGGTGATTGTGGATGCCGGGGTGGGATCGGCCAGCGATGTCGCCGAAGCCATGGAACTGGGCTGCGATGGTGTGCTGCTGAACACCGCCATTGCCTCGGCAGAGGAGGCATTGCGAATGGCGTACGCCATGAAGTACGCCTGCTGGGCGGGACGCCACTCGTATCTCGCGGGACGCATTCCCAAAAAGCTGTACGCCACCGCCTCAAGTCCGGACACCGGTGTCGTCGGGCGAAACTAGAGTGGCCTCAGTATTCAGCTTCGAGACGGGAAGTGTGAACCCTTTGTTCCGCAGGTCGGACGAATGGACAGGTTTGCCGGTTCTCCACTGAATCCGCACTACGCAAGGCGGCCCCGTACTTTGTGCCCGCTCAGTTGCGACATGCCCGAATTCCGCCGGAGTTCTGCCGCGAGACTCCAACGATGCCCCCCCGCTGAAGCCCCAGCCGTGACCGTTCCTTCGTGATCGTCCAGCGGAGCCCTCTCATGCAAGCCGTCCGAATCCTCACTGCTGGCTTCACCTGCGTGATGGTTCTGGCCACCTTGCCGTTATGGACGGCCGATGGCGAGTATCCCTCGATCCCCTGGTTCGAGGGACTGCATTCAGTCCCGCTTTCGATCGACCTCGGGCTGATGTTCGGGCTGGTCTGTTTTTCGCTGCTCGACGGTGCTCTGGAGTGGCTGTGCCCTGCCCCGGACGCGTCAATAACTCACCACACGCATCCACCACTCGCCCCATGGGCTCCCTGGCGAACATGGGCGGCATGGTCGAGTCTGGCCTGTTTGGCAATGAGTCTGTCACTGGACCAGCATCGTTTGCAGACTTGGGTCTGGCAGTTTCTCTGGCTGGGGATCGTGGCGAATCTCACGTCACGGGAAGTCGCCCGGCACTGTTGGCGGATTCTGTTTATCGGAATCTATGCCTGGTCGGCGTGGTCTAAGTTCGATGCCGGATTCACCCAGACGCAAGGCCCCTGGCTTTGGCAGGGACTGCTGACTGCCATCGGATTTCCGCCGTCAGCCTGGGGGCCGTCTCCACCGCCTGCCATCATGCTGATCTTTCCCGGATGGGAAATGCTGGCAGCCGGGCTACTGTCATTTCGTCGCACACGTCGATGGGGAATCGCTGCGGGGATGCTGATGCACCTCGGGTTGCTTCTGACTCTGGGGCCATGGGGACGCCAGCAGCAATGGGGCGTACTGCTATGGAACACATACTTCCTGCTGACGGTTCCCCTACTGTTCGGGTCGGATGACTCGCGCGGAAACGAGGCCCTCGCACCGAAAACCTGGAGAGACCGGCTCGGCCTGACGATCGCGATTGCCCTCACTGTCTGGCCCGCAACGGAATCCCTGGGTCTGTGCGACCATTGGACGGCCTGGGCGGTCTACTCCTCGCGAACCGAGAATCTGCAGATCGAAGTCCGCGAAGCAGACATCGAGCAGCTGCCTGCGTCATTGCGTCCGCATGTTGGGTCCGGACAGGCCTTCGCCGATTGGCGGCCGGTATCATTGGACGCCTGGTCGCTGACTGAGCGACATTGCCCGATCTATCCCCAGAGCCGTTATCGGCTGGCGCTCGCGCGGGAGATCGAACAAGCCGCCGGAATCACTCTGCGTCTCAAGGAGTCATCCCCGGCGAATCGTTGGACCGGCCTGCGCACCCAACGTGCCGTCGAATCGCAGGAGAAAGAAGCCGCCCGCTACTGGCTTTCGACAGCCGCCCGAATTCGCTCTGCGGTCCCTGCGGCCCGCGCTGGTGAGATCTGGATCGCCCGCACGGCTCAACTCGCAGTCGCCTGCTATGCGGTCTGCGTTCTGCTAATGATCCGCCGACAACGGGGAGAGCCTCCCACACTGCGGATCGCCACTCTCTGGTCTGTCGGCTGTGCATTCCTGGCAATACACATCCTGTGTGCGTTCCACGTTTTCCATCAGTGGAACCACGCCGCTGCGTTGCAACACACAGCCACCCGAACTGAGGAAGTGACCGGCTGGGCCTGGTCCGGTGGTCTGTACATCAACTATCTATTTCTGGCATTCTGGATTTGGGATGCGGTACGGTTGTGGCGTGAAGCGTTGTCCCATCACCCCGTGTCATCGCACTTCGGGCGACGAATCGTTCATGGCGTATTTGCCTTCATGATGTTCAATGCCACCGTCGTCTTTGGTCCATGGCACTGGACAATGGCCTTGGTCCTCTGGGGAATAGCGGTCAACACCGTTCGACAAGCGCCACGCACGCCCCACTGAACACCGGATGCGGAATGACTATTCTGTGAAACGCTTTCAACACCGTCGTTGAATTGCCAGTTGCTTGAGCCCGTGGGGCAGACATTCCTGTCGGCCTGCCTGCAGCCCCATTCTGAAACGCCCCTAAACGATCGGATTCGACTCATCGTCGATAATCGTGAAGAGATGACTGATTAGAGATCCGAGCGAAGCCCCCGATGGGGATGACAGCACGATGCGGAGCGTTTCATTGGCCTCGCGTGTGGTGTCATTTCGCAGAATCAGAGGCAGGCTTTTGACCGTCTCGCCTAGCAGAAACGTCAACGTCCCCGACGCCAGAGAGTAATCATACCGGGATGATGCCGTCGTCCCGGTTCGAGACACAGCGTATCGCACCGTCACGGTCCGCCCCGATATTGCGGAAAGCTGAACTTGAATAGGCGCTGGCGTTGCAATCTCCTCGCGACCACTGGACGCCCCTTCCACGAACGAAACAGAGGGTGCCAGATCGTTATCGAGAAGTGTCACCGTCACCCCGGTAGTACTCGGCGTGGCGTTCAATGCCCCCAGCAACTTCAACTTGATCGTCTCGTTGAATTCGTCCAGATTGTCTTCCAGGATATTTAGTCGAACCGTTTTGCGGGTCTCACCCGGAGCAAAATCCACCACTCCACTGGCCAATTGATAATCAATCCCTCCGATGGCGGTCCCTCCGGCAATCGTACCAAGATTGACCTGCACCGACCGTTCAGAGGCTGCCGAAAGCTGCACCGGCACATCCAGATAGTTTCCCGCTTCACTCACTGAGACAGAGGTCAGCAAACTATTTGACAGTGAGCGAAAATCGAAGCGCACACTCGGAGCGGAGTCGTTATCCACAATCGTGTAGACACGTGTGGAAATGGGGCCCAGACTGGCATTGGTGGGCGAAGACAAGGTCACCGCCACCGTCTGGTTTTCTTCATCGTACGCATCGTTGATGACCGCCAGGGAGAACGTCCGCGAAGTCACACCGGGGAGGAATGTCAGCATTCCCGATGCTAACTGAAAGTCAACACCTGACGAGGCCGTGCCTCCACTGACCGCATATTGGACCGTCACAGTCTGGGTCGAGACAGTCTGGAGCGTGACGGTAAATGTCGTACTAGTGGTGGCCTCCGACCCGGAACCGGTTGCCGTGGAGAACATCACACCGGGCAAATCATTGTTCGTGATCGTAACAACACTGCTCCCGGGAGTTCCCAGAGTGGCATTGGCGGGGGAAGAGAGACTGACTTGAAATGACTCGGAAGGTTCGAACAGTTCGTCATCCGTAATCGGAATCGTGAACGTCTGAAACGTCTCACCAGGAGCAAACGTCAGAGTTCCGGACCGATCCGTGTAGTCGCTACCCGCCGTCGCAGTGCCATGGAATGTGGCATAGTCCACAGTCACCGCCGTCGTCGAAGGCGCGGACAGATTGACTCGGATCGTCACGGTCCCCGTCCCTTCGCTGACGGAAACCGTCGACGCCTGAAGGCTCAGAACCGGGAGCAAGGGCGTATCAGTACGACGATTGAGATCGATCTTCTGATTCTCCGATCCAATGGTCACGGACTTCTGAATTGGCGTGATGAGTGCGGCCCCCGTAAAAGTAACCGTATAGGTTCCTGCCGGCACCGCGATTTGATATCCACCGGCCTCATTCGTGGTGGTCTGGAAAGTTCCCGGAGTCCCACTCACGCGAACCTCCAGCCCGGCCAGTCCCTCCCCCAAGCTGTAGAAATTGTTGGCTGAAATGGCATCAGTATAGGCCACACCGGTGACAAACGAATTCACCGCCTTGGCACCAAAGTCGTTCCCCACAAACACCGAATTGAAATTGGTTCCCCCGCTCGTGTAGACACCCGTCCGGACACCCGAGCCCGTTTCCTTGAAGGTGACCTGAAGCATATTTGTCCGATGACCACGCCCCGCGATCCCTTCATCAACAAACAAATCGCGATGCAATGCGTGAACCGACTGCTCCACATCAGGGGTCGCTGTAGTCCCCATAAAAGCCAGGTTTTCACCGACTGTGCTGTACCCCGTGTACCCCGACGATTGAATCCGCTGCGTAAAGGTTGATCCGTTGAACCCCGTATGCGAGAAGAAATCGTGATCGATCATATCCTGTAAATGGCCCTGAATGGCCACATGCAGCGCACCATTCAGCGCCAGAGGTTGCCTGGGGGTATTGGCAATCGTCCCGGCAGCCAGTCCCTCATTCAAATCAATCGAGTACCGTGCAGCTTCCGCCCCAGGATTGGCCCGGGCACGATTGACTAGTTCCAGATACAGCTGCTCGGCTCCCGAGACCGTCAGAACAATTCGGCTTTCCAAAGCACAGACGGTTGGCTTTCGACAGGCCTTGACCCGCCGGACCGGCTGACAAATCCACTGCTGGGTGAAAAGACGAAGCCACTCCATCCACATTCTCCTGACGAGACTGCCCCGACCCCTGCCAATCGAATATTCCGTATGTGATCTTAGGATTTCACCACGACCAGCGGCGACTGGTATCTCGCCATTTTCGAGTAATTACTGCAAAGTCAGCGGGCTGGTGTATCATCCCAGATAGTGCAATCATCACTCCCATTCCATTCCGGACATTTCTTACAATCACGACATTCCCTGCAATAAGATATCTCACGCATCATCCGTAAAGTTTCCTTGACTGTTCATCCTACACCTATACGGACATTTCTACTCAGACCGAAAGGGGAACGTAGGCTATCACAGGCGTAATTGCGCACCAAGGTCTAAGCCGACTGTAGGGATTGCAATGATTCTCCGGGATTTGTTGGTTCGCACGGGTTTCCGAGCGGTTGAATCGATGGAACGTGTTTCAAAGATCTTGCGTTTGAAACGTTCCGGAACGAGGCAACTCGAGCTCGTATCGCTGGAAGACCGGCTATTGTTCAGTGCAGCGCCCGGCCCGATCCCCGAGGCCCCTGCTCCCGATACGTCTGTCGAATCCGTCGTAATGGCTTCCCTGGAATCTCCGATCGAGATCCTCTCAGACACCCAGCCAGCTCCCTCAGAACCAACAGCCTCCGACATTTCCGCTGACAGTATTCTCTCGGTCACCACACACGAGTTGGTTTTTATTGACACCGGAGCTGAAAACTACCAGCAGTTGCTGGATGACTTGTGGAGTCATCAGGATCCGCATCGCCAGATTGATGTCGTTCTGCTCTCGCCGAGTGAAGATGGTCTTGCGCAGATATCGGAGACTCTCTCCCAATACACGGCTGACAAACTCGATGCCGTGCATCTCGTCACGCACGGTGCGGACCGCGCGATCAAGCTCGGAAACACCTGGCTCGACGCAGCGGCGCTGGAGCAGAACCGCCACCAGATCGCGTTGTGGGGGACAGCCCTGCAACCGGGTGCGGACCTGCTCGTCTACGGCTGTGATCTGGCGGGGAACGACCTGGGTCGGGCACTGCTGAATAATTTGGTCGATCTGACGGGAGCTGACATTGCAGCCAGCATCGACGATACCGGCTCATCGTTGCTGGGCGGAGACTGGGATCTGGAGTATGAGAATGGCGAGGTCGAGACCGATGTCGCGTTCAGCGGGCTGCTTCATTCCGAATGGAATGCGCTGCTCAATACATTTTCGGTAACCAACACCAATGACAGCGGAGCGGGTTCATTTCGACAGGCGATTCTCGATGCCAACGCACTCGGTGGCACCGACTCAATCTCGTTCAACATTTCGGCTCCGTTGGTTGCCGGCGCACACACGATCAACCTGACATCGGCCCTGCCAAGCATCACGGGAACGATCGTGATTGATGGGACGACGGACTCCGATTTTTCAGGAACGCCGATTATCGAACTCAACGGAGCGGGGGCTGGCGTCGGAGCGAACGGGTTGCGGCTGGGGACCGGTTCCAGCGGCAGCACGATCCGTGGGCTGGTCATCAATCGGTTTGCGGACGACGGAATTCAGGTCGACGCGGACAGCACAGGCAACTTCATCGTCGGCAACTACATCGGCATCGATGTCACCGGAACGGTCGTCCTCGGAAATACCGATGATGGGATCGATATCAATGGCAATGGCAACACCATCGGCGGCTCGACAGCAGCTGATCGCAATGTCGTTTCGGGAAATAGCAACCACGGAGTCCGAATCTCTACCGGCAGTAACAACGTCATTAGCGGTAACTACATCGACACGAACGCCACGGGCACGTCGGCCTTGGGGAACGCTTCCTCGGGGGTGCGAATCTCTGGCGGCTCTGCGAATAACACGATCGGTGGCTTGACGGCGGGCGCACGAAACATCATCTCGGGAAACCTGAGCAACGGCATTCAGCTCGACTCCATTGGCACTTCGAATAACACGGTCATCGGCAACTACATCGGCACCGATGTGACGGGATCGCTGGATCTGGGCAACGTGGACGATGGTATCGAAATTGGCGGCAGCGCATCGAACAACACGATCGGAGGAAACACCGCGACAACTCGTAATGTGATCGCGGGAAACGACGATGACGGCATCCAGATCATGGATCTGGCGAACAACAACATCATCCAGGGGAACTACATCGGAGTCGGGGCAAACGGATCAACAGCACTGGGCAACGGCAGCGATGGCATTGAGATCTACAACGCCGCCAACAACAACCAGATTGGCGGCTCTGCGGCGGGAGCAGGAAACATCATTGCCCACAGCACCAGTCGGGGCATCAAAGTCGACAATACGACAGCCAACTCAGTCGGTAACGCCATCCTGGGAAACTCGATCTACTCGAACGGTTCATTGGGAATTGACCTGTACCCCCTTGCCGGTGCCACCGCCAACGACGCGGGGGACGCCGACAGCGGGTCGAACAACCTGCAGAACTTCCCGGTTCTGACCGGAGCCTTTTCCAACGCCAGTAATACACTCGCAGTCAGTGGGGCACTGAACAGCACGGCCTACAGCACCTTCCGCATTGAGTTCTTTGCCAACAGCGGATTTCTCAATGATGAGGGCGAGACGTATCTCGGTTATCGCAACGTCATCACGGATAGCAACGGCAACGCGAATTTCGTCGATTCCTTCACGGCCAATGTCGCCGCCGGTGCGAATATTACAGCCACGGCGACAAACCTCGCCACCGGCGACACGTCCGAATTCAGTGCGACGCTGGCCACATCCGCCGCACTCATCGTCGACACGACCAGCGACCTAATCGGAGGGGACACATCCTCGATTACGAATCTGTTGCTCAACAAAGGAGCTGACAACAAGATCTCCCTGCGTGAGGCCATCATCGCCGCGAACAACACGGCGGGGCATGATGGGATTCTGCTCTCAGCGGCAACCTATACCCTGACACGTACGGGCATCGACGAGAACCTGAGTTCGACCGGAGACCTCGATGTCCTTAGCCAGATGACGATTATCGGAGCTGGGGCCGGCCTGACCATCATTGACGGCAACTCGATTGATGGCGTGTTCGATCTGGCAGCGGCAGCTGGCAACCTCAATTTGAGCGGGGTCACTGTCACTGGTGCCTCCGTCAGTAACGATGGCGGCGGCCTGTGGGTCAACAGTGGTGCCACACTGACTGTTACGGATACTGTCGTCGCCAATAATCACGCCACAGGCGGCTTCCACGGCGGCGGCCTCTATAACGAAGGGGGAACCATCTGGCTGGACAGTGTGCGAGTGACTGGTAATACCAGCGAATCGGGAGCCGGGCTGTATAACAACTCGGGAACGGTCATCGTCACCAATAGTTTGTTCGACGGGAATACGGCGGGAACAGATGGCGGCGGCATGTATTCGGCGGGCGCGACCGCCGACATGACGATGATCAATGTTACACTTAGTTCGAATACGGCGGGCGACCAGGGCGGCGGACTTTACAACGCCAAGGACGCCGAGATTTTGAGTGTCACGATCACCAACAACACGAGTGTTAATCAAGGTGGCGGCGTTTACGAATCAGGGGCTATCGCAGTCACGAGCGTGCAGAACTCGATCATCGCCGGTAACACCTCCACGGGGACAACCAGCGAGGACATTCAGGGAAGTTTTACCAGCCTGGGCAACAACCTCATCGGAAACACCACGGGCGGCACCGGCTGGGTCGCCAGCGATTTGCAGAACGTCAACCCGCTGCTGAACACACTGGCCGACAACGGTGGTCCGACGCTGACGCACTCGCTGCAAGCGACCAGCCCGGCGATCAATGCAGGTAGCGCGACCAATGCACCGTCTGTCGATCAGCGGGGCTACATGCGGAATATGGGCACCGTCGATATCGGAGCCTACGAATACGTGGCGACGGGTCCGGGGCCCACGCCCGGAATCACCGTCAGTGCGATCAGCGGAAATACCACCGAAGCTGGCGGCACGGCGACCTTCACGGTGGTACTCGACAGCGCGCCGACGGATGATGTGACGATCAGCTTGTCATCGAGCGATGCGACGGAAGGTTCGCTATCGACGAGCACGCTGAACTTCACGTCGAGCAACTGGAATGTGGCGCAGACGGTGACCGTGACCGGGATCGACGACCTCATCGAAGAAGGTAACGTGACCTTCAGCATCATCACCGGCGCGGCCAGCAGTACGGACGGCAACTACAGCAGCCTGAACGCCAGCGACGTTTCGGTCACGAACACCGACAATGACACCAGAAACTCAATCGCTTACGAGTCATTCAACTATGCCATCGGAAGTCTCGACACGCGCAATGGAGGCACGGGTTGGAGCGGCGGATGGGCCACAGCTGGTTCGCCCTCGCCAATGGCCAGTACAGTCTTCGGATCAATCCTGGATCCATCGGCCAACCTGGTTCACCAGGTCGACAACTCAGCCACCACGACCGCGACGGTATCGGGCGTAGCCGAATATCGAAATCTAAGTACCACGCTGGGAAGCAGTTCGTCTACCCGGTGGATGAGTTTCGTTATCCGTCCCAATGGCTCGATCACCACCGACGCGTATGCGGGGATGGGACTCGGGGGCACTCAAAACTTCGGCGATGGCGGACTATTTGTCGGAGCGCTGGACAGCGGACGGTACGGAATCGAATTAACGGGGGGCGGTCTGACGG
Source organism: Planctomycetota bacterium (assembly GCA_003671275.1). Classification (GTDB taxonomy): domain Bacteria; phylum Planctomycetota; class Planctomycetia; order Planctomycetales; family Planctomycetaceae; genus TH-plancto1. The sequence continues at coordinate 2,065 of QWPB01000189.1, read as the reverse complement.
TGACCGCTGCCAACTCGGTGGTCACCCCGGGAACGCCCGTTTTGCTCGTCATGAAAATGGAGTTTCTGGCCGGCAACGACACGTTCACCCTGTATGTGAATCCCACCCCGGGACGTGACACTCCCGACTCGACGGTCGGGATGACCGCCGTTCATTCTGGACTGCTGGATCTGGGCAGCTTTACGCGAGTCATTATCCAGAGCGGCGATTCGTTGACCGGCACGTTTGATGAGATTCGATTCGGAAACACATTCACCGAGGTGACGCCGGGGCTGATTCACGTGACTCCGGATTCGGTCGTGACGACATCCGAAGCGGGCGCCACGGACAAGTTCTACGTGGAGTTGACTCAAGCTCCCACGAGTAATGTCTCGGTGGGGATCAGCAGCAGTGACACCACGGAAGGCACCGTTTCCACAAGCAACCTGACATTCACAACAATCAATTGGGCCACAGCACTGTCCGTGACCCTCAGTGGCGTTAGTGACGCTCTGGTTGATGGAAACATTAGTTATCGGGGCGTGACGGCTGCGGCCACATCGAGTGACACTTTGTTCAATGGGGCCAATGCCCCTGACGCACTTGCATTAAATCTCGATTCGAATCAGCCTCCGAGCGACCTCGAACGTCGTAATCTGGTCATCAACGGCAGCTTCGAAGACCCGGATGTCACACCGATCGGACAATTCGCCAGCATCACCGGCTGGACTGGAAACAGTGACGATGTCGAGATCATCGACAACAGTGCGAGCGTCTCGAACAACGCCAGTGATGGCACTCAGTTCCTCGAACTCGATGCTCAGGACGGAGTGGTCACGACCGGCGTCTATCAGGATGTCACGACGGTCTCCGGTCGCACTTACACTCTGACCTTTGACCTCGCAGCACGCGGCGGAACGACTCTCGCGACGAACACCGTGGAGGTCTATTGGCGCGGCAGTCTGATTGCGACCGTTGATCCCTCTTCAACCAATTGGCAAACTCAGACCTACACCGTCACCGGCTCCGGCGGTTCGGACCGGCTCGAATTCAAGCATCCGTCCGCAGACGACGACGGACTCGGTGGATTGATTGATCGCGTCTCACTCGTGGAAAACTTCCGAGTGGCCGAGCAGGCTGCGATCGGCACGTCTGTCGGAGTCGTAGTCGGCACCGACCCGAATACGACCGACACACTGACATACTCGTTGACCGACAACGCCGGTGGACGCTTCGCGATCAACGGCACAACCGGCGAAGTCACTGTCGCCAATGGCGAGCTGATCGATTATGAGCAAACGGCCTCGCACAACATCACAGTACGAGTGACCGATCAGGCCGGACTGTTCTACGACGAACTCTTTGCGATTACCGTGACCAACGTCAGCCAGGAAAACCCGACGTTGATCGTCCCCGGCGCTCAGACGATGAACGAAGACGGGTCGCTGATCTTCAACAGCGGCAACGGCAATGTGATTCGTATCAACAGCGATGCCGGCAACTCGTTGAACGTCACGCTCACCGCAACGAACGGCACGTTGTCGCTGTCAGGTACGACTGGCCTGATCTTCACCAGCGGAGACGGCACAACCGACGCGACGATGACCTTCAGTGGGACAGTCGAAAACATCAACACCGCTCTGAGCGGCCTCAGCTATCACCCGATCGCTAACTTCAGCGGCAGCGGTGCCGTGTTGATCAGTACAACGGACGGCACGTACGCCAGCCTCAACGTGAGCGCGAATCAGAAGGGCCACTACACGTTCGACAACACCGGCGCGCTGGGCACCGACGACAGCGGCAGCGGCAACACGGGTACAGTCGTCGGCGCGACAGCGTTCAACGATCCGACACGCGGGCAGGTGCTGAGCCTCGACGGCAATGACTATGTGCAGATCGCCGGACGCTTCGGCAATCCGGCCAATGTCACGCTTGCGGCATGGGTCAACTTGACCGCCGCCGATGCCACTGGTGCCGAGGTCATTTCGCTAGAGCCTGTTATGCACTTTGAAAGATCATTTTTCTGAGCATCAGTCCGAGGAAGGCGAGCCAGTGCCAGCCGGCGAGGGTGGTGGTCAGTCGTTCG
>QWPB01000083.1 GCA_003671275.1 Planctomycetota bacterium | reverse complement strand
TCGTCCCCGGAAAAAGCTCCGTCGGGTCAGGAACCGTCTGAAAAGGAGGGAGAACCATCTCCCAAGGGTGAGAAGCCTTCGGATACTCAGAATCCCAACGCCAAGCCCGGTGAACCCAAACCCGGTGAACCCAAACCCGGTGATGGGCAACCATCACCGGGAAAACCAATGTCTGGCCCGCCAATGGAAGGTCAGCCCATGCCCGGTGGTCCCCCCATGCCGCCGCAGGAAGGTGAGCCCATGCCTCCGCAACCCCCTCAGGAGCAGCCCCAGGACGATGGACGTCAGGATCTCGACCAGGCCCAGGACTCAATGCAGCGAGCCATTGAAGAGTTGGAAAAGAAGAGTCGGGAATCTGCCGGTGAAGAACAGGAGCGGGCCTTACGCGAACTGGAAAAGCTCAAGGCCAAGCTCGAAGAAATCCTGCGACAGCGCCGCGAAGAGGAGAAAGAACTGTACCTGGCGATGCTCGAGGTCCGATTTCAGAAGATGTTGAAGGTTCAGTTGCAGATCAACGGGGAAACGACCCGTCTGGACAAGATCCCGGAAAAGGAACGAAATCCCGCTCATTTCGACAAATGCAATGCTGCCTCGCAGTTGCAGCAGGGCAATGTGACGGACGCCGACAAGACGCTGGCGCTGCTGAAGGAGGAGGGCTCATCAGTCGCCTTTCCCGAAGCGGTGGAGCAGATGCGGGACTCCATGGAGATGATTGCGACCCGCCTCACCCGGGCAGATACCGACAGCACCACTCAGCTGCTGGAGCAGATTGTGGTTGAAACGCTGGAAGAGATTATCCTGGCCCTGCAGAAGGAACTGGAATCGCAACGGCAGAAAAAGAACCAGCCACCCCAGAAATCGCAACAAGGCCAGCCTCAGGATCAGAAACTGGTCAACCAGCTGGCGGAACTCAAGATGATTCGATCCCTTCAGAACCAGGTGAACCGGGTCACGAAGCAGATCGGTATCGAGATCGATGGTGAACAGGCCGCCGACCCTGATCATCGCAAACTGGCCGATGGTCTGGCCAAACGACAACAGCGGATCCAGTCCGCAACGTATGATCTGGCCACCGGACGGAACGAGTGAACGCAGAACGTTGAATCGCTTTTCCACGGACCCGCTACCACCGCAGGGGACAGCTGTGACCTTCCCGATTCTTGCGAGAACAATACTGCTCGTGCTGGGGCTGATGGCCGGGGTCCATTCCGCCTTTGCCGCGAGTACGGTCTATGCGCCGCCGACGGTTGAGCAATGTCGGGCCGAGTTGACGGCCTGGCTGGCCAAGCGATCCATTCCGGGAGACCGAGCCGAAGCGCTGTTAAAGACCACCATCGATGCGGTGGAGAATCCCGCTCCCGTGACCGCCCGGTTCGAGGCTGTACTGGCCACGTTTGCGGGAGCCGATCCCGAAACGCAGGGGCTGATTCAGGCGATTCTGGGTCTGACGGAATCCGGTGTGGTGGACACTCCTGTTTTTCGGTCACGACATGACGAGCCGTTCTACGTCAACAACCTGAGACTGCTTTACGCCCGGACGCTGTCATCGTGGCATCGGTACGACGAGGCGCTCGATGTGTACATGGAGATTGATCCGGCGGCCGTGGCCGATCCCGCAGGAGCGTTGTTCCATCGGGCCGTTTGTGAAACTGTGCTGTTACAACGAGAGGCCGCGCTGAATACGTTGGATCGATTACTGACCGAAACCGAGCAGACTCCCGCACGCTACGTGACGCTTGCCGAACTGATGAAAAGTGACTTGGAAAAACTCGAAGAGAAATCCCTCGGGGAAGTGTCACGGCAGATGGAAGATGTTCGTCGCCGCTTGGCTCTGGGCCATGCGGGGCAGCGCGTTCAGCGGGTGGAAGAGAAGATCATCAACACGCTCGACGAGCTGATTAAGAAGGCCGAGTCGCAGCAGGGAGGAGGCGGAGGGGGCGGTCAGGGGCGTCCCATGAACGGGCAACCGCCGAACGCTGCGGATCAGTCTTATCTGGGCGAGGGGAAAGAGGGAACCGGCGAAGTCGATCCCAAAAATGCGGGGCATAAGGATGGATGGGGGAATCTTCCTGAGAAAGCCCAGGCTGCCGCCAAGAACCTGCTCGATCAGAAGTATCCGGCCCACTACCGGCAGGCGATTGAGAAGTATCTGAAGAAGATTGCCGAACGCGAAGTTCCCGTCGCTCCCTAATTCGACTCCAAATGGTCTTCAGGAAAGGCAGGCAGACATGTCCGCCTACTGAATCCGCCTCACTGCAATCGTCGCACAGACATTCCTGTCTGTGCGAGCAGTAGTCCGAATCCGATCCCGGGGGCCTCGACGAACTGCAGCTTGTGTCCGCATCCGGAAAATAAGTCGTCGGGAAGGCAATCTTGCTCGCCTCATGATCTACTTTCCTGACGCACACACAGACGGCCCCTCGTTGATTTCCACCCTGATCAAGCGACTTCCATGAGTTACACCTACGCCGACATCGCGAAGATGATCGACCATTCGCTGCTGAACCCCACGATGACCGTCGCGGAACTTGACGCGGGGGTTCAACTGGCACTGGCTTATGATGTGGCCAGCGTCTGTATCATGCCATTCGCGCTCAAACGCTGCGCCGGGCAACTGCAGGGCAGTACGGTGCAGGCCAGTACAACCATTGGATTTCCGCACGGCGGACATACAACGGCAATCAAAGTGGCTGAGGCCCGGCAGGCCCTTGCCGATGGATGTCAGGAACTCGACATGGTCGTCAATATCAGCCAGGTGCTGAGTGGGCAATGGGATTTCGTTCGGGCCGATATTGCGGCGGTTGTCGAGGTGGCCCATGCGGCGGGACAGAAGGTCAAAGTGATCTTTGAAAACTGTTACCTCCAGAATGAGCACAAGATTCGCCTGTGCGAGATCTGTTCCGAACTGCATGCCGACTGGGTCAAGACTTCAACGGGCTATGGCACCGGAGGAGCGACGCCTGACGATTTAATCCTGATGCGGAATCATGCGGCTCCTCATGTCCAGGTGAAGGCTGCTGGCGGTGTTCGTGATTTTCAGGGACTGCTGGCCGTGCGGGCGCTGGGAGTCACGCGTTGCGGAGCAAGCCGTACACGGGACATCCTCGATGAGTGCCGGCGACAGCTGGAACTCCCCATGATACCCGCAGGGGCTTCGTCTGCCCGTGCAGGCGGCTACTGACAATACGGGGGGCACTGCCGAGGATGTTATGCCTATTCCCGATTCAACAGCATCTTGAGTCGATCTGCCGCCGCACTTCGAGCCTTCTCCAGTGTTGCGGGAACGGAGACGGGGTTTCCACCCTGTCGCTTGCTCTCGTCCGCCGCTTCCATGAAAGCATACAGCTCCAGTGTCTCTTCTTCTGTGACGGGCACCAGGCCTGTCTTAAAGAACTCCCCAATAGCCATGACCAGCGGGTCATAGCCTTTAAAATTCCCTAGCGGCATGAATTTGTCCGTGCCGAATACATTGCCTCCGTATCCGGACTTGCCGCTGCGCATCCCGCGAAATGTTCCAATTCGTCCACCGCTCCAGGTGCCCATCACGACATCCGCCTGCGGAGTGGAACTGCGAGTGACAGACTGGCAGCCGGGGCCCATCACGGTATACAGGATTTCGACGCCATGGATGCCGTACCAGAACAGGTCGGGGTGGGTTTTCTCGAGGGAGCAGGGGCTGAATGTATCGCAGCCCAGAATCTGGCCGCAGCTGCCCTGCCGTGCGGCCTGAGCGTCTTCCATGAATCGCAGGGAGGACGATGAAAAGACGGGAACCTTGTAGTGCCGTGCGGCTTCATAGATGGCCACCGCGTCTTCCAGGGAACCGGCGACCGGCTTGTCAATAAAGACAGGCTTTCCCGCCTGAAAGACCGCCAGAGCCTGCTCCAGATGCGGGCGTCCGTCGTTGGTTTCCAGCAGCACGTAGTCGACCTGCGTCAGCAGGGCAGGAAGGGAATCCACCACGGTCACACCCAGTTTTTTAATCTCTTCGGTGTAGCCGGGAATGCGGCTTACGGACCCTTCGATGTCCTTGCTGCCATGTGGATAAGCTACCGTGACCCGCATTCCCGCGAGCGCTGGAACCTCGGGGTTTGCATTAAAGGTTTTTGCAAAAGCCAGCGCGTGCGAAGTGTCGAGTCCGATGATCCCGATTCGCTTCATGGGTGACTTGGCATCGACAAATTGAAACGTGGGCCCGGTCGTCACAGTCGTCATCGGTTGGGTTTCCGGAGTAGCAGGAGCGGGCGGGGTGAGACCTTCGATATTCCAGATCGTCGCGGTCTTGTCGGCAGCGGCAACGGCCATCCACTTCCCATTCGGAGAAACTGCGACCCGGTTGAGCTTGCCTTTCGCGGGCTCGAGAACCGCAACGGTTTGCAGGTCCGCCAGCGACCAGATATGCAGTTCGTGCTTGCCCTGAAATCGTCCCCCCGATACTGTCACGGCCAAGGCTCCCTGACTCGCCAGGGAAACGCTGTTTGTTGGGCGAGCATGGCCGGGGTAGTCTGCGGTCAGGGCTCCCGACGCGGTGCTGAAGACCTGCCCTCGTTCGTTGTAACCTGTCAGGATCACCTGCTTTTGATCAGGCGTGAACAGAATGTCCGTTGCCGCCATCTTGGGGGCGGGCAAATCGTGGACCAGCTCGCCGGTGATCTTGCGAATTTGGGCAAACCCCGGCTTGGTCAGCTGGGTCTCGTCTCCCCCGGCCACCGCCAGCAGTTGTTCATCCGGAGAAAGAGACAGCCCCATGATGGCGGCGGGAAAGTCCTTCCATTGGCGGATCTCCGTTCCCTGGGGAAGCGACCAGCATCGGATTGTTTTGTCTTCGCTGGCGGAATAAAACTGATCGCCCGATCGATTCCAGAGTACCGCTGTCACGTATCCGCGATGGCCCTGAAGATCGCGAACGAGCTGTCGCGAATCCACGACATGCAGATGGATCTTTTGGTACCCGCCAATGGCCAGATGTGTCCCCTCCGGGGAAAAGGCCAGGCTGCGCGCGAATCCGGATTTTACAGGGATGCTACCGACTTTGGATTTGTCGGCGATCTTCCAGATCTCGACCGTTTCATAGCTGCCCACGGCCACCAGCTCGCTGTTAGGGGAGAAGGCCACGCTCGTTGCGGCGTCGGGCAATTTGCGAATGGTCTGATGCAGCACAGGCTCCGCAGTGCGGGCTCCGGATGCCAGGCACAAGAGAACGACCATGAAGATCAGAAGATCTTTGACCTTCATTCCCCGTGAGAAAAATCCCATGCAACCACTCCTTCGAGCGTCTGATTGGTAGAAGTCGGTTCACGGATCGGCGTTGTCCGATTCGTTATTGGGATGCTAACACTGCGCGGATCATCTGGCTATCAGTCAACGAGTCCGGCCAGGCGGCACGGGGAAGCTGACAGGCCATTGTATAGGCTGGGTCGAACACGTTACCGACTTCATACCGCACGGTTTGCTGTAACCACAAGTGGGCCGCAGCGGGTACCAGTCCCCCCTCCGTGATCAGGCAGCGGAGCATTTCGGTCGTGGCATGCTGGGTTGCCTGATCCAAGGGACGGGCATTCCCGATGGTCGCGATCCCCTCGGCGTCGATCAATCGTGGCCAGCGAATCGATACCCCGGCAATTCGTTGTAGTTGAAAGGTGACCTGCATGGGGACTTCCACCCCATTACCGCTGATTTCTCCATCGCCTTGTACGGCGTGACCATCACCCAGAAAGAATCGCCCCCCGGGGGCATGCACCGGAAAGAGGATCGCTGCCCCCATTCGGCACCGGCGGTAATCCATATTGCCGCCGTAATCGCCGCTGGTTGCCGTCGACAGAAACTGGCTCCTGGCCGGAGCGACCCCGAAGCACCCCAGCATCGGATCCAGCGGAACCACCAGTGGAGGCATGGTGACCCCCTCCGGGGGAATCAGCTGGACGGTTCGGGTGTCCGTATCGATCTGCCAATAGATGAGATCGTTGGGGGGCAGTTCCCGCACATAATCCGGATCAACGCAGTGTGGAGCTACGGACGCCGTCGTGAACCCCCGATCGCGGGTGGGCGTCAGAGACAGGATCTTAACAAGAAGTGACTCCCCAGGTTCCAGACCGCGGACGGCAAATGGGCCGGTCATGGGGTTTCCACGAGGGGCAATCGGTTGCCAGTGGATGTCAAAGCCTCGCGCGTCGACGGTTGTCGTTGTGATCGTGTCGCCAGACTCGACCCACGCCACCGGCTCCTGCCAACCGATGGTGTTGTGATAGGCCGTGGGGGTAAATGTGTGGTGCGCCATCCGAGTGTCCTGCGGGTGTTACTGCTGTTTCCCCTTCGTCAACATCATAAACGCCGTCTCCAGGTTCAGTTCCTCTTCGCGGAAGAGCTTCAGTTTGAACCCGCGTTCGATGATCGCGGAGGGGATTGAGCTGTAGTCTTCGATACCGGGTTTGAGGGTTACGTCGATGCGCTGGCCGACCATTTCGACTTTGGCGACCTCGGGGAGTTGTTGCATGAGGGCGGCGGCTTTTTCGGGATCGGTGGTGACTTCGATTTGCAGGATGATCGCCTCGCGGGATTTCTTCATCACGTCGGCGACGTAGTCGTCGACCAGCATGATCCCCTTTTCGATCATGCCGACGCGGGTGCAGACATCGGCCAGCTCGGGGAGGATGTGGCTCGACACGATGACGGTCTTCTTCATGTCGCCCAGCCGCTTGAGCAACTGCCGCATCTCGATGCGGGCGCGGGGGTCGAGGCCGCCAGCGGGTTCGTCGAGGAGCAACACTTGGGGGTCGTGCAGTAGCGTGCGCGCCAGGCCGACGCGCTGCGTCTGGCCGAGCGAGAGCTGGTTGACCATCGCGTCGCGCTTGAAGGCCATGTCGACGAGTTCGAGCTTCTCCTCGCACACCTTCCGCCGAGCCGGGCCGTTGATGCGATAGGTAGCTGCAAAGAATTCGAGGTACTCGATGATCGTCATGTCATCGTAGACCCCGAACCGGTCGGGCATGTACCCGACCAGTCGGCGGATTTCCTGCGGGTCGGTGTAGATCGATTTGCCGCAGACGTAGCACTCGCCGTAGTCGGGGTTGAGCAGCGTGGCGATCATCCGCATCGTGGTCGTCTTGCCCGACCCGTTGGGGCCGATGAAGCCGAACACGTCGCCCTCCTGAAGGGTGAGCGTGATCTCATTGGCGGCGATCAAGTTGCCATATCGCTTGGTGAGTTTCTTGGTCTCGATCACGGGAGTCTCGTCGAAATGAGAATGAATCGGGGAATGCACCGCACGGACAAATGAATCATGGGGCCGCAGTGGGCTTCCTGGCCGCTGTTGAACTTGCCGGCATGACCGGAAGAATGATCCGGATAAACGATTCGCGGTTCGAGGGGGTGAGCGGCTGGTCATCGACTCGGAAGGGACCTGGCCAAACGGTCCCGCTCGCGGTGGGAGCAGGCTTCCAGCGGCCAAACAGAATGGCTCGATTCGATCGGACCAGATGAGAGAAATCTTCCCGCCGGAGGGGCAGATTGGTCAGCGAGGTGTAATTGGTTCCCCCGCTGGTCTCGTGAAAGGTCAACGTCCGAAACAGGTGGGCGAGGTCTTCGCTCATCGGATCGTAGGTGTTGCGCACCATCAGATACTCGGGACCGGTTTTGTGTCGCGGGGCCATGGCCCGGTTCTGGGTGCCCGTGACAAAGTCGTTGAGCAGCTTGGTCGGACAGGCATCGATATCGATCACGAGTGGTTCGGAGGGGACGGCAGGGCGGTCGAAGTGAATCGACAGAAACGCCAGATTCCCATAAGCCACCATCCAATCTTCGACTTGGCCAGGGCCTTGCAACGTGACGGTTCCGACCAGTCGACCCGCTCCCGTGTCGGTCAAATCTGAATTGACCTGGAAAGGGCTCGTTGTGACCTGAGTCGCTGCGATGATCGCAGTGCTGCCGTGGCGAATGGGCCAAGATTCAATGCGGCGAGAATTCTGGCTCAGCACGGTGGCTGCCTCATGGGGATGAAAACCCGATTCTCGAAACAGTCCGCGGAATCCCGGCTCCGGACGACCTTCCCAGCGTAAGGTGGTCGACGCATTCGGTTCCGGGGGCGTCTCCCATTCAATCGACCGTCGCCGATGGGCATTCTCGTAGAGTGTCAACCACGTATCGATTCGAGCGGATTGCAATTCTGGAGTGATTGTCAGCAGGTCGACTTGCCGGGCCAGCGACTGCTCACCCGTGGTTCCGCGGGCGGACGACATCCCATAGAACCCGCCAAGGGCGATCCAGAGTGGAAGCGTGATCCATGTCAGTTCCGGTCGACGCAGTACCTTGTGAACCAGAAAGTAGTCCCCCAGTCCCACAAGCAGCAGGTATAACACGCACAGCCCCAGAACCACCCAATAGTTGGGCCGATGAATCTCCGGGAAACGGTCGATTGTGTTGACCAGCTGGGTCTGGATGTCCGAGACCCCGGTCGGATTCAGATCCGTCTCGGGGCGATTGTCGGTGTCGTTGGTTTTGAGTACCGGCTTTAATCCAGCCAACCACCGGCAAAATTCGGGCAACGCGTCCCAGGCCACGGCGGCGGGGCCTTCTTCGCCCGCGTTCACGAATGGACGACTATTCAGGTCCAGATTCATGACGGTGACTGTCCCCGTGCCGTACGCCGATCGCATGATGATCGGACCTTCCTGCGAGCCGATCAGTGTGAGCCCACCCGCAGTGACCAGCTGGGCTGCAATCCGGTTGCCTTCGCGGAAACGGAGCGTACTGCTGCCGGGTATGATGGAGTTGATGGCGCTGATTTCCCGCAGTGTGACTTCTCCTGCGGTTTGAATCGGACACCAGGCTGCCACCGCCGCCTGTTCCAGTACCGGGATTTGAGCCCCACCAGTGATCAGCAGACGCCCGCCCCGGGCGATCCAGGCTCGCAACGATTCAACCACAGGATCGGGCAGCTTGCATTGGGCATCAATGACACAGACATCCACCGGCAACCACGCACGCACATCGAGGGGCAGGTGCGTGAGCTGGTCTTCGGGAAAGTTCTTAACGACCAGCGGGGCAACTCGCTGGGGACTTTCGATACGGATCTGTTCGGACTGTGCGGCGGCGGCATCAAACCCCGGTTGTGAAAGGCCCAGGCAGAGGATCAGATCGGTCTGGGGGGTCAGCGTGGTTAACCCTTCTCCGGAGTGGATGGTCCGGCTCGCAACCACCAGACCGCTCTCCAGCAACTCCACCAGCACGGGACTGTTGATTGGCCCCTGCTGATAAATCAGCTCCACGGGCTGGGGCTTCGTCGAAAGAGATAACGTCGGGCCCGCGATCTGGACCGGGCGGCCTTCGATGTCGGCTGCTGTAATCCGGGTTCCGATCGACTTTCCTTCAGGGCCCGCAATCTGGGCTCGAAGCGCTGTCCATTCCCCCACCTTAGTGACTCCGTGAAAACCCACGGAGACCTGTTCAATTCGAGGAAGGGAATGGTCTTGAGCTGTAACAACCGGCTGCCCGCTGAGCAGGACCATGCAGCCACAGATCGCAAACCACAGCATCCACCGAAGCCCGTGAGGCGTGGCGCTCCACGGCGGAGTAATCGACATGAGTTGCATCCGAAGTGTTCTCGTTCCGGAAGAATGAAGGGAATGCACGGGAGCCCGGATCGAGAGCCGAATTCTAAGCGCTGACACTCACGGGGAGGAAGGAACCGTGACGACACTCCACGGGTGGGGGGGCTTCAGAATGCGGGGCCGGCAGACAATCCGAACGGTCGCACGCCTTCCAGGAGGTCGAGTGCAGGCATGAATGCCTCGCTCGGTGATATCCCTTCCTACGGCACCCCCACGGGCATGTTCGAGGCATGATGGCTACCAGTGCATTACGAACCCGCCATCGACGTTGATCGTCTGGCCGGTGATGTTGCGTGCCCGCTCACTGGCCAGGAATACAATCATGGCGGCAATATCCTCAGGGGTCTGCCATCGTCGCAGGGGGACAATCGAACGTACCTTGGCTCCGGCCCATTCGTCGTAGGTCAGGCGGTTCTCGGGCAGTTGCTGATCGTGCCACGCCTGCCAGACCGATTGATTCAATGGCGTCTGGACCATGCCCGGGCAGACGGTGTTGACCCGGATATTATGGGGAGCCAGATCCTTGGCCATGCACTGGGAAAAGTTGATGTTGGCCGCCTTGGCCGCACTGTAGGGCGGATCGGTTTGCGATCCGATCTGTCCCGCGACACTCGACAGGAAGACGAACACTCCGGATTTCCGCACCTGCATGGGAGGCGCAAACGTGTGAGCGACATGGACCATTCCCATGATGTCCACCTCCAGAGTCCGTCCCCAGTCGCCCGGCGTCAGATTTGTAAATGGAAATCCGAACTTCCCAGACCCGATCGCGGCACAATGGATGACACCATCGATGGGGCCGTTCGCCGTGGTCGCCTGTTTTTCCGCAGCCTGGACTGCAGCGTAGTCCGTAATATCCGCGGTGACCCATGCGGGCTGTGGTGTCTCGGCAAGGATAAGGTCAGTTCGGGGGGGCTCTCGATCCAGGATTGTGACCCTCGCTCCTTCGCGGAGGAGTTCCAGAACCGTGGCCAGCCCGATACCGCTGGAGCCGCCGGTTACCACAAAATGTTGGCTGGTCAGGTAAAGATCCATAATGGATGGCAGTTCGAGGCGACTGATCGCCGGAGGATGGGGTTGTGAGGAGTCGTCATGAACTGCGGATTATAGTGAAATCACCCATTGTGCTGTATCGGTGCCCGCGTGGTCGTTTTACCCGCTGCAAAATGTCAACGTTCTGTGTCGTCGAGTTCCAACAGTTCCTGCCTGTCACGCAGAGTTGACCTAGAGTTCCGAACCGGAAAAGTGCGTGTGGATGCGTAATCGATCCGGTACTCGAAGGCACCGTGATGGCCTACCTGCTGTTTCTCCTCGCCAACGCCGCCCTGTACATCCGCCCCGCCGAATTGATTCCGGCGCTGGGTGATGTCCAGGTCTATCTGTATCTGATCGTCGGGGCATTGCTGGTCGGGATTCGGCAACTGCACAATCAGGTTCAGTTTCGGACAGTCATTCAGCAGCCGATCAATCTGTGCGTGATTGGCGTCACACTGACCACTGCCACATCGCATCTCTCCGTGGGGTACATCGGTGGCGCGGTGACTAGTTTCTCGGCCATGGCTAAGGTTTGTATCTACTATCTGCTGCTGGTGGGATTGGTCAATTCGACGGAGCGGCTGAGGTCGTTTCTCCTGACGAGCGTGCTCTGTTCGACCTTTATGGTGGCGTACAGCATCGTGGACTATCACGAGTTTGTTCAGGACTGGAGTGGCCGTCCGGATCTGTGGGAAGTCAAAAACCGTGAACGCGATCTGCTGCCCGGCGAGAAGGGACTGCTGCGTCACGTGCCCGAAGGCGACGAGTTCAACGCGGAAGGAGAGATCGAATGGTACTTCCGGATGTGTGGACTCGGGATCTTCCATGACCCGAACGACATGGCCCAGCTCATTGTGATGACCGGCATTCTGTGTCTGCTGTTCATGACCGATCCAAAGTCGACGGGGGTCCGGTATCTCTGGATTCCGGCACTGGGGATCTGTCTTTATGGACTCCATCTCACTCACTCCCGGGGGGGAATCCTGGCTTCGGGGGTGGCTCTCCTGGCCTGGCTGTCGACGCGTTACGGCGGAAAAGTGGCCATGTCCATTGGAGCTCTCGGGGCCATGGCCTTGCCCGTGGTGCTGGGGCGGCAAGGGAACATTGACATCTCCGGCGGCACGGGACAGCAGCGGATTCAGCTCTGGTCCGATGGGCTTAACCAGCTGCAAACCGGCAAGTTCTTTTTTGGCATTGGAGAAGGTCGTTATCCGGAGGTGGCTGGGCTGGTGGCGCACAACTCCTACGTCCACGCGTATGTCGAACTGGGATTCATCGGAGGCACGTTCTTTCTGGGCTGCTTCTTTATTCCCGCGTACGCGATCTGGCGAATGATGCGTGATCCACATCTGATTGAGAACGACGAATTACGGCGAATGATGCCGTATCTCGCAGGGATGGGAGCGGGCTGGTGCATGTCGATGGTGTCGTTGTCGCGTTGCTACATGCCGACGACCTACATGATCTGCGGGACGATGGCCGTGTTCTTGAACCTGGTGGGTTTCTACCGTCGGTACCCCCAGCCGTTCATGGAGATGGATCACTGGCTGGTTCAGAAGCTCTCGTTTGCCAGCGTGGGCGTGCTGGGAGCTTTCATGGTGTTCGTTCGCATGTTTGCCCGGTTCTGATTCACCCCTTGTTCGCACCGCGATGGGGTGCGAAGGATGAAACCTCTCATGTCTCTTGCTCCGACGATCAGCGTGATCATGCCCGCCTACAACTCGGCGGCATTTATTGCACGTTCGATTCACAGCGCCCAGCAGCAGACTGTCCGCCCGCTCGAGATCCTGGTCGTGGACGATGGCTCCAAAGACAACACGGCGGAAGTCGCCGCCGAGTGTGGCGACCTGGTTCGCGTGATCCGTCAGGCCAACGGCGGCCCGGCTGCCGCTCGAAATCACGGTGCTCGCGAAGCCCGTGGTGAGTGGCTGGCTTTTCTGGACTCCGATGACACCTGGCTGCCTGTCAAGCTGGAACGACAAGTGGCCGCGATGGAAGACTCCATCACGCTTCTACATGCCTACTGTGTCCAGGACAAATGTTGCAAGCTGGCTCCTCGGGAAACCGATTTTACCATGCTCTGGGACGCGAATCGGATTGCGACCTCCAGCGTACTGATCCGCAAGTCGGCTTTTGATGCCATTGGCGGGTTCGATGAAGATCGTTCCATCATGGCCGTCGAAGATTACAACCTGTGGCTGCGACTGGCTCATCGTGGGGCGAGGATGCGAGTGATTCCCGAGGAACTGTTGGACTACACACCGGGGCCCAACAACCTCTCGGGCCAGTTCAGCCGGATGCTCCGTAGCGAGCTCAACAACGTGGAGAAGATCCGCGTGGACTGTGGACTCTCTGACCAACAGGTCCAGGGCAAGCTGGCAACAATCTATTCCGAATGGGGCGAAGCCCTGTTCCATATCCGATTTCGGGTCAGTTCGGGACGCTGGTCGCGGGAGATCCCCGGCACTGGGTCCGCAGGCTGCCGGGGGGACTGTTTCAAAATACGATCTCGCATCCGCTGTACCGGATTCTCGATCTGCTGCCTGACCAGGATCCACGGATCGAGGCCCGCTGGGACCGGCGGAAGTATGACTTTCCCACGGAGCTGTGGGTTCAATTGCGTGGCGCGAATGTCACCGGTTCACTGACATTTTCGAGCAGCATTTACGCCCAGCGCGTCACTCGTGTCTATGGGGAACGGGGCATGCTGGAAGTCGATTTCGAGGCCCAGACGATTCGACGGCATGTCGCCCCGCGGTTGCCTGGGGCGTTCGGAAAATTGGAACTGCCGTTTCGTCAATGGCGAGAAGGGGCTCGCAATCTGAGGCGGAATCTGTGGCGGTTCCTGAAGTGCCAGATCCACTACTTCAGTGGCATGGGAAACCTGATGGCCGAGTTCTATCAGGCGATTCACACAGGAGAGCCCTTGCCGATTGAGCATGCGGAAATCCTTCGGGTCACCCGTATTATGGATGAGATCTTTGCCGACTGCCGCCAGCGGGAAGCAGTGTCGCTTGAGCCGACGGGTGAACTGCTGGAGGTTCAGCCATGAATGGGATGCCAGGCCAGACCAGTCGCCCGACGATGAACAGAAAGGGGCTCTCATGAAAGTCTTTGTGACCGGAGGAACGGGCTTTCTAGGCCGCCGAGTCGTGCGGATGCTTTGCGAAGATGGACTGCAGGTGCGTTGCCTGGTCCGTCCCAGCAGCGATCTGTCCGCTTTACGCGACTACGTGGGACCGGATCTGTGGAACGGTGTCGAAGTGGCACCCGGCGAACTGTCCGATGTTGACAGCTGTCGCCGTCTGATCGATGACTGCGATACCGTCTGTCATGTGGCGGCGGCACTCGGTGGCAGCACGGCCGTGATGTTTCTGAACACGGTGATTCCGACGCGATATCTGCTGACTGCGGCGGTGCAGTGCGGCGTGTCCCGGCTCGTGCAGGTCAGTTCGTTCGGTGTCTATGGAGCTGCGGGACTCTCAACGGGGGCCTTGCTCAATGAGCAGACGCCGCTCGATCCACACCCCGAGTGGCGTGATCCCTACTCGTACAGCAAGATCATTCAGGAACAGGCTGCCTGGGAGGTGCATCAGCAATCGAAACTGCCGCTGGTCATTATTCGCCCGGGAGTGATCTTTGGACCGGGGCGCGGGGTGCTCAGTGGCCGCGTGGGGCTGAATGTGGGACCGCTTCTGGTTCGCATGGGGGGCAGCCAGACGTTGCCGTACACTTATGTGGATAACTGCGCCTCTGCAATCCGCCAAGCGGTTCTGGCCGAGGGGATCGATGGCGAGGCGTTTAACATCCTGGACGATGGCCTGCCGACGGGCTCCCAGCTGGTGCGCCGATTACGCCGGGCCGGACAAAAAGTGCGATCCCTGTGGGTTCCTCGCCCGCTGATTGGACCGCTGTCGAGCGTCTACGAGTGGTACAGCCTGTGGTCCAGGGGGCAGTTGCCGGGTGTGATTACCCGCTATCGCAGTGATTCGATGTGGAAGAAACTGCGCTACAGCAACGAGAAGGCAAAGTCGGTTTTGGGCTGGCGTCCGCACGTTTCCTTTGAGGAAGCATTTGAACGCTCTCTAGCGGGAGGTCGCGCATGAGGATTCTGTTCCTCAGTGAGACGTTCCCGGATGCGGCGCATCCGACGACCGGGACATACAACTACGCCCTGTGCCGGGAATTGGCGCGGGATCACGAGGTCCGTGTGATTGCGCCGCGTTCCTGGCTGAATGTCATTCGTGGCGAACGATACCGGTCTCCCGCGACCGCCGTGAAGGATCAGTTGCAGGTGTGTTATCCCACCCGGTGGTACACCCCGTTTGTCGCTCAGGCGAACTATGGCGGACAGATGTGGTGGTCGATTCGCAAGGCTCTGTGCGAGTTGACCAACGACTGGCGTCCCGATGCAGTGCTCAGCTACTGGGCTCATCCAGATGGGGAATGTGGACTGCGGGCGGGCCGCATGTTTGATGTTCCCAGTGCTGTCATCGTCGGCGGCTCCGATGTGCTGCTGCTGCCTCGTGACCCGCGCCGGGGGGCGTGTGTTCGACAAGTGCTGACGGAATCGGATGCGGTCGTCACGGTATCCGATGGATTGCGGCAAGAGTGTATGAAGCTCGGGGTAACCCCGCAGCGCGTGTGGACGATCCCCCAGGGAATTGATCCTGATCTCTTTTACTCCGGAGACCAGTCCACTGCTCGTTCGCAGATCGGTGTCACCGTTGCCGCCGATGAATCGCTGGTGGTGTGGGTCGGACGGATGGTGGGGCTGAAACGCGTGGATCAGTTGATTCATGCCTGCCGGATTCTGAGAGACCGAGGCCGAAAGCTGCGGGTCTGTCTCCTCGGCGATGGCCCCAGCCGGAGCGAGTGGCAGCAACTGGCGGTTGAACAGGGAATGGCGGAGCAAATCCAGTTCGTGGGCTCGATAGGGCATGACCGACTGGCGGACTGGTATCGGGCTGCCGATCTGACGGTTCTGTGCAGCGAGTCCGAAGGATTGCCGAATGTCCTGCGAGAGTCCGTGGCCTGCGGGACTCCCTTTGTCTCCACCGATGTGGGCAGTGTTCGCGAACTGGCTCAGCCCGAATTCTCCGAACTGGTCCCTGTGAATCATGCCGAGTCCCTGGCTCAGGGAATCGAGACCGTATTGCGTGGGACGCATTCAAGAGCCGCCCGCCAGTTCCAGGCGAAGACCTGGAGCGCGACAGCCCGTGATACGGAAGCCCTGTTCGAAGAACTGATCGCTCGCCGGCGGACTCCGGTAGCGGTTGCCCATGACCTGGTCCCCAGTCTTCCTTCCTCTTGAGTCGATGATGTCCGTGAAACGGAAACGTGTGCTGTTCGTGGCCTATCTCTTTCCCCCCGTGGGAGGAGTGGGGGTCCATCGCGCGGCCAAGTTCGTCAAATACCTGCCTCATTTCGGGTGGGACTGTTCGGTACTGACCGCCTCGAATCCGTCGGCCCCGCTTTTTGATGAGAGCCTGCTCAAGGATATTCCTGCGGAGACGATCATTCGCAAGGCCCGGACTTACGAGCCCGGCTATGCCATGAAGAACATGGTGTCCGCCAGTCACGGAGACGCTGCTGCCGCCGGAATCAAAAGTCGCATTCTGGGTGGCGTCAAGACCCTGGTCCGATCAGTCAGTAACTTTGTACTACAACCCGATCCGCAGATCCTGTGGCGGCCACAGGCGTTGAAGGCGGGGCTCCAACTGCTGCGGGAAGTGCCGCATGATGCCATCATTGCCACGGGACCGCCGTTCTCGTCGTTCCTGGTGGGGGCGGCGCTCTCCCGGAAGACGGGCGTACCGCTGATGCTCGATTACCGCGACGAGTGGAGTATCAGTAACGCTTACTGGGAGAATAAGAAACAGGGGCGGTTGGCCAACTGGATTCAAACCCGGATGCAGCGCAAGGCGGTACTGGCTGCCAAGTCACTGCTGGCGACGACGCCCTCCAGTGCGGCAGCCGTGGCCGAATTCGCACGCGGTGTCGGTTGTACTGCTCCCGCCACGCACATCTATAACGGATTCGATCCCGACGACTTTGTCACTCATGAAGCTACTCCGATCATTAAGCGGGACTACGGACGTGGTACGAATTTGTACCGGATGTCGTTTGTGGGAACGCTCTGGAACTTGAACTCGATTGCCCCGCTGGTCGATGCGATCTGTCAGCTTGCAGTCACCCAGCCGCAACTCATGAATCATCTGGAACTGGTCTGTGCGGGACGAAAAACCGCAGACCAGGAGGCCCAGTTGGATCGTCTTCACGGGCTGCCCTGCCACGTGGTGCGGTTACCGTTCGTAGAACACTCGGAGGCGGTCCAGCTGATGCGGGCCAGTGATTCACTGCTGATGTTGAACACGGATCTTCCCGAGACCCGGCGGATCATCAATGCCAAGACCTTTGAATATATGGCTGCCAAACGCCCTGTATTCGTGGTCGCTCCAGACGGAGATGTCTGGGACATCATGCGTGATCTTCCGGGAACCGTGCTGTGTGCTCCGGCCGATGGAACCAAGATCCGGGATCGACTGGCCCTGGAGAGCGAGCGCCATCGATGCGGGGTACATCACGACGATGATTACTGGGACATCCACCGATTTGAGCGACGGCATCTGGCAGGAGAACTGGCCGATTGGCTGGACAGGATGACGGAGTCTGTGAGGGCTTCTTCCATCATCACTCCCACTGAACCGAGGAGAAGCTAATGCATTCGTTTTCCTGTCTAATGTATCACAACGTTTGTGCCGATGGTTCGCTGGCTGA